>NZ_JACAPT010000029.1:106641-194907 GCF_013385565.1 Pseudomonas sp. E6002 | reverse complement strand
GGGTAAATCGGCAAGGATGCCGATTTAGCCGCGCCGGGCCATGGATGGCCCGTCGCGGCGGCCCGCGGAACCGGGCCGGAGTGCGGGCATGCCGAGCCTAAGCGAGGCACCGAGTGGTGGGGCAAAGACCTTTTGGTTACTTTTGGGGCGTTTGCCAAAAGTGACCCGCTGTAAGAGCGGAACCATAAGCGGCCGTTACCGCAGCAACGGATATGTACCCAATCAGCTGCCCATATCCCCCGCCCAACCCTCCTACGCAACTATTGGTTACAAGTTGGTGATAACCTCACCGTTCCCCCACCCAGACCCGTCTCCCCGATGCCCAGTGAACCCGCGCTGCTGTTACGTCACCACCGCCCTTTCATCGCGTTCTGGCTGGCGCGGATCTTCACCGCCAGCGGTTTCCAGATGCTCACCGTGGCCATCGGCTGGAACCTCTACCAACTGACCGGCAACGTGCTGGACCTGGGCTTGGTCGGCCTGGTGGAGTTCGTACCGCGGGTACTGTTCATGCTGCACACCGGCCATGTGGCCGACCGCTATGAACGGCGCAAGGTCGCAGCCATCTGCCAGACCGTTCAAGCGTTGATCGCGCTATCCCTGGCAATCGGCGGACTGACCGGCAATGTCACCCGCGAGATGATTTTTATCCTGGCATTCCTGCTGGGCGCAGCCCGCTCGTTTGAAATGCCCACCACCCAGGCCCTGCTGCCGAGCATCGTGCCCACTGCACTGTTTCCCCGCGCCGTGGCGTCGTCGCAGTCGGCGCAGCAATTGGCCACCATCGTGGCGCCGGCGCTGGGCGGTCTGCTGTACGCCTTTGGCAGTGTCTGGGTCTACGGCCCCACGGTGGTGCTGTACCTGATCGCCTGCGTGCTGACCCTCAACCTGCCCGCGCGCCAGACGCCGCTGAACAAGGCCAAGGCGACCATGGATTCGTTGCTGGCCGGGATTCGTTTTATCCGCAGTCGGCCGGACATCCTCGGCGCGATTTCCCTGGACCTGTTCGCCGTATTGCTGGGCGGCGCCACGGCCTTGCTGCCGGTGTTCGCCAAGGACATTTTGCTGACCGGGCCGTGGGGCCTTGGGCTGCTGCGCTCGGCGCCAGCGGTCGGGGCGTTGTTGATGTCGTTGTGGCTGGCGCGGTTTGCCGTCGACCGGCATGTGGGGCGGATCATGTTTACGGCAGTCGGGGTGTTTGGCGTAGCCACCATCGCGTTCGGCCTGTCGACCTCGTTCTGGTTCTCCCTGGCGGTACTGGTGGTACTGGGCGCAGCGGACATGATCAGCATGGTGATCCGCGCCTCGTTCGTGCAACTGGAAACCCCGGACGAAATGCGCGGCCGGGTGAGCGCGGTCAACGGGCTGTTTATCGGCGCGTCGAATCAGTTGGGCGAGTTCGAGTCCGGGATCACCGCCCACTGGTTCGGCACCGTGCCCGCCGTGGTCATGGGCGGCATCGGCACGCTGGTGGTGACCGGGGTCTGGATCAAACTGTTCCCGACCCTGGCCAACCGCGACCGCATGCATGTGCCGGTGGAAGAGCCCGCCAAGGTTTAGAAGACCTTGTCGAGGGTGACGGGAAAGTCCCGCACCCGCTTGCCGGTGGCGTGATATACCGCGTTGGCCACCGCCGCCGCCACCCCGACTATCCCGATCTCGCCGACGCCCTTGGACCCAAGGGCGTTGACGATCTCGTCGTGTTCTTCGACAAACAGCACATCAATCTCGCCGATATCCGCGTTTACCGGAATGTGGTATTCGGCCAGGCTGTGGTTCATGGAGCGACCCAATGCGTGATCGACCTGGGTCTCCTCATGCAACGCCATGCCGATGCCCCAGACCACACCGCCGAGAATCTGGCTACGGGCCATCTTCGGATTGACCACCCGCCCGGCCGCAATCGCACTGACCACCCGGCTGACCTTGATGGTGCCCAGGTCCTCATCCACCCGCACTTCGACAAACACCGCCGAATGCGTGGCAGAGGCATAGCCTTCGCGCTGTTTGCCCGGCTCGCAATCCACCTGCACTTCCAGCGCCTGCTCGCCGCTGTCTTGCACCAATTGCGCCAGGGAGATGCGCTGGTCACCGGCGTGCAGCTGGCCGTTCTCAAACCGCGCCGACTCAGCGTCTTTGAACGCCGGGTACGTCTTGCGCGCAATGTCCAACAGCTTGGCGTTCAACGCTTCACAGGCCTGTTGCACCGCGCTGCCCACCGACGACACGGTAAACGAGCCGCCCTGCAACGGCGCCGTCGGCAGCGATGAATCCCCCAGCAGGAACGTCACATCGCCTACCGGCACGCCGCTGGCCTGGGCGGCGATCTGCGCCATGACCGTGTAAGTGCCGGTGCCGATATCGGTGGTGGCACTGCTGACCGTGAGCTTGCCCAGGTGGTCGATCCGCGCCTTGGCGCTGGCTTTCATTTGCAGGGCCTCCCACACGCCACCGGCCATGCCCCAACCGATCAGTTGGCGACCATCGCGCATGCTTCGCGGCTCCGGGTTGCGCTGGCTCCAGCCAAAACGCTCGGCACCTTCGCTGTAGCATTCGCGCAACGCTTTGCTGGACCAGGGCTTGTCTTCGTTCTGATTGCGCTCGGCATAGTTGATCAGCCGCAATTGCACCGGGTCGATGCCCAGGGCGCAGGCCAGTTCATCCATCGCGCATTCCAGGCCGATCACCCCCAGCGCTGCGCCGGGGGCGCGCATGTCCAGCGGTGTGAACACGTCCAGCGGCACCAGCTTGTAGGTCAGCAGCACGTTATCGCAGTGATAAAGCATGCCGCTCCATTCCACCACGTGTTCGCTGAAGTCCTCGAAGCGCGAGGTCTGGCCGATGGCGGTGTGGCCCAGGGCAAGCAAGCGGCCATTGGCGGCAGCACCCAGTTGCAGGCGCTGCAAGGTACGCGGGCGATAACCGAAGGTGAACATCTGCTGGCGCGTGAGGGTGACGCGCACCGAACGCTTCAGGGCCAGCGATGCCATCACTGCCAGCGGCAACTGGTACTGCGGGCGCAGACCGGAACCAAAGGCGCCGCCGACGAACGCGGCGAAGATCCGCACCTGGCTTTTATCCAGGCCGAAGACTTTCTGCACATAGGCCTGGCAGTTCTGCGGGCCCTGGGTCTTGTCGTGGATATGCAGGGTGCCGTCCGGCTGATACAGCACGGTACTGGCGTGGGGTTCCATGGGGTTATGGTGTTCGATGGGCGTGCTGTAGTGCAGATCCAGGCTCGTGGCGGCGCCGGTCCATTCGGCCTGGAAGTTGCCGCGCGGCTTGGGCGGTGTTTGCGGCGACGGGTGCGCCTGCTCCTGCAAGGCCAGCAGATCGGTCTCGGCAGGCTCGGCGGCGTATTCGATCTGCACCAGGGAACCGGCGTGGCGCGCCAGCTCCAGGTTGTCGGCAATCACCAATGCCAACGGCTGGCCGCTGTAGAGCACGCGGTCGTTGTACAGCGGGCGAAACGGCGAGCCGTCGGCAGCATCGGCATCGGCGTAGCTGTCGTCGTAGCTGGCCAGTTTCGGGCGGTTGAGGTGATCAAGCACCATCACCACACCGGGCAGCGCCAGGGCTTGGGACGCATCAATGCGGATGACCCGGCCCTTGGCGATGTTGCTCGACACCACGCTGCCGTGCAGCAAGCCATCCTCGGGAAACTCACCGGCATAGCGCGCTTGCCCGGTGACCTTGAGCAGACCGTCGACCCGGTCCAACGGTTTGCCGATTGCGCTCATGACGTGGCTCCTGCAACAGCGGCATCGCTCAGGGCGCGAATGATCGCGCGGCGTGCCAGTTTGATCTTGAAGCCGTTGTGCTCCAGCGGCTCGGCGTCCAGCAGCAGGGTTTCGGCGGCAGTGCTGAAAGTTTCGCGGCTGACGGACTGGCCGATCAGCGCGGCTTCCACCGCACGATCACGCCATGGCTTGTGGGCGACGCCGCCCAGGGCCAGGCGGGCGTCGACGATCACATCGCCATCCAGCTCCAGCGCCGCCGCGACAGATACCAGGGCGAAGGCGTAGGAAGCCCGGTCACGGATTTTAAGATAGTGACTGTGGTCAGCCAGGTGATCGGCAGGCAACTCGATGGCGGTGATCAGTTCGTCGTCGGCCAACTGGTTATCCCGCTGGGGCGCATCGCCCGGCAGCCGGTGAAAGTCGGCGAACTCGATGACCCGCGCACCACCCCGGCCCTGCACATGCACCCGCGCATCCAGGGCGGCCAGGGCCACACACATGTCAGAAGGATGGGTGGCAACGCACTGGTCACTGGCGCCGAGGATCGCGTGGATGCGGTTCAAACCGACCCGCGCCGGGCAACCGCTGCCGGGCTCGCGTTTGTTGCAGGGCACGGCAGCGTCATAGAAGTAGTAGCAACGGGTGCGTTGCAGCAGGTTGCCGCCGGTACTGGCCATATTGCGCAATTGCGGCGAGGCGCCGGCGAGGATGGCCTGGGACAGCAGCGGGTAACGTTCCTCGATCAGCGGGTGCCAGGCCAGGTCGGCGTTGCTCACCAGGGCACCGATCATCAAGCCGCCCCCGGGAGTTTCTTCCACG
This sequence comes from Pseudomonas sp. E6002, assembly GCF_013385565.1. NCBI lineage: Bacteria > Pseudomonadati > Pseudomonadota > Gammaproteobacteria > Pseudomonadales > Pseudomonadaceae > Pseudomonas > Pseudomonas sp. E6002. The sequence continues at coordinate 190,348 of NZ_JACAPT010000029.1, read as the reverse complement.
TCGCGAAGTGGCAGCCCGGTGATATCAATCAGGTGCTCCGGGCGGCTGATGTTCTCTTTCATCAGGTCCAGCAGGTTGGTGCCACCGGCGATAAACCGCGACGCCGGGCTGACCAGGTGCACCGCCTCCTGCACGTCGGCCGGCTTGCTGTAATGGAAGGGATTCATTGCTCACCTCCCTGCACGCGGCACGCCGGCAAGGCTTCTTCGATGGCATCGCGGATGTTGTTGTAGGCGCCGCAGCGGCAAAGGTTGCCGCTCATCAGTTCCTGGATCTGCGCGGTGTCGTGGGCGCGGCCTTCACGGGCCAGGCCCACCGCCGAGCAGATTTGCCCCGGCGTGCAGTAGCCACACTGGAAGGCATCGTGCTTGATAAAGGCCTGTTGCATCGGGTGCAGGTCGTCGCCCGAGGCCAGGCCTTCGATGGTGATCAACTCGGCACCGTCGCACATCACCGCCAGGGTCAGGCAGGCGTTCACCCGCTTACCGTTGAGCAACACGGTGCAGGCACCGCACTGGCCGTGGTCGCAGCCCTTCTTGGTGCCCGTCAGGTCCAGTTGCTCGCGCAGCAGGTCCAGCAGGGTGGTCCAGGGCAATACATCCAGTTGGATGGGGTCCCGATTGAGGGTCAGGCGTATCGGATGACTGACGAACGGCTTGGCCGCCGCGCCATTGGGGGTTGCGCTCATAAACACCTCACGGATTGGTGTGCAATCGCGGCGTTCTGGGAAGTCGCCGTCTTAGCGGTACGACTTCCCGGGGTTATGAGCGTTCAAGGCAATTGATGGGTGGCGATCAGCGAATGCCGAGGGTGGTGACCAACTGGTTGCGCGGTGGGTTGATCGAGGTGTTGCTGTACTGGAACGTGCCGCCGGCTTCGACATTATCCAGCTGGAACGTATAGATGTAGCCCATCAACGTTCCCGCGCCGCTGCATGGCTGGCTGATGGAACCCACCTGGCAGATGGCGGTGGTGCTGATACGGGGCACCGACGCGCCGTCGAAAAATGCCTGTGGGCTGTTGCCCAGGCCGACTTCCATCACGTACACCAGTGTCTGCCCGCGGTGCGTGCACATCTGGGTGCTGTCGGCCCGCTCGGGAATGGTTTCAGTGCACTTGGCCGACTGAACCTTGAATACCCGCACCTCGCTCAACGCCGGTGCAGGCGCGCCCCACGCCGGTGCCGCACCGAGCCACAGGCCGATGCAACCGAACAGAGCTAGACTCCAGGCGCTGGCTTTTTTCATGCTGTCGATGACCCTGTAATAAACGTCGGCGCAGTATGCCTCAAGGCCATGATCAAGCCTATGCGCCACTGGCCCTCGGCTGCTGGTATGATGCGCCGCTTTTTCCGATCCTCTCTGGAACCACAGGCGCTTGGCGCAGTTTGTGCTTTGACTTAGAGGTCAACAAATAACGACGCAAGATAGCGTCACAGGGAGCAGGCATGCTGGAAAAGCTGTTTCAACTCAAGGCACACAACACGAATGTGCGCACCGAGATTCTCGCGGGCGTCACCACCTTCCTGGCCATGGCCTACATCCTGTTCGTCAACCCGAGCATTCTCGGCGAGACCGGCATGGACAAGGGCGCGGTCTTTGTTGCGACCTGCCTGGCGGCGGCCATCGGTTCCACCGTGATGGGCCTGATCGCCAACTACCCGATTGCCCTGGCACCGGGCATGGGCCTCAACGCATTCTTCACCTACACCGTGGTCCTGCACATGGGCCACACCTGGCAAGTGGCGCTGGGTGCGGTGTTCATCTCGGCAGTGCTGTTCTTCCTGCTGTCGATCTTCCGCATCCGTGAATGGATCATCAACAGCATCCCGCTGCCCCTGCGCTCGGCGATTGCGGCGGGTATCGGCCTGTTCCTGGCGCTGATCGCCCTGCACAACGCCGGCATCGTGGTCAGCAACCCGGCCACCATGGTGGGCCTGGGCGACCTGAAACAACCCGCGCCGATCCTCGCCACCCTCGGCTTCGCGCTGATCGTTGCGCTGGAAGCCCTGAAAGTGCGCGGCGCGGTATTGATCGGCATCCTGGTGGTGACCATCGCCTCCATCGTGCTGGGCTTCACCCCGTTCGGCGGCGTGATGTCGATGCCACCTTCGCTGGCCCCGACCTTCCTGCAACTGGACATCAAGGGCGCCCTGGACATCGGCCTGGTGAGCGTGATTTTCGCGTTCCTGTTCGTCGACCTGTTCGACAACTCCGGCACCCTGATCGGCGTCGCCAAGCGCGCGGGTCTCATGGGCAAGGACGGCCACATGCCGAAAATGGGCCGCGCGCTGATCGCTGACAGTACGGCGGCCATGGCCGGCTCGCTGCTGGGCACCTCGACCACCACCAGCTACATCGAATCGGCGGCGGGCGTGAGCGCCGGTGGCCGTACCGGTTTGACCGCCGTGGTGGTCGCGATCCTGTTCCTGCTGGCGCTGTTCTTCTCGCCACTGGCGGCCAGCGTTCCGGCCTTCGCCACCGCACCGGCGCTGCTGTTCGTGGCCGTGCTGATGACCTCGGGCCTGGCCGAAATCGACTGGGACGACATCACCGTCGCCGCACCGGTGGTGATCACCGCCCTGGCGATGCCATTCACTTATTCCATCGCCAACGGCATTGCCTTCGGTTTCATCGCCTGGACCGCCATCAAGCTGCTTTCGGGCCGCTACCGTGAGCTGAACCCGGCGCTGGTGATCCTGTCGATTCTGTTTGTGATCAAGCTGGGCTGGTTCAACGCATGACTTTTGACGCCGCAAGCTACACCGTTCAACTGGAAGAAAAGGTCACGCGCCTGCGTGACCTGCTGGCGCCGTTCGACGCGCCAGAGCCTCAGGTTTTCGACTCGCCGTTGCAGAACTTCCGCCTGCGGGCGGAGTTCCGCCTGTGGCGCGAAGAGGGTCAGCGCCACTACGCAATGTTCTCCCAGGAGGACAAGCGCACGCCGATCCTCATTGAAGAGTTTCCGATTGCCAGCCTGCGCATCAACCAGTTGATGCCGCAACTCAAGGCCGCCTGGCAAGCCAGCGCCGCCCTGAGCCACAAGCTGTTCCAGGTGGAGTTCCTCACCACTCTGGCCGGCGACGCGATGATTACCCTGTGCTATCACCGCCCGCTGGATGAGCATTGGCATACGGCGGCGAACAAGCTGGCGGCGGACCTGAACGTCAGCATCATCGGCCGCTCCAAGGGCAAGCGCGATGTGATCGGCCGCGATTACGTGGTCGAGAAACTCGACGTCGGCGGTCGCACCTTCAGCTATCGCCAGCCTGAAGGCGCGTTCACCCAGCCCAACGGCACGGTGAACCAGAAGATGCTCAACTGGGCATTCGAAGCCCTGGGCGATCGCAGTGACGACTTGCTGGAGCTGTACTGCGGCAACGGCAACTTCACCCTGCCCCTGGCCACTCGCGTGCGCAAAGTGCTGGCCACCGAGATCAGCAAGACTTCAGTGAACGCGGCGCTGAGCAACCTCGATGAAAACGCGGTGGATAACGTCACCCTGGTGCGTTTGTCTGCCGAAGAGCTGACCGAGGCCTTGAATGAAGTGCGGCCGTTCCGCCGCCTGCACGGCATCGACCTCAAGAGCTACGAGTTTGGCAGCGTGTTCGTCGACCCGCCGCGTGCCGGCATGGACCCGGACACCTGCGAGCTGACCCGACGCTTCGAGAACATCCTGTACATCTCCTGCAACCCGGAGACGTTGGCGGCGAACATTGCGCAACTGCATGACACGCACCGGATTACCCAGTGCGCCATGTTTGACCAGTTCCCGTGGACGCACCACATGGAATCGGGTGTGTTGCTGACCCGGCGTTAAATCCCCAGCACTGCAAAGATCAAAATGTGGGAGCCGTCGAGCTTTAGCGAGGCCGCGATGGCGGTGGGTCAGACAGAAAAATGTCATCAGTCCCGCCGCCATCGCAGCCTCGCCAAGGCTCGACAGCTCCCACAGTGGATCGGTGTGTTAGCCGATATAGCCATCATGCCGATGGCTGGAAATACCCCGCCAACGCCCGCAGGTCCTGCTCGTTGAGCAACCCTGCAAAATACTTCAGTTGTATCCGCGCCAGCAGATACGCATGCCGCGCATCCGCCAGGTCACGGCGGGCCGTGAACAGTTGCTGCTCGGCATCCAGCACATCGAGGTTGACGCGCTCGCCACCGGTCACGCTTTTCTTCGTCGCCGTCACCAGGGCGGTGGCCGAGCTGACCGCCATTTCATACGCCCGCACTTTGGCCGCGCCGCTGGTGTTGAGGTTGAATTGCTTGCGCAGTTCGATCAGCGTCCTGGCGGTCTGCGCGTCCAGTTCATATTGGGCCTGGGACAGTTGATTGGCGGCCTGACGGGTTGACGCCGACACCGAGCCACCGGCGAACAGCGGCAGGCTGACCTGGATGCCGACGCTGTTGGTGTCGTACTTCTGGTTGTAGCTGCTTTCCGAATCCGAGCTGGTCTGGCGGCTGCTCGCATACAGGCTGACCTTGGGCATGTGCCCGGCGCGCTTGCGCTCCACTTCGTATTCGGCGACGTCCAGCGCGTGGTGCTGGGATTTGAGCTCCGGGTTGTTGGCCATCGCCATTTCCCGCCAGGTCTCGAAACGGTTGGGCTCCAGCGGCGGGATCTCGAACTGGCGAGTCAGCGGCGCCAACTCGTCTATCTGCAACGGCTGGCCCACAATCGCTTCCAGCTCGCGCAAGGCTGCGTCCTGGGTGTCCAGGGATTCGATCTCTTCGGCCTGGGCCAGGCTCAGGCGTGCCTGGGTTTCCAGCACATCGGTGCGGGTGCCCTCGCCGCCCTTGAGCAGCCGTTCATTGAGTTGCAGGCGCTCGGCATACGCGCGTTTCTGGGCGCGGCTCAGCTCGATCCGCTCCTGGGCCAGCAACGCCTGGCTGTAGGCGCTCAACACCCGCACGGCCAGTTCCTGGCTCTTGCTGCGAAAGCGTTCATCGGCAAACAGCGCCTGCGCTGCACCCTGGCGATAGCGCGCATAGGCTTCGTAATCGAGCAGCGGTTGTTGCAGGGTCAGGGTCGAGGCATAGCTGCGGTAATCGCGGTCGCTGGTGACGTTGCCCACCGCCGTCGACTGGGTGACTTCGGACTCATTGCGCGAGTTGTTATAGCTCCAGGACAGGTTCGGCAACAGCCCGGCGCGGCCGATGATGCGGTTTTCCTCGCCGGCCTCGCGCTCCTGGATTGCCGCCTGAAACGTCGGATCGTTGCGCAGGGCCAAGTCATAGGCGTCGAGCAATCCCAGCGCCTGAACCGATCCACTGCAGGCACAACACAGACCGAATAACAGCGCCTTCATTCTTCCACCAACGCCATGTGAGTCCGATCCAGCAAGGGTTTGAACAGGTAGTTGAGCATCGAGCGCTCACCGGTTTTGACGAACGCTTCCACCGGCATGCCCGGGCGAATCTGCAAGCCGTCGAGCTGGCGCATGCCAGCTGCACTGACCTGGGCGCGCAAGGTGTAATACGGCTCATCGGTGCGCTCGTCGACCTGGCGGTCGGCCGACACCAGCGTCACTTCACCGGCAATGCGTGGGGTGGTGCTCTGGTTGAACGCCGAGAACAGCAACTCCACCGGCAAGCCCGGGTGCACCTTGTCGACCATCTGCACCGGCACCCGCGCTTCCACCAGCAGTGGTTCGCCCTGGGGCACGATGTCCATCAGCGCCTGGCCGGGCTTGATCACGCCGCCTTCGGTGTACACCTCCAGCCCCACCACCACGCCAGTCGCCGGCGCGCGCACCAGGCTGTTGGCCAGTTCGAATTCGGCCGAGGCCAACCGGTTGCGCAAGTCGTCGCTGCGGGTGCGGGTTTCGGCCAGTTGGCCGCGCAGGTCTTTCTGGAAGTCTTCGCCGAGCTGGCGGATGCGCAGGCGCAGTTCAAGGACTTGCCGTTGCAACTGGCCGATGCGGCCGAAATCCTCGGCAATCGCACCGTCGAGCTGGGCATACAGCCGTTCATTTTCCAGCAGCCGATTGCGCGGAATGTAGCCGTCCCGCGCCAGCTCGCGCAGGCCTTGCAGTTGTTCATTCATCGCGGTGCGTTGCAGCACTTTGCTGGCCTGGGATTCCCGGGTGCCGCGCAATTGTGCCTCGGCCCCGGCGATGGTTTCCCGCAGACCTTGCTGCTCCGTGGCCAGGGCCTGGGCGCGACTGCTGAACAGTTGCCGTTGCAGGCTCAAGGTGGCGGCGGCCTCAGGCTCGTTCAGCAGTTCGGGGCCGAAGACGATGGCCGACAAGCCTTCGCTCTCGGCACTCAAGCGCGCTTCGCTGGCGCGGGACGCAATGAACTGGCTGCGCAAAGACTGCATCTGCCCGCGCAACGGGGTTTCCTTCAGGCGGACCAATACCTGGCCGGCGCTTACCACCTCGCCATCGCGCACCTCGATCCGCTCGACGATCCCGCCCGCGGGGTGCTGCACCGTCTTGCGGTGCCCCGACACCATGACCTTGCCGGACACCGCCACGCCCTTGTCCAACGGTGCCAGCGTGGCCCAGCCCAGGAACCCGGCAAACCCGCCGAGCACCAGCAACCAGCCCAGGCGCGCGTATTTTTTATCGTCCAGCGCCAGCACGTTGTTCACCGGCGGCACGCTGTTGTCCGTCACAAGCACAGGTCGGCTCATGCTTTTTTTCCTTCACCGAGGCGGTAGCTCATGCTCATCGCCGACATCGGTTTGGGCGGCGCGGCCGCCGGTTTCTGCGTGGCCTCCAGCACCCGCGCCGTGGGCCCGAACGCCTGCAACTGGCCGTCCCGCAGAATCAGTAATTGGTCCGTCAACGCCAGCACAGGGGTCTTGTGGGTGATCAGCACCAGCGTGCGACGCTGCGCCTTGAGCAAGGTGATGGCATGGAGCAAGGCCTGCTCGCCGGCCTCATCGAGATTGGAATTGGGCTCATCCAGTACGATCAGCGCAGGCACGCCGTACAGCGCTCGCGCCAGCGCGACACGTTGCTTCTGCCCGCCGGACAACCCGGCACCGCCCTCCCCCAGTTGGGTGTCGTAGCCTTGGGGCAACTGCAGGATCAGTTGATGCACGCCGGCCATTTGCGCGGCAGCGAGCACCTTGTCCGAATCCACGGTGCCGAAACGCGCGATGTTGTCGGCGATGCTGCCGGCGAACAGCTGGATGTCCTGGGGCAGATACCCAATGTGCGGGCCGAGTTGCTGCTTGTCCCATTGCGCCAGGTCCGCGCCGTCGAGCCGTACCTTGCCGGCCAAGGGCGCCCAGGCCCCCACCAGCAACCGCGCCAGGGTCGACTTGCCGCAACCGGAAGGCCCGATCACGCCCAGCACGTCACCGGCAGGCAGGCTGAACCCGAGGTTGGCCAACGCGGGCCGACGACTGCCGGGCGCACACGCGCTTACCTGTTCGACCGTCAACTGGCCGCTGGGCGCCGGCAAGCTCATGCGCTCGGTGCGCGCCGGGTTGGCCGCCAGCATCAGGGTCAATCGCTCATAGGCCAGGCGCGCCGAACTCCACTGTTTCCACACGCCGATCAGCTGGTCGATAGGGCTCAGTACCCGCCCCATCAGGATCGAGCCGGCGATCATCATGCCCGGCGTAATAGCCCCCTGCACCGCCAGCAATGCGCCCAGACCGAGGACCAATGACTGCAACGCCAGGCGTACGCCCTTGGACCAGGCACTGATGGCAGCGGTCTTTTCACTGGCCAGGTTCTGCGCCGCCAGAAACGCCTGGTGCTGGGCAAACCAGCGCGCACGCAGGGTTGCCAGCATGCCCATGGCTTCGATGGCTTCGGCATTGCGCAGGTTGGCCGTGGCCTGCTGGCTGGCGCTGATCGACAGCTGATTGGCCTGAGTCAACGGTGCCTGGCAGATGTGCTGGTTGGCCCACGCCAGCGCCATCAGCATCAGCGCACCGGCCAGCGCCAGGACGCCGAGCCAGGGGTGGAACAGGAAGATCACCAGCAAGTACACCGGAAACCACGGCGCATCAAAAAATGCGAACAGCGCCTGGCCGGTGGCGAACTGGCGCAAGGTCGTCAGGTCGCTCAACGCCTGCCCGGCCGCCTGGGTACCGCCCTTGAGTTGCGCCTCGAACGCGGCGTCGTACACCCGCTGGTTCAGGCGCATGTCCATCTGTGTGCCAAGACGGATCACCACCTGGCTGCGCACCCACTCCAGCGCGCCCATCAAGCCGAACAAGCCAAGGATCATCAGCGTCAGCATCAACAGGGTCATCGAGTTGCCGGAGGCCAGCACCCGGTCGTAGACCTGCAACATGTACAGCGCCGGGGCCAGCATCAACAGGTTGATCACTGCCGAAAACAGGCCAATGTTGAGGAAGCCACTTTTATAGGCCGTGAGAGCGGCCAGGGTTTCGTTGCCGGCATGGCGCATCGAGGGAGTCTCATGGGGGAAATCGGGAAGCGCCGCCCGCGTTTGACACGCCACGCGCCGCTGCGCAGAATTTGTCACCGCCGTCGCCCTGGCCTTCGAAACTCACGGCGACGACGGGGTTTACGCAGCGAATGGGAGAGCGATCTTCCATTCGCTTTTTTCATTGCGCAGCAACATCAGGCAGCGAGTGCCCAGTCCTGTGCAACGTCCTGCACGCCTACCAGGGCGACGTCGGTGGTGGTTGCCGTAGCGTGTGCTGCCAGGCCGGCCGAGATCTCGTCGAAGGTGTTGGCGGTGGACAGGCCGAAGTCGTCCAGCAGGTTGTTGAGCACGGTTTCCAGTGCCGAGGTGTTGCCTTGCATCAGGCTGTAGATCACGTTCTGAACGTCATTGCCGACGCGGCCTGCACCTTGTGCCGCGCTCAAGTCGAGGCCGTTGAAAGCCACTTTGAACGCATCGAGGGTGAAGTCGCTGCCATTGCCGCCGCCCAGGCCGGTGCCCAGTTGAACGTTATCCAGGTTGCCCCACAGGTAGTGGTTTTCGTTGTGGCTGGCTGGCAGCGCCGGGTTGAATACGTAGTGCAGGCCGTTGCTGGTGTTGCTGTCGGCAATGAAGGCGTAGTCGGAATTGTTGGCGCCGTGGGTCGAATACTGGTCGCCGCTCAGGGAGCCGTTGCTGAAGCCGCCGGTGTTGCTGCTGCCGTGACCCGCAGTGTTGAACCCCAGTGCCCAGTCGGTCAGGTAGTCCGAGACGGAGTAAGCACCGAGCGCAGCTTCGTAACTAACAGAAATAGTCATCACTTAACCTCGTTATAAACAACACGATTGATCAGCACGCTCATACAGCGCACTTTTTGCCCACCCTTGGGCAAAACCGTTGGTTGATAAAGTGCCGTGGCACCTTGATCAGAACTTGTATTCGAGCATCCCGCTCAACGTTCGCCCGCGCGCCAGGCTCAGGTTATTGGCGTCCCCCATGGCAACGAAGTAGGCCTCATCGGTGGCGTTTTCCAGCGCCAGGGCGATGTTCAATTGGTCGGTCATCCAGTAGCTGGCGTACAGGTCATAGAGGGTGTACTGGGGCCATAGCGCCTGGTCGATGAAGTCATAACCTTGTGAGTCGAGGTTCTCGCCATTGCCTGAGCTGTAGCGCACGCGGACGCCCATATCGAGTCGCTTTTCCAGGAAGCGCGCGCCCAGGGTCAGCGAGCCGCGATCAGCCGGCATATAGGTGGCGTTGCCCATGATCCGGCCACAGCTTTCCTTGTTGTTGGCGACATCGTCGTCCAGCACCTCATACGTGGTCACCGGGCGCAGGCCGGTCGTGCCGTTTGGCCGGGTGTAGCGTTCATAGCGTGTGGTGGACGGCCCGTTCTTCTTCGCCCCGCCCATGTAATAGTTCTTCGAGCAGAACTCATTACTGCCGATCATGTGGGTGTAACTAAGGTTGGCGTACGCCCGCCCCATGTCGTAGTTGAGCTGGTACTCCACCCCCCGAAAGCGCGTGGGGTTGGTGTTATTGACGTACGCCATCGTGCCGAGAAAACCGCCGACGGAGGTCTCCGGCAAACTGACGCTGTGATTGAGGAAAGAGAAGTTCTCGATCCGGGTATCGAAGTAAGCCACCTTCATGCCCAGGCGGTCGTCACCGAACAGCAGTCCCTCTTTGAATACGTTCACGCCCATTTCCCAGTCCCGCGACTCTTCGGGTTTCAGGAACGGGTTGGGAAACACCCGCTCTGATGAGCTGCCACCGTGAGGACGCCCGGTCATGAAGGTTTCCGTTACCGCCGGCGGGCGCCAGCCCTTGCCCCAGCGGGCGTAGAGTTGCATCCAGTCCAGCCCCGGCTTTATGCCGATACCGAACGTGGGAGAGAACTGGCCCTCTTCTCTATCAATGTCGAAAACCTCCTCGACACGCTTGGCACCTACCGTGCTGCTGTAGAACCGATCGCGCCGGTACAGCGTCATCCCGGTGACCCCTTCCAGCCGATAGCGGTCGTACCGCAAGCCCGCATCCAGCGTCAGCCAGTCGCCATATTCGTACTGCAGGTTGTTGAACAGGCTGGCGATGGTGCGTTTGCCACCGGGCGTCCCGCCTTCAACGTAAGGCAACAGGCCGGAAAGGTTGGTGGCCTCGACCTTGTTGGTACTGGGCTTGAACTTGTCTTGATACACCTCCACGCCGTAGTTCCAACTCACATGCCCCAACGCATCGAAGTCGAACCGCGATGTGTTGTCGCCCTGTACACCCCAGGTATCGGTCTGAAAATGATCCGTGTAGCCCGCCACATAGTTGCCGGAGGTCAGCGACGCGGTGTTGGGCGCATTGTCCCGGTCCATCTGTGTGGTGACGTAGTAGACCTTGGCCTTGAAATCGATCAGCGGGTTATCCGGCGTGTAGCGATAATCCAGTCCGACGTTCCTGGCATTGAGGTTGTTCTTGCTGACGCGCTGGTAGTACACGCTCTGGTTATCCGGGGCGGTGTAGGCCCACGCGTCATTGCTGTCGCTGTCACTTTCCAGGTAGCTCAGTTGCACCCGTTGGTCATTGGGCAGGTTCAGGCCGAACTTGACGATTTGCGAGCGGGTCACGCTGCCGGTGTCACCGACCTCACTGTTCAGCCAATCGTCGAAGGCCGCAGGCTGGGAGTCACGAGCGCGCAAATGAGTACCCAGTTTCTGGTCGTTGTGAGTACCGGCGCGGTAGTCGCCAAAATGCCGTTCGCTGTACCCCAGCAGCACGTCGCCGCGCTCGTCGCCAAAGGCAAACACACCGCTGCCGTTGAAATAGGTGCCGTTACCCAGTTCACCAATCCCGCTACCGGCACGCAGACGCCCGCCATAGTCCTTGCCATCGGCCAGGAACTCACTGGCCTCCAGGGTCTTGAAGGATGCAATCCCGCCCAACACGGCAGCACCGCCCTGCCCGGACTGGCTGCCCTTGTCGATTTCGATGCTGGAGATGAATTCCGGGTCGATCAACATCGTGCCGTTGCGCTGCTGGTGGCCGTTGACGTTGAAGTTCTGGCGCATGCCGTCGATGTTCATGTTGACCCGGCCGTAGTCCTGCACGCCGCGGATGTTCACCGACAGGCCCGGGTCACGCTGGTTGACGGCGGTGTACACGCCGGCGGTTTCTTCGAGCATGTCGGCGGCGTGGCGTGGTGGGCGTTTGTCGATCTGCTCGCGACTGATCACGGCCACCGAGCGCGGTGTGTCGTACACCCAGTCGCTTGGCTTGCCGTTGGTGTTGCCGGTGATGGTGGTGGTGCCCACGGTCAGCGCACCGTCATGGTCGGCGCCGACGCGAGTCAGCGTCACCTGCCGGTCCCCGGTAAAGCGGTATTCCACCGGTGCACTGCCCACCAATCGGCCGAGGCCTTCCTGGGCGCTGTAACGGCCCTTGAGCGCGGTGCTGGTGAGGCCTTGCAGGCGCGCGCTGTCGAACAACACTTGCAACCCGGCCTGGTCGGCGAACGTCAGTACGGCAAGGCCCAAGGGTTGCGCCGCAATATCAAACGTCAACGTGACAGGCTGTGATTCACCGACTGGCGCCTCGGCGGCCTGCACCTGGCAGGCGGAGGCTAACAGCCCCAGGTGGATGGCAAGGGCCAACCGGCTACCGGTGTTGCGCCCCTTGGTGATTGCAGACATCGACGTTATCCCTTCGCTGACCATTCTTGTTTATGCGAATACTTCTCACTTAACAGGACGTGTCAGGCGTCGGAACTCAGTAAGGTTTTTTTGAAAGTTTTTTCAAAGGGCGTAAACGGGGCCCGGCGCCCCATCAATAGATCAGGCTCAGCCCCGCCAGATCAAAGCGCTGCACCTGTAATTCTTCGGTCAGGGTGCCGAGGGCCGTGTCGAGCATATCGAGGCGGAACACGCCGCTGACTTCACGGGTGCCGAGGTCGGCATTGGTCAGCACCACCTTGCCCGGCCGGTAGCGGTTGAGCTGTTCGATGACCTTGGCCAGCGGCAAGCGGTCGAAGATCAGCACACCGCGACGCCAACTGGTGGCGCGCTCCAGGTCGAAGTCGTCGAGGGCGACCACGCCGTTCTCCGGGCTGTAGCGCGCAGCCTGGCCTTCCTTGAGCACAGTTGCTTTCTGCGGCAGCGCCTGCAGCGTGACGGCCACACTGTGCTGCAACACTCCGACCCAGGCCTGCCGGTCGTCCTCACGCTCGACCACAAACCGCGTGCCCAGGGCACGGGTTTGCCCGCTGGCGCTGTGCACCACGAACGGCCTTTTTTCCTCACCGGCCATGGGCGCCACATCAAAGATCGCCGAGCCTTTGATCAGGCTGATGCGCCGCTGCACACCGTCAAAATCCAGCTTGATCGCACTCGCAGAATCCAGTTGCACGCTGCTGCCGTCCGCCAGGTGCACGGTGCGCACTTCGCCTTTTTGGGTGAAGTAATCGGCCTGCATCTGCAGCAGCGCCTCAGGCCCGCGCACCCAGCCGACGCCCGCCACCACCAGCAACAGCGCAACACTCGCCGCCATGCGCCACGGCCTGCGCCGACGAGGGCCGCGCACCGGCGCAGCGGTAGCGGGCGGCCGCTGGCGATGCACCGTCTCATCGCGATGCACCTCGCCCAGCGCCGCCCACGTCTGCTCGGCAAAACGCAGCGCCGCTTCATGGCGGCTGTCTCTGGCGATCCATTGGCGCAGCTCGGCCTGCTCCTGATCAGTCAGGGCGCCGGCGTGCAGGCGCACCGCCCAATCGGCAGCCGCCTCGGTAATGCTGTGCTGTTGCGGACCCGGGCTATTCACGTGTGAATCTCGAATTTTTCGTTATATAACGCTGTGACGTCTGACCCCGGGTTTGTCGGTAATTCATTCGTCGGATGGCCCCGCCTCACCTTCCTGCAAACGCTGCATGACATACGCCAGCGCCTTGGCCAGGTGCTTTTGCACTGAGCTGTCGGAAATATCCAGGTGCCGTGCGACCTGGGCATGGGTCATGCCCTCGATCCGGTTGAGACGGAAAATCTGCCGGGTACGCTCCGGCAATTCCGCCAGTGCCTGCTTCAATGCCTGCCGCTGTTGCTGCGCCATCGCCTGAGCCTCCAACCCGGCCATTTCATCTTCAATCTCGGCCAGCGCCTCATGGGGCACGGAGTCGGTCTTGCGCCGCGCCTCCTGGCGGATATGGTCGATCAGCAGATTGCCGGCCGTGCGATAGAGATAGCCCTGGGAGTTGTCGATGCGCTCGCCGGCCGGCTTTTGCGCCAGGCGCAGGAAACTCTCCTGCACCAGGTCTGCGGCCAACTGCGGGTCCCGTACCTTGCGTGCGAGATACCCGCGCAGGGTATCGGCGTGCTTGAGAAACAGGCCTTTGAGATCCACGTCCGACAAACCGACTCCCTGGAATGTTAAGGAAACAGGCGGGCATCTTAAGCGTTGTCGAGAATGATTTTCAATTGATATCAACTCTGATCCACACAACGGTGGTTTTCATTCTGCGTTCGGTAATCGAACGGTTCCCACCCACGCGATTGACCAAATTAACCATTCAGTACATTTTATCGACATACATAAAAACAACAGTGGAGAACCCTCTATGCCGCCCATCGTGCTGGTGCTCAACGGCCCCAACCTCAACCTGCTCGGCACTCGCGAGCCCGCCACTTATGGCCACGAAACCCTGGCCGACCTTGCCGCCCTGTGTGGCCGCAGCGCCGAACAGCTGGGGTTGAAAGTCGAATTCCGCCAGACCAACCACGAAGGCGAATTGCTGGACTGGATCCACGGCGCCCGCGCCCGTTGCGCCGGCATCGTGATTAACCCGGCAGCCTGGACCCACACTTCGGTGGCGATCCGCGACGCACTGGTGGCCAGTGAAGTACCGGTGATCGAAGTGCATTTGTCCAACGTGCATGCCCGGGAAGCGTTCCGTCATCACTCGTTCGTGTCGCCGATTGCCAAGGCGGTGCTGGCCGGGTTTGGCAGCCACGGTTATCACCTCGCCCTCGAACACTTCAGCAAGAACTTGAAGGGATGAGCGCGGTGTCCAAACGTCGAATTCTGGCCGGCCTGATAGGCGCCGGCATCCAGGCTTCCCGCACCCCGGCCCTGCATGAGCATGAAGGCGATGCCCAGGGCCTGCGTTACCTCTATCGCCTGATCGACCTCGACCGGCTACAGGTGGATACCCGCGCCCTGCCCGACCTGTTGATGGCGGCCGAACAGATGAACTTCACCGGTTTGAACATCACCTACCCGTGCAAGCAGGCGATCCTGCCGCTGCTGGACGAATTGTCGCCCGAAGCGCGGGGCATCGGCGCGGTGAACACCGTGGTGCTTTGCGACGGTAAACGCATCGGCCACAACACCGACTGCCTGGGCTTTGCCGAAGGCTTTCGCCGGGGCTTGAGTGATGTGGCTCGCAAGTTCGTGGTGCAGATGGGCGCGGGCGGCGCCGGGGCGGCAGTCGCCCATGCGCTGCTGGGTGAAGGCGTGGAACGCTTGAGTATTTTCGACATGGACGCCGAACGTGCCCGCAGCCTGGCAGACAACCTAAACCAGCATTTCGGTGCCGGCCGGGCGCAGGCCGGCAATGACCTGGAAAGCGCCATGGCCGAAGCCGATGGCCTGGTGAATACTACGCCAATGGGCATGGCCAAGCTGCCGGGCATGCCGGTGCCGCTGCACACCTTGCGCGCCGACTTGTGGGTAGCGGAGATCGTCTACTTCCCACTGGAAACCGAACTGCTGCGCAACGCCCGCGCCCTGGGTTGCCTCACCCTGGATGGCGGCAACATGGCGGTGTTTCAGGCGGTGAAGGCGTTTGAGTTGTTCACTGGCGAAGTGGCGGATGCAGAGCGCATGCTCGCGCACTTCCAGAGCATGACCACCCAACTGTAGAAACCGGATCAAAAATGGGGAGCGGGCTTGCTCGCGAATGCGGAGTGTCAGCCACCGGATGTTTTACTGACCCACCGCATTCGCGAGCAAGCCCGCTCCCACATTTTGCTCGGTGTTGAACTCAAGCCTGCAGGTAGCGCAACACCGACTCGCAGATCATCGCCCGATGCCGCTGCTTGACCGCCTCGTCCGACAACTCGATCTGAAAGATCTCGCTGAAGGTGTGGCGGTTCGACACCCGGTAAAAACTGAACGAGTTGATCAGCAGGTGCACGTCCAGCGGCTCCAGCCCTTCGCGGAACAGCCCCATCTGCGCGCCCCGGCGCAACGTGGTGCCAAGGGCCTCGAGGATGTTGCTGTTCATCGCCTTGATCGACGTCGACTGCTTTACATACTCGGCGTTGTGGATGTTCTCGATGCTCACGATGCGCACAAAATCCACGTTCTGATCGTGGTGATCAAAGGTGAATTCCACCAGCCGGCGGATCGCTTCCCGGGGCTCCAGGGCCGTCAGGTTCATCCGTGTCTCGGTGTTGCGAATGTCGCCGTAGAGTTTCTCCAGCACCTCGACGTAGAGCTGCTCCTTGCTGCCGAAGTAGTAATAGATCATGCGCTTGGAGGTCTGGATACGCTCCGCGATCGCGTCCACCCGGGCGCCGGAAAGGCCCTGGGTGACAAACTCGACGATGGCTTCCTGGAGAATGTTCTCGCGGGTCTTTTCCGGGTTGTTCTTGCGGCTCTTGCGCGGTGCGGTGGCCGCGGCGGGAAGCTCGGAGGTCAGGGTCATGGTGCGCTCACGGCCTTAGGTGCAGGCGCTGATTATGGGCCGCGCCGCACGCCGAAGGAAGCGCCGGCACCTTACAACCTGGCCTGGCGCACCGCACCGCTGCGGGACTTGGCCATGGCCGCCAGGCGCACCGCCACGTTGGCCGCACCGTAGCCGGCGTAACCGTTCTTGCGCTGGATGATCTCGAAGAAAAACCGGCCCTCGAACGGTTCGGTATAAACGTGAAACAGTTCACCGCCCTGGGCATCGCGGTCGTAGAGGACGTTGTAATACGCGAGCTGGCTGAGGAACTCGTCATCGAAATCAAACCGCGCCGCCAGGTCATCGTAATAGTTCAGCGGGATATCCAGCAGCGGCACGCCCGCATCCTTGGCCCGGCTGACCTCGGCGAAAATGTCCGCGCAGTCGAAGGCAATGTGGTGCACGCCCGAGCCGCGATAGCTCGACAGCGCGTGGGAAATCGCGGTGTTGCGGTTCTCGGAAATATTCAGCGGCAGGCGAATCGAGCTGCAACGGCTGCGCAGTGCCCGGCTTTTCACCAGGCCATAGGGATCCGGCAGCACCACTTCGTCGTCGGCTTCGAAATCCAGCAAGCTTTTGTAGAACAACACCCAACTGTCGAGGCTGTCGGCGGGCAAGGCCATGGCCATGTGGTCGATGCGCAGCAGGCCGCCGCTGGCGGCGTTCGCCGGTTGCAGGTTGAAGTCGGTGTCGTAGAGGCCGCCTTCGTGCTGGTCCACCAGGTAGATCAGGCTGCCATCCGGTGCGCGCACCGCTGCCAGCTCCAGCTCGTTGGGGCCGACCAGCCCACGATACGGCTGGCCCTTGTAGGCCACCGCCCGCTCCAGGGCCTTGGCGCTGTCCTTTACCCGGATCGCCGTGGCGCACAACGACGGGCCGTGGGCCTCGAAGAAGTTATGGGCGAAGGAATAGGGTTCGCAATTGAGGATCAGGTTGATATCGCCCTGGCGCAACAGGCTGACGCTCTTGGATCGATGCTGCCCGGCCTTGACGAAGCCCAGGCGCTCCAGCCATGAAGTGAGCTTGGCACCGAGGTTTTCATCCACGGCAAATTCCAGGAATTCGATGCCGTCGTATTCGCTGGCGGCCGGGGTTTCAAACAGGATCTCGGGGACCGGCGTCGCTTCTTGCTCCAATCGCTGGCGGGTTTTCTCTTCGAGGTACAGCAGCGAGCGCAGGCCGTCGGCGGCATTCGCCCGGGTCGGCGCGGCGCGGAAGCCGTCGTTGAAGATTTCCAGGGACAACGGCCCGGTGTAGCCACTCTTGATGATCGGGGCGAGAAAGCCCGCCAGGTCGAACTCGCCCTGGCCTGGGAAGCAGCGGAAATGCCGGCTCCATTCCAGTACATCCATCGCGAGGATCGGCGCATCGGCCATCTGCACAAAGAAAATCTTGTCGCCGGGAATCTCGGCAATCGCACTCGGGTCGCCCTTGAGAGACAGGGTGTGGAAGCTGTCGAGCAACACGCCCAGGCTCGGATGATCGATCTTGCGCACCAGGTTCCACACCTGCTGCCAGGTGTTGACGTGCCGGCCCCAGGCCAGCGCTTCATAGCCGATGCGCAAGCCCCGGCGGCCAGCGTGTTCGGCCAGCAGGCTCAAGTCATCCAGCAGAATGCTTTCATCGCCCACGGCATCGGCTGACGCGTTACTGCACACCAGCACCAGGTCGGTGCCCAGCTCCTGCATCAAGTCGAACTTGCGCTCGGCCCGCTCCAGGTTGCGTGCCAGGCGGTCGCGGCGGCAGCCCTCAAAGTCCCGGAACGGCTGGAACAAGGTGATGGCAATGCCGAGGTCGGCGCACATTTGCCTAACTTCACGCGGGCTGCCGTCGTAATACAGCAGATCGTTTTCGAAGATTTCCACGCCATCAAACCCGGCAGCCGCGATGGCTTCGAGTTTTTCCGGCAAGGTTCCGCTCAAGGAAACGGTGGCGATGGAGCGTTGCATGGGGCGACTCCCGGCATTGAGGCATGTCTTGTTTACGGCAAATTATTGGCCGCCAGGTTCATCACAGCAATTGAAATGTACGAACCGGTTAGTTTTATGGGCGATTATCGAACAGAATGGCAATCGGCGAATTGACGATTTTTTAGCCGCTGCGCACCATCGACAGCACATTGAGCCCCGCTTCCATTGAGCGGCCTCGGTTAACCAAGACCCTGAACACACCATAAAAATTTCAAAAAAACGGGTACTTCCTCATGCCTTCGCAAAATCCCGCCGTGGCCGTGGGCCACAGCAATCCCCATAGCGGCATCGGTGACAAAATCCGTGGCGCCATGGCTGTCGGTAAAACCCGCTGGGGCATGCTGGCCCTGGTGTTTTTTGCCACCACCCTGAACTACATCGACCGCGCCGCCCTCGGCGTGATGCAACCGATCCTGGCCAAGGAAATGAGCTGGACGGCGATGGACTACGCCAACATCAACTTCTGGTTCCAGGTGGGTTACGCCATCGGCTTTGTGCTGCAAGGCCGGTTGATCGACCGGGTCGGCGTCAAGCGCGTGTTCTTCTGCGCAGTGCTGCTGTGGAGCCTGGCCACCGGCGCCCATGGCCTGGCCACCTCGGCGGTGGGCTTTATGGTCTGCCGGTTCATTCTCGGGCTGACCGAAGCCGCCAACTACCCGGCCTGCGTCAAGACCACCCGCCTGTGGTTCCCCGCTGGCGAGCGTGCCGTGGCCACCGGGATCTTCAACGCCGGCACCAACGTCGGCGCGATGATGACGCCGATGCTGCTGCCGCTGATCCTCCACGTGTGGGGTTGGCAGGCGGCGTTCCTGTGCATGTCGGCACTGGGCGGGATCTGGCTGGTGCTCTGGGGCTTGAAGTACTACAACCCGGAAGACCATCCAAGCGTGAAGCAATCGGAACTGGACTACGTGCAACAGGAAGTCGAACCGGAACAACCCCGCGTACCGTTCAGCCGGATCCTGCGCATGCGCGGCACCTGGGCCTTCGCCCTCGCCTACTCGATGACCGCGCCGGTGTTCTGGTTCTACCTGTACTGGCTGCCGCCGTTCCTGAATCAGCAATACAACCTGGGCATCAACGTGACCCAGATGGGCATCCCGCTGATCATCATTTACCTGACGGCGGACTTCGGCAGCATCGGCGGCGGGATCCTGTCTTCGTTCCTGATCGGACGCGGGATGAACCCGATCAAGGCGCGGCTGCTGTCGATGTTGCTGTTTGCCTGCTGCATCGTCGGAGTGATCATGGCCGCCGGCTCCAGCCACCTGTGGGTCGCGGTGTTTGCGATTTCCCTGGCCATTGGCGCGCACCAGGCCTGGACCGCCAACATTTGGAGCCTGGTGATGGACTACACGCCCAAGCACATGATGAGTACGGTGTTTGGTTTTGGCGGCATGTGCGCGGCCATCGGCGGGATGTTCATGACCCAAATCGTCGGCCATATCCTGACCGTGACCAACAACAACTACACCGTGCTGTTCACCCTGATTCCGGCGATGTACTTCATCGCGCTGATCTGGATGTACTTCATGGCGCCGCGCAAGATTCCGACCGTCGAGGTCTGAGTTTCCTACCTGCGCCGCTGCTGCCAGGCAGCGGCCAACCCGCTCAGGCAAATCACCCCGATCCCGACCACGGTGGTCAGGTCCGGGGTGTGGTTGAACACCAGCCAGCCCAACAACCCCGCAAACACGATCTGGCAATAGCCGAACGGCGCCAGCAGGGCCGGCGCTGCGAAGCGGAAGGCCTGGGTCAGCATCAAGTGTGCGGTCATCCCGCAAGTGCCCAGCGCCAGCATCAGCACCCCGTGCCACAGGCTCGGCACCTGCCAGAAGAACGGCACCAGCGCACTCATCACCAAGGTGTTGCACAACCCGGCGAAGAAGTTGCTGGTGGTGGGCGTGTCGTACTTGCTGAGGATGCGGGTGAGCAGTTGGTAGAAGCAGAAGAACAACGCCGACGTCAGCGGCAACAACACCGCGGGGGTGAACAGCTCACCGCCCGGGTGCACAATGATCAGCACCCCGATAAACCCGCAAATCACCGCCAGCCATTGGCCGCGGGTCACGTGTTCGCCTAACAGCGGCACCGACAACGCGGTGACCAGGATCGGCGCAAGAAAGTTGACCGCCGTGGCTTCGGCCAACGGGATAAAGTGCAGCGCCGCCGTAAAGAACAGGCTGGTGCCCAGCAGGCACAACGCCCGCGCCACTTGCAGTAAAGGGCGTTTGCTGCGCAGTACCCGCAGGCCCGATTGCGGCAGGAAGATCCCGGCCATCAACAGCGTGTGCACCAGGTAGCGGGCCCACACCACCATCACGATCGGGTAGAACCCGGCCAGGTATTTGGACAGCGCGTCGTGGCTGGAAAACAGAAAGGTCGCCACCACAATCAGCAAAATGCCTTTGAGCGGGTGGTTGACGCCGGAAAGTGGGGTACTGAGGGTCATTGCATTCTCTTGAGTGGCAGGCTGAAATGACCGCCGCATACCGCGGCATAATCTAGAACGGGTAAAGCGCCTCGCTCAAGAGCATAACCAAACACTGTTCGAACAGCGCACTAAATTGCGGTTTTCCAGTCCAACGCTTCACGCCGCCCCGCCCACTGCGCGTTTTTTAACCAAGGCCTTCTCACCATGAAAAAAACCCTGTTGATTCTTTCGACCCTGACGCTGCTCAGCGCCTGCGACAAGCAAGCCGAGACCGCCAAGGCGCCCGCCCCGCCGTCTGTCCAGGCAACATTGGTACCGCAAGTGCTGCCCACCGACAAATGGGTCGGCAAGTGGATTGGCGTCGAAGGCCTGAACCTGACCATCGCCAAGGACGACAGCATCGGCCGCGGCCACTATGTACTGACCATGAAATACGGCCTGGATGACGACGATTCCGGCACCTTCAAGGGCCAGGCATCCGAAGACGGCATCACCTTTGAACGCCCGGACGGCCCGCAGATCCTGAGCGCTGGCGACGGCGAAGCCACTGGCCTGAAATGGCTGGCCGACAAGAAGGACTGCCTGATCGTCGACACCGGCGAAGGGTATTGCCGCGACTGACACAAGCTTCATACAGATCGGACGACGCAGCGTTTAGCATCGTCAGACAGCCGGACTGGCGCCAACCCTACACACCAACAACACTGAGCTGCAGGTTCATAAAGAGGATTGCCACATGCTATGGAAAAAAGGCCGACGCAGCGACAACGTGGTAGACGCCCGCGATGACAGCGGCGGTGGTGGCGGTGGCATGCGTTTTGGGGGTGGCAAGGGCCTGAGCCTGACGGCCATCGTGCTGATCGTCGGCATCGGCTGGCTGACCGGCCAGGACCCGATGCAGATCCTCGGGCAACTCAGCGGCCAGCTCACCGAGCAAGCGCCCTCCGTCAGCCCGCAAACCCGCCAGGCGCCGCCGGCCAATGATGAACAAGCCGACTTCGTGCGCGCCGTACTCGGCGACACCGAAGACACCTGGGCCCAGGTGTTCCAGGAAAACGGCCTGACCTACAAGAACCCCAAACTGATCCTGTTCCGCGGCCGGGTGAACTCCGCCTGCGGTGGCGCCACGTCCGCCAGCGGGCCGTTCTATTGCCCGGCAGACCAACAGGTATACCTGGACCTGGATTTCTTCCGGGAAATGTCCCAGCGCTTCAAGGCCGCCGGCGACTTCGCCCAGGCCTACGTGATCGCTCATGAAGTCGGACATCACGTGCAGACGCTGCTGGGCATCTCGGCGAAGATTCAGGCAGCCCGCCAGCAAGGCCGGCAGATGCAAGGCGACGGCGGCCTGCTGGTGCGCCAGGAGCTGCAAGCCGACTGCTTCGCCGGGGTGTGGGCCAACCGTGCGCAAAAGCGCCTGAACTGGCTGGAGCCCGGCGACATTGAAGAAGCACTGAATGCGGCCAACGCGATTGGCGATGACCGCTTGCAGCAACAGGGCCAGGGCCGCGTGGTGCCTGACTCGTTTACCCACGGCACCTCGGCACAGCGGGTTCGCTGGTTCAAGACCGGCTTCGCCCAGGGCCAGATCACTCAATGCGACACCTTTACCGCCAAGAGCCTTTAAATGAATAAACGACTGGGTCTGCTGTTAGGTTTGTTGATCACCTGTTCCTCCTCCACCTGGGCTGCCGAACATGGCGTCAAGGTGGTCAGTCCCGATCGTTTTCACCTGGATGCCGGCGACCTGAGCGTCGGCTTGAGCCAGGACTGGCGCCAGCCGCTGCCTCAAGTTACCCGCGCGCTGATCATCGTGCATGGCCGTTTGCGCAACGCGATGACCTACCTGGACAGCGGCGAAAAAGCGGCCGAAGCCGCAGGACAAAACGCCAATACCCTGGTGATTGCGCCACAGTTCCTCAACCAGACCGACCTCAAGCGCAACCAGATCGACAGCCAGACCCTGCGCTGGAACAGTAACGACTGGATGGCCGGCGAGCCGTCCACAGGCCCGGGCCAGATCAGCTCCTACGGCGCGCTGGACCAGATCATCAAGCACCTGGGCAACCGCAAGCTGTTCCCGAACCTGAAGGAAATCGTGGTGGCCGGCCATTCCGGTGGCGGCCAAGTGGTGCAGCGTTTTGCGCTGACCGGGCATGATCACCCGCTGCTGCAAACCGAGGGCATCAGCCTGCGTTATGTGGTGGCCAACCCGTCGTCCTACGCGTACTTCAGCCCACAGCGTCCGGTGAAATTCGATGTTGCCAGTTGCCCGGGCTTCAACGACTGGAAGTACGGCATGCAAAACCTGCCGGCCTACGCCAAGGGGCAAAGTGCCGAGCAGCTGGAGCAGGCTTACGTTTCGCGTAATGTCACTTACTTGCTGGGCCAGCAGGACACCGACCCGAATCACCCGGCGCTGGACAAGAGCTGCGGCGCTGAAACCCAGGGCGCGTATCGCTTGATTCGCGGGCACAATTATTTTGACTACCTCAAGCAGCGGCACCCGCAGTTGGGCCACAAGCTGGTGGAAGTGCCGGGGGTTGGGCATGACGGGGACAAGATGTTTACGTCGCCTGAAGGGCAGAAAGTACTGTTCCAATAACCACTGAAGAAACCGGATCAAAAATGTGGGAGCGGGCTTGCTCGCGAATGCGGTGGATCAGTCAGCCTATGTATTGACTGACACACCGCGTTCGCGAGCAAGCCCGCTCCCACATTGGATTTTCATCGACCGGACTAAATCATCCGGCGCAATACCGCGCAATCTTCAGCATGCCAATCCGCCAGCTCCGGCCACGGGTTTTCCGGCAGATTGACCAGCACAGTCTTCGTCCCCGCCGCCCGCCCGCAATCCAGATCAAACCGGTAATCACCGACCATCACCATCTCTTGCGGCGCCACTTCCCACGCTCGCGCCAGCTTCAACAAACCACCCGGGTCAGGCTTGGGCGGCGCATCATCACGCCCCAGCACATCCTCGGCTGCAAAGCAGTCCGCCAGGCCGATCGCCTGCAATGTCACATGGGCCAGCTCCCGTGCATTGCGCGTCAGGATGCCCAGGCGATAACCCCGCCCGGCCAATTCCCGCACCAACTCCACCGCCCCCTCCGCCGCCACCGAACCCAGCGCCAACTCGCGCTCATGCGCAAGCAACCACGCATGCTTGGCCGCTGCTTCATCGGCGGGCAACGCCGCCAGGTGCGTAAGAATGTCGTCAGTCGCCGGAATATCCAGGGCCACGCGGATCGCCGCAAAATCATGCACGGCCACCGTCAGGGTGCCATCCATGTCGAACACCCAGTGCTTCACATCACTGAGGCTCATGCCCAATCCTTGCGATGACGAATCAAGCCTTCCTGGGTGACCGATGCCACCAGTTGCCCGGCGCGGTTGTACACGCTGCCCCGGGAGAACCCACGGGAATTGCCGGCCCATGGGCTGTCCATGGCGTAGAGCAACCAGTCATCGGCACGCAGGTCGGCGTGGAACCACAGCGCGTGGTCGAGGCTGGCGACTTGCATGTCTTTCTGCCACACGGTCTTGCCGTGGGGCAGCAGCGAGGTGGTCAGCAGGCCGAAGTCCGAAGCGTAGGCCAGCAGGTATTTGTGCAGCGCCGGCGAGTCGGCCAGGGCGCCGTCCGCACGAAACCACACGTATTTGACCGGGTCGGACGGCTGCGGGTTGTACGGGTCTTTCTCAGTCACCGGCCTTACTTCGATTGGCTTGGGGCACAGCAGCTTTTCGCGCATGTGCTCGGGAATCAGGTGCGCACGCTGCTGGGTCAGTTCCAGCTCCGAGGGCAGGTTTTCCGGACCAACCACCGCAGGCATGGTGGTCTGGTGCTCGAAGCCTTCTTCGTCGTACTGGAACGAAGCGCTGCAGGTGAAGATCGGGTTGCCCTTCTGGATCGCCGTCACCCGGCGCGTGCTGAAACTGCCGCCATCGCGCACCCGGTCAACCGAATACACCACCGGCAACGCCGCATCGCCGGGGCGCAGGAAGTAACCGTGCAACGAATGCACATGCCGCGCCTCTTCAACGGTCTGGCTGGCCGCCGACAGCGACTGGCCGAGCACCTGGCCGCCGAACAGCTGGCGAAAGCCCAGGTCCTGGCTGCGGCCGCGAAAGAGGTTTTCCTCGATCGGTTCCAGGGTCAGCAGGTCCACCAGATCTTCCAACACTTGGCTCATAGAGCATCTCCTACAACAATCTATTGGGCATTCCGGGCTGCTTATCCGTGCAGCGTGTCCAACCATTGGGCGCGGGTGATGCGATACAACACATGATGCCGCAAGGGGTCATCGGCTGCGACCTTGGGGTGTTCAAAATCTGCCAGGGGATCGTAATGCATACCGATGGCCTGCATGACTTTTTGTGATGGCAGATTGGCTTTAGTGGTAAACGAAACGATTTCGTCCAGCTTCAGCCGGTCGAAACCACAGCGCAGGGCAGTCCAGGCGGCTTCGCTGGCGTAACCCAGGCCCCAGTGTTCCCTGGCCAGGCGCCAGCCGATCTCCACCGCCGGAGTGAACGGGGCCTCGAAGCTCACATTCAGCAAGCCGGTGAGGCCGATGAACTCGCCGCTGTCCTTGCGCTGCAAGGCCCACAGGCCAAAACCGTACTCGGCAAAATGGCCGCGAATACGCCCGATCAGCGCAGCACTTTCCAGGCGGCTCAAGGTGGCCGGGAAATACCGCATCACCTGCGGGTCGGCGCACATGCGCGCAAACTCCGGCAAGTCGGCATCGCTCCATTGGCGCAGCACCAGGCGTGCGCTTTCCAATTGCAGTATCGGCTCCATTGGTCCCCCTCCCTTGCCATGTGCGTGAGTGTAACGCGCTGTTAAGATCCGTCGCTGGTTCCCGTCAGAAATCGCCATGCCCTTGCCATTGATCTACCACGACGACTACAGCCCCGAGTTCCCGGCAGACCACCGCTTCCCCATGGATAAATTCCGCCTGCTGCGTGACCACCTGGTGGAGAGCGGCCTGACACGGGACAGCCAACTGCTGCGCCCGGAACTCTGCCCCGCCGAGATTCTGGCCCTGGCCCATGAACCTGGGTATATCGAACGCTACATGAGCGGCGAGTTGTCGCGCGAAGACCAACGGCGCCTTGGCCTGCCTTGGAGCGAAGCCCTGGCCCGACGCACCGTGCGCGCGGTGGGCGGTTCGTTGCTGGCCGCCGAGCAGGCCCTGGAACACGGCCTGGCCTGCCACCTGGCCGGCGGCACCCACCACGCCCACTACGATTACCCGGCGGGTTTCTGCATCTTCAATGACCTGGCCGTGATCAGCCATTACCTGCTGGCCAGCGGGCGGGTCAACCGGGTGCTGATCTTCGACTGCGACGTGCACCAGGGCGACGGCACCGCACGCATCCTCCACGACACCCCGGATGCAATCACCGTGTCCCTGCACTGCGAAAAGAACTTCCCCGCGCGCAAGGCGCAAAGCGACTGGGACATCCCGCTGCCCATGGGCATGGGCGACGCGGACTACCTCAAGGTGGTCGACGATGCCCTCAACTACCTGCTGCCGCTGTATCAGCCCGACCTGGTGCTGTATGACGCCGGCGTGGATGTACACAAGGACGACGCCCTCGGCTACCTCAAGCTGACAGACCAAGGCGTCGCCGCCCGCGATGAAAGCGTGATGCGCCACTGCCTGGGCCGCGATATTCCGGTGGTCGGGGTGATCGGCGGCGGCTACAGCAAAGACCGTCCTGCCCTGGCCCGTCGCCACGGGATCCTGCACCACAGCGCGCAGCGCGTCTGGACGTCATCAGGCTGTCATTGAGTTATGCGCGTTACCCACAATCGCTGTGGAACTGCCTGTGGATAACCTGAGTGAAAGCCCCTGCAGGCCATAAGCCGCCTGGCCTGCAGAAGGCTGTATGTTTTTTGATCAGGCAGCATGAGCATCCTCGGGTAGAATGCTCGGCCTACTTTGCCGAACCGCAGTTATCCCCATGCCCCAGACTCAAACCCCATCTCAACACGTCATCATCATCGGCGGCGGCCCGGCCGGGCTGATGGCCGCCGAAGTGTTGAGCCAGGCCGGGATCCGGGTCGACCTGTACGACGGCATGCCCTCGGTAGGCCGCAAGTTCCTGCTGGCGGGCGTGGGCGGCATGAACATCACCCATTCCGAACCGTACCCGGCGTTTCTGGCGCGCTATGCCGAACGGGCGCCGTGCATGGCGCCGTTGCTGCGTCAGTTCGGTGCCGATGCGTTGTGCGAATGGATACACGGGTTGGGGATTGAAACCTTTATCGGCAGCTCCGGCCGGGTGTTTCCTACTGACATGAAAGCCGCCCCGCTGCTGCGGGCCTGGCTCAAGCGCCTGCGCGACCAGGGCGTAGTTATCCACACCCGCCATCGCTGGCTGGGTTGGAATGCCGATGGCAGCCTGCTTATCCACAGCCCCGAGGGCGAAAAAAGCGTACGCGGTGATGCAGTGTTGCTGGCCTTGGGCGGCGGCAGTTGGTCGCGCTTGGGCTCGGATGGGGCGTGGCTGAAGTTGCTGGAAGACAAAGGCGTGCCTTACGCGGCGTTGCAACCGAGCAACTGTGGCTTCGAGGTGTCGGCCTGGAGCGAGTTGATGGTCAGCAAATTCGCCGGGGCACCGCTGAAAAACGTCGCCATTGGCCTGGCAGACGACAAGCCACGGCTGGGGGAATGTGTGGTCACCGCCACGGGCATCGAAGGCAGCCTGATCTATGCGTTGTCGGCACCGATTCGTGAGGCGATCAACCGGGATGGATCGGCCACGGTGCACATTGACCTGTTGCCGAGTAAGCCACTGGACAAGGTGATCGCAGCGCTGAGCAAGCCGCGCGGCTCACGCTCGATGAGCAAGCATTTGCACAGTCAGTTGGGACTGGATGGGGTGAAGGCGGCGCTTTTGCGCGAGCTGTCACCGGCGGAGCACTTCAATGATCCGGCGCAGCTGGCGGTGGATATCAAGGCGCTGCCGCTGACGCTGGTGAAAACCCGGCCAATGGATGAAGCCATCAGTACCGCAGGCGGCGTGCCGTTTGAGGCGCTGGATGAACGCTTGATGATCAAGCAATTGCCGGGCGTTTTTTGCGCAGGCGAGATGCTGGACTGGGAAGCGCCGACGGGCGGGTATTTGCTGACGGGGTGTTTTGCCAGCGGGCAGGCGGCAGGGCGCGGTGTTCTTGAGTGGTTGAGGCCGGCCACCCCGGCATGACCCACTCACCCCATCACCGCCCGGCAGCAAAGTTACCTCTGACTCAACTGGCTGTTAAATCGGGATAGGCACGTTTAAAAGCTGTTACTTGCTTCTGCAGGAAAGCATCCTCTTCAGGCAGTAAAATTTTCAGATTTTCTATATAACCTGAATACGCACTGAAGAGTCTGGAAGGATCGCCGTGTTTCAAATCGTTCCATTCCTGCTTGAAGGCGTAGCTGAGTTTCTGGCCCTCTTCCTGACTGGTATAAAGCATATCCTGTAGATACTTATCCAATGGCGCCCTTATCTCAGGACTGATCGAATAATTAGCCTCATACAACGACATCAACTCTCTGAACGAATGGATTGCCTGCCCATACTCGCCGCGCGCCGCATGGTCTTCAACCCGGGACCTTAATTCGGCCACACGCAACTCTACCTGCTTGAAAGCTTTCTCGTCAGCGGCCTTGCCTTTCTTGATTTCGCCGTCTACAACAACGCCGCCGATAATGCCCGCCGCCGCCAGGACCGGCAAAACAAAAGGTACTAAAAACACAGCCATATCTACATCTCCATCTAAGTTCGTCATTCAGAAATCAGTTTCTGACTCAACCTCAGTGGAAATGAAGCATTTTAAGTTCCAGCACTTAAACACGGCGACAATTACAAAAAATATCCAAATCACAAGCAATAACTCATCAAGGATGACGAGGCACAACTTGACGCGAGCGGAATTGCTCCGCTCACGGTAGTCACTATGCGTTTACTTGATAACCAACAAGCCCTACTTCTTTTTCCGCGGCCCGGTGTTAAACACGGGCACCTTACGCACTGGCTTGATCGAAGGCTCGACCGGCGTCGCCTCCCCGCTGTCCACCCACTTGCCCAGGTTACGCTTGCCACCACCGCCGCCCGAAGCCTTGGGTTTCTTCGGCTTTTTCGGCTTCTTCACCACCTGACCAGTGGCATCGGTATCCGGCACACGGTGCTCCGGTTCGAAGTCCTGCTCCATCTTGCGGGTCAACGTCTGACGGGTCAGCATCTCGATGGCCGACAGCATGTTCACTTCATCGGCGCACACCAGGGAAATCGCCTCACCGGTGTTGCCCGCACGACCGGTACGGCCGATGCGGTGGATGTAGTCCTCGGCCACGATCGGCAGGTCAAAGTTGACCACCAGCGGCAAGTCTTCGATATCCAGGCCACGGGCCGCCACGTCGGTGGCCACCAGGATCTGCACGTCGCTGCTCTTGAAGCGATCCAGCGCACGCTGGCGCGTGGCTTGTGGCTTGTCGCCGTGAATCCCGTCGGCATTGATGCCCAGGCCCTGGAGTTTTTCCACCAGCGCGTCCACACCGTTACGGGTCTTGGCGAACACCAGCACCTGCTTCCAGCGGCCCTTGCGCATCAGGTGCACAAACAGCTCGGCCTTGCGCTTCTTGTCCACCGGCACCACCCATTGCTTGACGGTGTTGGCGGCGACGTTGCGCGGGCTGACTTCGACGGTCAGCGGGTCGTTGAGCATCTGCCCGGCCAACTGGCGGATCTCGTCGGAGAAGGTTGCGGAGAACAGCAAGGTCTGGCGTTTTTTCGGCAGCATGCGGTAGATGTTCGCCAGTTCTTCGGAGAAGCCCAGGTCGAGCATGCGGTCAGCTTCATCCAGCACCAGGGTTTGCAGCTGGTTGAGTTTCAGCGCGTTCTGGCGGAACAGGTCGATCAGGCGGCCAGGGGTGGCGACCAGCACATCAACGCCTTTGCGCAGCTTCATCATCTGCGGGTTGATGCTCACGCCGCCGTACACGGCGTAAGTGGTCAGCGGCACGTTTTGGGCGTACTCGGCGACGCTCGCATGAACCTGCTCGGCCAGTTCGCGGGTCGGGCACAGGATCAGCGCGCGCACCGAGTTGACGCTGACTTTCGGCCCTTCCATGGTCAGCAGTTGCAGCAGCGGCACGGCGAAACCGGCGGTCTTGCCGGTGCCGGTCTGGGCCGCAGCCATCAGGTCACGGCCTGCCAGCACCGCCGGAATGGCTTGCGCCTGCACCGGCGTCGGGGTCTGGTAGCCAAGCGTCTCAAGGGCGCGCAGCAAGGGTTCGATCAGGCCAAGTGTGGCGAAAGTCATGGAAATACCGTAGGAAAAAGTCAGCGCAAGGTCGCAATGCGCGGCAGTTTACCTTATTTCCGGTTTTGGCTTTCGCCACTGTGGCAGGCTGATCAGCAGCACCGCGCTGATAATCACCAACATCGCCAGGGCTTCTTCCGTGCCGATGGTCTCACCGACAAACACAATCCCGAGCAACACCGCCACCGCCGGGTTGACGTAGGCATAGCTGGTGGCCGCCGCCGGGCGTACGTGCTTGAGCAGGTACATATAGGCATTGAAGGCGATGATCGAGCCGAACACGGTCAAGTACGCCAGGGCCAGCCAGCCTTCCAGCGGCGGCATGGCTTGCAGGTGTTCGCCGCTGACGGCACTGAGCAACAGCAGCACGAAACCTGCGATCAGCATCTCCGCCGCACTGGCCATCGCGCCTTGAGGCAGCGGCAAATGCTTGCTCCACACCGAACCAAAGGCCCAGGCCGCCGCCGCAAAAATCAGCAAGGCCGCACCGGTGGGGCTCGATTGCAGGTTGGAGCCCATATTGAGCATGGCGATGCCGATAATTCCCAGCACCACCCCGGCCCATTCCAGACGGGTATTGCGCGCGCCCCAGAAATAACCACAGAGCAAGGTGAACAACGGCACCGTCGCCACCGCCAACGCGGCCACGCCGGAAGCCACGCCCGTATGTTCGGCCACACTGACCGCACCGTTGCCGAAGGTCAGCAGCAAAATGCCGATCTTCGCGGCAGCCTTCCACTGCACCCACGTCGGCGCCGGGGCCCCACGCCAGCGCAGGAAGGCATACATCAGCGCGCCCGCCGTCATAAAGCGAATCCCCGCCAGCAACAGCGGCGGCCAGTACTCCACACCAATGCGAATCACCAGGTAGGTAGACCCCCAGATCACATACAACGCAAAAAAGGCGGCGATCAACGGTAAGGGAAAGCGACGTGGGCCAGGCATTGGGCAGCTCTGTGGCAGGACAAGGGAGCGTTATTTTAGAAATCCCCGGCCGTAAACATAAGTTACAAAACCTGTTTAAAGCGCCAGTACACTTTTCAAAACATGGTTATCAAGGCTATAAACCGTGCTTTCGAAAGCTATGCATTCCCGGAGCCTTATCATGGACAAATACGACCGTATGCTTCTCAGCGCCCTGCTGGAAGACGGCCGCGCGTCCTACGCGCAACTGGCGCGCACCGTGAACCTGTCCGCACCCGCCGTGGCTGAGCGAGTGGCGAAACTGGAAGCCAGTGGTGTGATTACCGGGTATCAGGCCAAGGTCGACCTGTCGAAGGTGGGGTTGCCGATCCAGTGCGTGATTGAGTTGCGGTTGACCAATCATGGGAGCCAGAAGGTTTACGACGCGCTTTCGGAAATTCCCGAGTTGACTGAATGCCATCGGGTGACGGGCGATCCGTGCGTGATCATGCAGGCGGCGGTGGGCTCGATGCCGGAGCTGGAGAACCTGATCAATCGGGTGGCGAAATTCGGGTTCAGCAAGACCTCGATCATCTTGTCGAGCGCGATAGAGCGGCGGGTGCCGTTGGGGCAGTTGGAGGGGAATGGGAAGAGTGACAACTGAACACGCCGCTCTGCAGCTCGTTCCCACGCTCTGCGTGGGAACGCATCCGGTGACGCTCTGCGTCACGACTTCAAGAGCGGACGCAGAGCGTCCAGGGCGGCATTCCCACGCGGAGCGTGGGAACGATCGCCATAGTTGACCGAGTTGCCTGAAACACCCTCGCTCAACTGTGGGAGCTGGCTTGCCTGCGATGACGTCAGTAGCTTCACTGATTCGAAGGTGATGGTGGATCGGTCGCTGGACTGCTTACAGCCTCGATAACACCGCAAAACTAATGTGGGAGCGGGCTTGCTCGCGAATGCGGTGTGTCAGTCAGCGCATGTGTTTGCTGATACTCCGTATTCGCGAGCAAGCCCGCTCCCACATTTGGATCTTCGTCATGTTGAAGATGGAGTTCTGCTCAAGCGACTTAGAACCCGCGATGCTTCTTCAGATGATCATTGATCTTCGCCGCCGGAACCTTCTGCAAGCTGCACAGCAATTCGTGTGACAACTCCCGCAACCCGTGGGTGCGCCGCAGTTCCTCGGCCAGGTGAGCGGTAAGGTTCGCCGCCATCTCCGCGTCCGCCATCGCCCGGTGAGCCTTGCCGGTGTGGGGCAGTTGGGCAAACGAGGTCAGGGTACCCAGCTTGTGGTTCGGCGCCGCCGGCATCAAGCGTCGCGCCAGCAATAGCGAACAGGCAAACTTCTGCAAACGCGTACGCCGGATCAACCCCAGCTCGAAATCCCAGAACTTCTGGTCAAACGCGGCGTTGTGGGCCAGCAGCGGCGTGGTGCCGACAAACTCGTTCACCTCGTTCATCACCCGCTCCGCCGACGGTGCGGTGCGCAGCATGGCGTTGCTGATGCCGGTCAGTTGCTCGATAAACCCCGGCACACGCACACCAGCGTTCATCAGGCTCTGGTAGCGGTCCACGATCTGGCCCTGCTCCAGGATGACCACGGCGATTTCCGTGGCCCGGCAGCTGCTGCTCGGCTGGATGCCGGTGGTTTCAAAGTCGATGACCGCTATACGTTCCAAACCTGTTCCAACTCCGTCAAAAATCTATTTAAGCAGCAACGCGCCTTCAATCGGCACGTAGCGGCTGGCGGCGCGTATCAATGAGTTGGCCGTCAGCCCCGGCACGCCGTAGGCCACGGCTTCGACGCCGTGCTTGCTGATGATGCGGTCCAGCAGCATGTCGAAATCACCGTCGCCGGAGGCCAGCACCACTTCGTCGACATGGGCGGCGGCGTCCATGATGTCGATGGTGATGCCCACGTCCCAGTCGCCCTTGGCCGAGCCGTCGCTGCGCTGGATGTAGGGCTTGAGCTTCACGGTAAAACCCAGGTTGCGCAGGATCTGCTGGAACTGCTGCTGTTTGCTGTCGCCACGGTCGATGGCATAGGCATACGCCTCGACAATCTGCCCGCGCTGGCTGATATCAGCCCACAGGGCGGCGTAGTTGAAGTGACAGCCGTACGCCTGGCGCACGGTGTAGTAGAGGTTTTGTACATCGGCGAACACGGCTATCTTTTTCACCGCAAATCCTCATGACACGCGCATGGACCCCGGACTCAAGGGCCCGGAAAGGTTGTCAGTATGCCAGCCACAAGGGAGTTTCCGAGAAAAATCAGCCCGGGGCGACGAAGCACCCCGGTTGAGTGTGGGTCAGACGAAGGAATCGTCGTCGCCAAAGGAGGAGGAGTCGTCGGAATAGTCGTTGTCGGCGAAGCTGTCGGAGGCGTTATCGCTGCCCCAGCTGTCGTTGCCGGCATATTTCTGGTCGTCGTTGCCCCAGTTGCCGTTGTCGCTGGCCGGGGCCGGCTCTTCGCGGATGATCTCTTCAACCACTTGCGGTTGTTGCGAGTTGTGGCTGAACAGGCTGCTGATGCCTTCTGCCAGCATCACACCACCGGCCACGCCAGCTGCGGTTTTCAGGGCGCCGCCGAGGAAACCGCTGCCAATCGGCGCTGCGGGTGCCTGTTGTGGCTGCTGATAGTTCTGCTGGGGAGCACCGTAGTTCTGCTGCGGCGCAGGTTGCCCGCCAAACGACGGACGCGCCGGTTCACGCCAGCCACCGCCCGACGACGCAGGTGCGCTCTGGGTCGGCTGCGGGTCACGGGAACCGCCGCCGAAAATGCTCGACAGGAAACCGCCACCGCTCGGTGCAGGCTGAGCCGCCTGGGACCTGGCCTGTTGCAGTTGGTCCTGCAACTCCTGGATCTGCTGGGCCTGCTGCTTGTTCTGCGCATCGAGGCTCTTGATCGCGTGCTCTTGCACCAGAATCGACTGGGTCATGTAGTACGCAGCGGCCGGTTGGCGAGTGACGTGTTCCTTGATCCGCGCTTCAGCCTGGGCGTCGCGGGGGGCTGAGTCCGTTTCGGCTTGCTGCAACCGTGAAAACAGTCCGTCGATCAGGGTTTGTTCTTCGCTGTTCATGGCGACCTCGTTAGATTGCCGGTAGAAATCTTCGCCTTGCGCACGATGTGCAAGGTACAACCCAGTTATGGGGCTGTTGCTGATTGTTTCAATGGTCTTTACGCAAGGTTTACGTTTGCTTGCATCTGCTCATGATCGGTTAAAGTAACGCCCTTGCTTTTCGGCCTGTGAAGACCCTGATGAATCCGTTAGACGTATTGCGCGACTCCTTCTTCTTTTTCAAGCGCAACCTGGGCGCCATCGTGCAGTTGTGCCTGCCACTGGTGATCCTCGAAGCCCTGCTGCAACAGGTGCTCGACCACACGCTCGGCCCAGACGCGTTTCCCGGTTACAGCGTGGTGATCGGGCTGCTGGTGTACCCGTTGTACACCGGCGCACTGATCCTGTTCCTCGACGCCCGCACCCGGGGTGAATCGCCGCGCACCCTGGATGTGCTGGCCATGGCCCTGACCCTGTGGCCGCGCTTTGCCTTGCTGACGGCAATCAGCACGCTGCTGATCCTGCTGGGCCTGTCGCTGTATTTCCTGCCCGGCCTGTGGCTGATGGTGGTGCTGGCTTTCGCCGAATACCTGCTGGTGCTGCGGGGCATGTCGGCGCTGTCGGCCATGAAGGAAAGCCTGCGCCTGACCCGTGGGCATTTCTGGCGGATCCTGGTGTGCCTGCTGTGCGTGATGACCCCGCTGTGGTTGCTCAAGGGCGCCAGCGTGGCCGTCTATCCGGACCCGAACCCGCTGCTGGGCCTGCTGATCGACAGCGCACAAAGCTTCCTGCAACTGTTCACCAGCGTGATGTTGTTCCGCCTGTTCATGTTGATTGGTGGCGACGCCGACGCGCGGTGATATGCTCCGGGCCTGTCCTGCAACGCCATAAGCCGAGCCGATGACCCGACTACTGCGCATTACCTTGCTGGGCCTGCTGATCCTCGCGGCCCTGCTGACCGGCTTGATCTACAGCCTGACCTGGCGCCCTGCCGACAAGGAAACCCTGCCCATCCGCTGCGTCGCGCCCCGTGCGCCGACCCTGCTGCCTGGGCAGGCGCTAAAGGTCATGACCTGGAACGTGCAGTACCTGGCGGGCAAGAACTACGTGTTCTGGTACGACACCCCGGACGGCAGCGGCCCGGACGACCGCCCGACCGTTGAAGACATGGCTTCAAGCCTCGACGAAGTGGCGCGGGTGATCCGCGACGAGCAGCCCGACATCCTGCTGTTGCAGGAAGTCGACGAAGGCGCCAAGCCTTCCAGCTACCAGGACCAACTGGCCTTGCTCCAGGAACGCCTGGCCGACCTCTATCCGTGCAGCGCCCAGGCCTTCGACTGGAAAGCCGACTTCGTGCCCGACCTGCATATCTTCGGCAGCGTCGGCCGCAAGCTGGTGACCATGAGCCGCTACCAGATCGAACACGCCGAGCGCCTGCAATTGCCGGTGGCACGCGCCAACCTGATCAGCCGTCAGTTCCAGCCCAAGCCCGCGTTATTGCTGACCTACCTGCCGTTGAGCGATGGCGGCCAGTTGGCCGTGCTCAATACTCGCCTGGACGGCGCGGCCCCCGGGCACAACGCCGTGCTGGAACAGGTGCAGGCGACCGTCAAGCTGGTGGATAAATTCGAGAGCCGCGGCACGCCATGGCTGATGGGTGGGGATTTCAACCTGTTGCCGCTCGGGCAATTCCTGCGCCTGGACCCCGGCAAGCGCGGGCAATACTCGCCGGACAGTGAGCTGCACCTGCTGTGGGAAAAGTACCCGATGATCCCGAGCAACAGCCAATCCAGCGGGATTGACCGGGACCAGTGGCTGACGTATTTCCCGAATGACCCAACCGTAGAGGGGCCGGATCGTACGCTGGATTACCTGTTCCACAGCTCGCGCATCAAGAAGGTTGAGAGCAAGGTGCGCCAGAGCGATACGGTGCGCATCTCCAATCATTTGCCGGTGATTGCGCGGTTCCTGTTGCCCGCCGCGCAGTAAGCCACGCGGCAAAACAGTGTGTGGCTTGTGTGGGAGCCGGGCTTGCCCGCGATGCAGGCACCTCGGTCTATCCGACAGACCGAGGTGATGCCATCGCAGGCAAGCCAGCTCCCACATTAGATCTGCGATGTACTTATTTTCTCGGCTTGATCCGGGCAGTCGGTTCAGCAATCAACGGATCATCCGGCCAGTAATGCTTCGGATACCGCCCCTTCAAATCCTTCTTCACCTCGGCGTAAGTACTGCGCCAGAAGTTCGCCAGGTCCTGCGTCACCTGCACGGGCCGTCTGGCCGGCGACAACAGGTGCAGCTTGACCACCTGCCGCCCGCCGGCAATCCGTGGAGTGTCCGCCAGCCCGAACAATTCCTGCAAGCGCACCGCCAGAATCGGCGGCTGCTCGCTGTAGTCCAGCCGCACCGACGAGCCCGACGGCACCTTCAGATGGTGCGGCGCCAGCTCGTCCAACCGCGCAGGCAACGGCCACGGCAGCAGGTTATGCAGGAAGCTGGAAATATCCAGACTGGCGAAATGGCTCAGGCGCGACACCTTGCCCAGGTAAGGCATCAACCAGTGTTCCAGGCTGGCAAGCAAGGCGCTGTCGCTGACATCCGGCCATTCACTGGCCTTGCCGCTATCCAGACCACGCAGCAGCATCACCCGCGCCTGCCATTGGCGCAGCTCCGGGGTCCAGGGCAGCAATTCCAGGCCTTTGCGCCGCACCAGGTTGACCAGCGCCTGGCTGCGGGCGGACTCGTCGAGGCCGGTCAGCGGTTCGCGGCTGAGCACCAGTTCGCCGACCTTGCGCTGGCGTTCGGCCCGCAGCACGCCCTCGCGCTCATCCCAGTCAAGCTGGTCGACATTACGCACCTGCTCGGCCAACACCGAGTCGAACAGCGCCGGATCAAAATCCGCCGCGAGGTAAATCCGTTCTTCACGCTGGCCCTGGCGGCTGCCCAGATCGGCGATCACCAGCCAGGGTTGCTTCATCAGGCTGTCGGCTTCGGCGAACAACGCGGCACGGCCGTTGGCGAGGCGGTATTCGGCACCGCCCGCCCGCCGTTGCTGGGCGACGCGGTCCGGGTAGGCCAGCGCCAGCAAGGCTCCGAGCCAGCGCGGATGATCGGGATCAGCCACCGGCTGCTCTGCCTTGCCTCTTAAATAGCCACGGTATTGCCGCGCCAGTTGCCGAGCACGCTGCACGCCGCCCTGGGTGCCACGGGCCTTTTCTTCACCGGATAACAGGGCCAGGCGGCTGTGCAAATCCGCACCGGCACCACGCAGGATATCGCGCTCACCCAACAGTGCCGCCACGTCACAGGCCATGCTCGCCAGGCCCAGATCCTGACCACGCAGCAGCAAATGAGCGATTCGCGGGTGCGCCGGCAACCCGGCCATTTTCTGGCCGTGGGCGGTCAGCTTGGTATCGCTCAACGCTCCGAGGCGCTCGAGCAAATCCTGGGCCTGTGCATAAGCCGCGGTGGGCGGAACGTCGAGCCATACCAACTGAGTAGGCGCCACACCCCAGCGGCCCAATTGCAGGGCCAAACCGGAAAGATCCGCCGAGAGAATTTCCGCACTGGAATACGCCGCCAGCCCTTCATGTTGGTCTTCGGACCACAACCGATAACACACCCCCGGCTCCAGTCGCCCTGCCCGGCCGGCACGCTGGGTGGCGCTGGCGCGGGAGATGCGCTGGGTGTCGAGACGGGTCATGCCGCTGCCCGGGTCGAAGCGCGGGACCCGCGCCAGCCCGGCGTCGATCACCACGCGCACGCCGTTGATGGTCAGGCTGGTCTCGGCAATGTTGGTGGCCAGCACCACTTTGCGCTTGCCGGCGGGCGCCGGGTCGATGGCGGCGCGCTGGGCGGCCAGGTCCAGTTCGCCGTGCAGCGGGCATAGCAGCACATCGGGGTTATCGCCCAGCGCGTCAGCCAATTGCTGATTAACCCGACGAATCTCGGCCTGCCCCGGCAGGAACACCAGCACGCTGCCGGTTTCATCATGCAGGGCTTCAAGGATGGTCTGCACCAACCGCGGTTCGATAAATTCACCGGGCTGGAATGGCCGGCCCCAGCGCATCTGCACCGGGTACATGCGCCCTTCGCTGCGCAGGATCGGCGCGTCGTCCAGCAAGCCGGCCAGGCGTTCGCCTTCCAGGGTGGCGGACATCAGCAGGATCTTCAGTGGCTGCTCGTCGCGAAACAGGTCTCGACCATTGAGACTAAGGGCCAGCGCCAGATCGGCGTCCAGGCTGCGTTCGTGGAATTCGTCGAAGATCAACAAACCCACGCCGTCGAGTGCCGGGTCATCCTGCAGGCGCAGAGTGAGGATGCCTTCGGTGACCACTTCGATGCGGGTGTTGGGGCCGACCTTACTGTCGAGGCGAATGCGGTAGCCGACGGTTTCGCCGACCTTTTCTCCCAACTCGCTGGCCAGCCTTTCTGCCGCTGCACGGGCGGCCAGGCGGCGGGGCTCGAGCATCAGGATGGTTTGCCCGGCCAGCCAGGGTTCATTCAACAGCGCCAATGGCACCCGTGTGGTTTTACCGGCGCCGGGCGGTGCTTCGAGCACGGCTTCATGGCGCGTCGCCAGGGCGTCACGCAGGGCGGGTAAAACATCATCGATTGGCAACGAATT
Organism: Pseudomonas sp. E6002; assembly: GCF_013385565.1. Lineage (NCBI taxonomy): Bacteria > Pseudomonadati > Pseudomonadota > Gammaproteobacteria > Pseudomonadales > Pseudomonadaceae > Pseudomonas > Pseudomonas sp. E6002. The sequence continues at coordinate 151,968 of NZ_JACAPT010000029.1, read as the reverse complement.
CATACTGGCTCCAAAGCAGAGCGGCGAGTATAACGGCGAACTGCCGGGTGTCGGTGATGGTCTCAACGACACGCCCCCGTCCTGACTGGAATGCGGCCAGCTCCCACACTTGATCATCGTCGCCTTGTAGACTGGCTTATAGTCATTTTCATTATGTTCAAGGAGAGTCCCATGCGTGTTGCTTCCCGTGTTATCGGCGGTGTTCTGGCCGTCACCCTGCTGAGCCAGTTGACGGCCTGCGGCTCGATTTTCTACCCCGACCGCCGGGGCCAGATCGACGGCAAGATCGACCCGGCAATTGCCGTGCTCGATGCGGTCGGCCTGCTGTTCTACGTGATCCCGGGCCTGATCGCCTTTGGTGTCGACTTCGCCACCGGCGCGATCTACTTCGAGCCGGGCAAAACCGCCCAGGTAGCTCCGGAAAAACTCCAGCAAGCCATCGGCGCCGACGGCAAGGTCGATAACGCCAAGCTGCAAACCATCATCCAGAAAGAAACCGGGCGCAATCTGCCGCTGGACGACCCGCGCATGATCCAGTTCAAGGGCAGCGTGCAACAACTCGCCACCCTGGGCCTGCAACCCGCCGCTTAAGGACTGACCCGCCCCATGACCACCAGTCCCGAACACGCCCGGCTGTTGCGCCTGGCCACCCGCGCTTCCGTCGGCGTGGCCTGTGTGCTGATTGTGACCAAGGCCATCGCCTGGTGGCTCAGCGGCTCGGTGAGCATGCTCGCCGGGCTGACCGACTCGCTGCTCGACGGCGTTACCTCGCTGCTCAACTTGCTGGCCGTGCACTACGCGTTGCGCCCGGCGGATGACGATCACCGGTATGGCCACGGCAAGGCGGAATCCCTGTCGGGCATGGCCCAGGCGTTGTTCATCGCCGGCAGTGCGGTGTTGATCGCCTTCCAGGCGTTCCAGCGTTTGCAGCATCCGGAACCTGTGGGCGCGCCATGGCTGAGTATTGGCGTGATCGTTCTGTCCCTGGCGTTGACGGCGGCGCTGCTGATCCTGCAATACCGGGTGATCCGCGAAACCGGCTCCAACGCCATCCGCGCCGACTCGCTGCACTATCGCTCAGACATGATGCTCAACGGCAGCATCCTGGTGGCGCTGGTGCTGGCGGCGTTTGGTTTTCATCAAGTGGACGCCTGGTTCGGCCTGGGCATCGCGGCCTACATTTTGTGGAGCGCCATCCAGATCGCCCGGGAAAGTTTTTCGGTGCTGATGGACGAGGAACTGCCGCCGGATGTCAGCCAGCACATGCTGGAACTGGCGTGCAGCGTGCCCGGTGTATTGGGTGCCCATGACCTGCGCACGCGGATTTCCGGCAGCCACTGGTTCGTGCAGTTGCACCTGGAGTTACCGGGGGAATTGAGTTTGTCCGTGGCCCACGGCATCAGCGATCAAGCCGCCGATGCCATCCACAACGCCTACCCGCGAGCCGAAGTGCTGGTGCACGCCGACCCGCAGGAAGTGGTCAAGGGCGCGAAGGCCTAGTACTGCACCTGATAGCCGCGACTGCTCAGGCAGTTGCCCTGGGCCTGGCGGTAGGTTTGCACCACGGCCGGGTCGGGGGCGTAGGTGACGGTCCTTGGGTCAAAGCCACTTTGTTGCACCGCCCAGCGATAGCAGCCGTAACCGTCCTGCTGGACCTGCGCCGGTGACTGGCCGTTGGCCGGGTAAGCCACCACGTCATAACCATTGCCCTGGGGCACGGGCTGCGGCGCTGGCGCGGCGGGTGGCGGCTGCACCACAACGTACTGCTGGCTGCTTTCTTCGTAGGTGTAATAGGCACCGGCGGCGAGGAAGAACAGCGCACTGCCCACCCACACTTCCCGCGCGTAGTCGGGCAGGTATTGCACGCGAATCCCGTAAGGCGGCGTCACGACGACATAGCGCGGGCCTTGTGGGCGATACCAGTAGCCACCCGAGAAGAAGTAGTCCTGCCCGCGATACGGCACGCGGTAATTGCGGTCGGGGAAGCGGTCGACGATGTAACCCGGACGGTATTGCGGGCCTGGGCCCCAGCCATTGCCGTGCCCGTCGGGGCGGCCTGGCCAGCGGTGATCGTTGGGGTGGTTATTGCCACCGCCGTTACCCCCGTTGAAGCCGGGCCGGCCCGGGCCACCCTGGCCGCCATTGCCGGCCTGCCAATGCTGGTTGCCGTCGTTGCGACGCGGGATGTCCTGGTAATTGCCGGGACGCGGTTCCTGGGTCTGGCGCACGGTGTCCGGGCGACCCTGGATCGGCAGGTTATTGGCCGGCTGCGGCGCCGGGTGCGGAGGTTGCTGTTGATTGCCTTGCGGGCGACCTTGCCACTGGCCACCTCCGTTCGGGCGCTCAATGTTCTGGTTCTGCGGCCGTGGCTGATTGTTTTCGAAATGCTGATTCTGCGGACGCGGCTGATTGTTCTCGGGCCGAGGGGCTACAGGGCGCGGTTGACTATTTTGTGGTCGCGGTTGGTTGTTCTGCGGCCGAGGCTGATTATTGCCTGGATGCCCTTCCGGGCCTCTTTCATGCTGACCACCGCCTTCCTGGCGTGGCGGGTCGTCGGCCATCACTTGCGCACCAACGCTCATCATCAGCAAACCAACACCTGCCAAACGCCAGATGCGCTTCATGCTATTCCTCACTGCGGATTAGGGCCTACACGTAAGACTGGAAAACCGGGGCCCGGTTCTGCGAGAGGTTATCAGTCACGAGAAGTATTTTCGCAGGCAATAAAAAGGGGCGACCCGTCGGTCGCCCCTTGAGAACTTCGTCCTGGCTCAACGCTTTTGACGTTGGCTCACCTCACGCCGTCTTGTGGACAGTGTGCAGCCCGGGGGCCGGGGCAACCCTGTGGGGTTGGCGGCCGCAGCCGGCCTTATTGGCGGGCTGCAGTGGACTGTATGTCCGGGCAGTGATTCTGTTGATAACTCTACGCCTCGGCCTCGGGCAGATGATTGCGAAGATTGCGTCAATAAACAGTGCTTGCGCAATTTTTAACCCTGGATAGATAATTCACCGCAATAGTTACGACAAAGGCCAGCCCCATGAGCAAACTTGACCGATACGACCTGAGTATTTTGGCGGAATTGCAGCGCGACGCGAGGATCTCCAACCAGGAGTTGGCCGAGCGCATCGGCCTGTCGCCTTCGCCGTGCTCACGCCGGGTCAAGCAACTCGAAGACGACGGCTACATCGCCCGCCAGGTCGCCTTGCTCGACCGCAAGATGCTCGGCCTGAGTCTCACGGCCTACGTGCTGATCGGCATGGACCGACACACCCCCGAACGTTTCGAGAACTTCGAAGCGGCCATCCGCACCTTGCCGCAAGTGCTGGAGTGCAGCCTGGTGACCGGGATGGACGCCGACTATCAGCTGAAAGTGGTGGTGCCAGACATGGATCACTACCAGAAGCTGCTGCTGGGCCACCTGACCCGCATCGAAGGCGTCACCAGCGTGCGTTCAAGCTTTGTGCTGAACCAGGTGCTCAACAGCACCGAGCTGCCGCTGACCCACCTGCGCACTTAAGACCAGCGCGGAACAAATGTGGGAGCGGGCTTGCTCGCGAATGCGGTGTGCCAGGCTCCGAATGTGCTGACTGATCCACCGCATTCGCGAGCAAGCCCGCTCCCACATTTTGACTGTGTTCCCGCAGGGTGGTAAGTCTGCGGCAGACCGACGCAGGTCAATGTCGCGCCGATTGCCCTGGCGTATAATCGGCGCCCTGCCCCAGCCGGAAACGACCCGATGAACTCGATTGATCCCGCCGTGTTTGAAGAATGGATGATGACCGGCCTGGTCAGCATCCTGATCATTTTCATGGGCTTTATCGTCTGGGACCTGGCGAAGAAATCCAAGGCCGGGCGCTTTGGCTCGATGATCCTGTTCTTCGTGCTGGGCCTGGGCGTTGCCGCGTTCATCATCAAGAGCGTGGTGATCGGCCTGATCGAGTCCGGCGCCTTATAAGCGCGCCGGCACTTCTTTCCATTGGCCTTGGTCCAGGCCGTCGATTGACCAGTCACCAATCCGCACCCGCACCAGACGCAGCGTCGGCAACCCCACTGCCGCCGTCATGCGCCGCACCTGGCGGTTACGCCCTTCACGAATCACCAACTCCAGCCAATGGGTCGGCACGCTTTTGCGAAACCGCACCGGCGGGTTGCGTGGCCATAGTTGTGGCTCGTCCAGTTGCCGGGCTTCGGCGGGCAGGGTCATGCCGTCGTTGAGCTCCACACCGTCGCGCAGGCGTTGCAGCTGTTCCTCGGTCGGTTCGCCTTCCACCTGCACCCAATAGGTTTTCGCCAGCTTGTGCTTGGGGTCCGCGATACGCGCCTGCAATTGGCCGTCGTTGGTCAGCAGCAACAGGCCTTCACTGTCACGGTCCAGGCGCCCGGCCGGGTAAATGCCGGGGATGTCGATGAAATCCTTGAGGGTCGCCCGCCCGCCTTCATCGCTGAACTGGGTCAGCACATCGAAGGGTTTATTGAACAGGATCAACTTGGGCTCGGCCGGTGGCGCCTTGGCGACACGACGCGGGGCTGACGAGGTTTGCGGACTTTTCACACCGGGGCGGCGGGAAACAGGACGGGCAGGACGGGACATGGCAAAGGAACATCTAACGGTCAGGACCGACAATGCTAGTGGCCTGACCGTTAAATAACCATCCCAACCGTTTAGCGGAACGGCGGCTCGTCGAAGCTGCGCAGTTTGCGCGAGTGCAGCGAGTTGAGTTCGGTGCGCAACAGATCCACCGCCTCGATGCCGATCTTCAAGTGCTGGCTGACCGCACGCTCATAGAACGCGTTAGCCGATCCCGGCAGCTTGATCTCGCTGTGCAGCGGTTTATCCGACACACACAGCAACGTGCCGTACGGCACCCGCAGGCGGTAGCCCTGGGCGGCGATGGTGCCGCTTTCCATGTCCACGGCCACGGCGCGGGACAGGTTGATCAGCGGACGCTCCTGGGCCCAGCGCAGCTCCCAGTTGCGGTCGTCGTAGGTCAGCACGGTGCCGGTGCGCAGGCGCTTTTTCAGCTCCTCGCCCTTCTCGCCGGTGACGTTGGCCGCGGCTTGCTGCAAGGCCATCTGCACTTCGGCCAGGGCCGGGATCGGAATGTTCGGCGGCACTACCCGGTCGAGAATCCCGTCGCGACGCATGTAGGCGTGAGCCAGCACGTAGTCACCGATGGTCTGGGATTGGCGCAGCCCGCCGCAGTGACCAATCATCAGCCAGCAATGCGGACGCAATACGGCGAGGTGGTCGGTGATGTTCTTGGCATTGGACGGGCCGACGCCGATGTTCACCAGGGTCACACCATGGCCGTCGCTGGCCTGCAAGTGGTAGGCCGGCATCTGATAACGGTGCCAGACCACGCCGGCAGCAATGGCAGACGCTTCGCCGTGGTCCATGCTCTTGTCGATGATCACATTGCCCGGCAGCACCATGCGGATAAAGCGCGGGTCGCTGCGCAACTGTTCCAGGCCATGCACGATGAACTGGTCAACGTAGCGGTGGTAGTTGGTCAGCAAAATCCACGGCTGCACATGGCGCCAGTCGCTGCCGGTGTAGTGCACCAGGCGGCGCAGGGAGAAGTCGACGCGGGCGGCATCGAACAACGCCAATGGCAGCGGGTCGGTGTTTTCCCAGTCGTACAGCCCGTCGGCGATGCCATCGGTGGCGGCAGACAGGTCGGTACTCGGGAACACCCGCGCCAGCGTGGCGGCAGTCACACCGGAGCCGGCCAGTTCGTCACCCTGCTCCACCACGTACGGGTAGGGAATGTTCTGCTGGCTGACGCCCACTTCCACCGTCACGGTGAAGTCGTGCATCAACGGCACCAGTTGCTCCAGCAGGTATTTGCGGAAGGCCGACGGATGGGTGACGGTGACGCTGTAGGTCCCCGGCAACTGAACCTTGGCATACGCCCGGGTGGTCTGTGGGACTTCGCCCTGCACCAGGTAGGTCAGGCGCAGTTCCGGGTAGCGAAACATCGCACGTTGTTCAGCGTCGGGTTCGACGCGGTCTTTGAGGTAGCGCTTGAGGGCTTGATTGAGCGCGCCAGTGGCACGCTCATGGAGAGCCGCCAGCCGATCCACGGCTTCTTCGGCGGTTTGAACGACAACAAAAGCTTCGGTCACGGTAAGCATCCTGTGTTCTGACTTGCAGGCCTTCATCTTGCCTGTATCCCTGGCGCACTGGAACACCGGAATTGGAATGCGATCAATAATGTGGGAGCGGGGTTGCTCGCGAAAGCGCTAGGTCAGTCAGCACATGTATTGGCTGATCCACCGCCTTCGCGAGCAAGCCCGCTCCCACATTTTTGCCCGCATTCATTCAGAGGATTTGAGGTGTCGACCGGGCGACGATGGCCTCCACATCCACACCGCGCGGCAAGGTGCCATAGACCCGGCCCGACGACTCACCCAGTCGGCTGGCGATAAAGCCATCACTCACACTGGCATTGCCCGCCTCCAGCAGCAGCTTGGCCTGCAACGCCACCGCAATGTCCTCGGTCAATTGCCGGGCACGGTATTGGATGTCCTGGGTGTCCATGAACGCCGACTTCAACTGCTCGATATGCCGCGCCAGGTGCTTGTGACCGTGGCCATCCCCCAGCTCGACAAACAGCGCTTCCAGCACGCCCGGTTCTTTGGACAGGGCCCGCAGCACATCCAGGCACTGCACATTGCCGGAACCTTCCCACGTCGAGTTGACCGGCGCCTCACGGTACAAGCGCGGCAGGATACTGTCCTCGACATACCCCGCACCGCCCATGCACTCGGCGGCTTCGTTGATCATCGCGGGCGCGCGCTTGCAGATCCAGTACTTGCCCACCGCCGTCACCAGCCGGGCGAATTTGGCTTCCTGTTCGTTATCCAGATGGTCCAGCGCGCGCCCCATGCGCATGCTCAAGGCCAGGGACGCCTCGCTTTCCAGGGCCAGGTCGGCCAGTACGTTCTGCATCAACGGTTGCTCGCTGAGCACCCGGCCACCTACCAGGCGGTGAGCGCAATGATGGCTGGCCTGGGTCAGCGCCTGGCGCATCAGGGCGCTGGAGCCGACCATGCAATCGAAGCGGGTCATCGCCACCATCTCGATGATGGTCGGTACGCCGCGCCCTTCTTCACCGATCATCCAGGCCAGCGCGCCACGAAACTCCACTTCGCTGGAAGCGTTGGAGCAGTTGCCGAGCTTGTTTTTCAGGCGCTGGATGTAGAACTCGTTGCGGGTGTCATCCAGGCGGTGCCGGGGCAGCAGGAAACAGGTCAGGCCCTTGTCGGTCTGGGCCAGGGTGAGGAAGCCATCGCACATCGGCGCCGAACAGAACCACTTGTGCCCCACCAGCTCATACGCCTGGCCCGGGCCGCCAGCGCCCACCGGGTAAGCGCGGGTGGTGTTGGCGCGCACGTCGGTGCCACCCTGTTTCTCGGTCATGGCCATGCCGATGGTGGCGCCGGCCTTGTGGGCGATGCCGACGTTGCGCGGGTCGTATTCGGTGGCGAGGATTTTCGGCAGCCAGGTTTCAGCCAGGTCTGGCTGCAGGCGCAGGGCCGGGACGCAGGCGAACGTCATGGTCAGCGGGCAGCCGGTGCCGGCTTCGGCCTGGCTGTGCAGGTAGGTCATCGCCGCACGGGCCACATGGGCGCCGGATTGCGGATGGGCCCACGGCAACGACGGCAGGCCGTGTTCGACGGCGGTGCGCATCAGTTCGTGGTAGGCCGGATGAAACTCCACCAGGTCAATGCGATGGCCAAACCGGTCATGGCTGTTGAACACCGGTTTGTTCTGGTTGGCCAGGAACCCGGCTTCCATCAGCGGCCCGCCCGCCAGCGCACCATAGGTGTCGATGCGCTGCTCGGCCCAGCCGGCGCCGAAGCGCCGGGACCAGTCTTGCAGCGGCAAGTCGATACGGTACAGATTGGTGCCGTCCAGGGACGGTGGCTGGTTGGTGACGTCGTGGGTTTCGGCGAACTGGTGCAGGTGCATGACGGGCCTCCTGAAAAAAGGCCACGTTCATTGAGGCCTGAATTTCAGTTAAGCACCGTCACCCGGGTTAAAAAAGTGGCATAAACGCCTAATTGGCGGCGCTTTCACCCTCAACCATATGCAACAACCGCAGTTGCAGCACCCGTTGCAGGGCCTCGAAACGTACCGGTTTGGCCACTCGGTCGGTGATACCCACGCCGTGGCAGCGCTCGCGTTCCGGGGCTTGTAACGAGGTGCTCAAGGCGATCACCGGCAGCTCACCACAGCCGGGCAACGCACGGATCTGGCAGCACAGCGAAAAGCCGCCCTCGGGCACATCCAGCAACACTGCGTCGAAGGTTTGGCTCTGCAGCAACGCCAGGGCGGCCGGCCCATTGTCGACGGTTTTCACCCGATAACCGAGCTTGAGCAACATGCCGCGCACCACCAGTTGCGCCACGCTGTTGTCGTCCACCAGCAGCACCGTGCACTCCTGCGGCGTGCGTTGCGCCTGCGGTACTCGCCGCACGGCAGCCGGTTCTGGCTGGACGGGGCTGACTGCAAGTTCCAGCTGGAAGCGACTGCCGCGCCGCGGCTCGGAATTGTGGGTGAGGCGCCCACCGAGCAACTCGATCAATTGCCGGCAGATCGCCAGGCCAATGCCCATGCCGCCGTATTGGCGAGTGGTCGAGCCATCGAGCTGGAAGAAGCGCTGATACAGGGTCGCCTCATCGAGGTAGGCGAAGCCGATGCCGGTGTCAGTGACAATGAAGGTCAGGCGCAGCGTTCCGTCCGCCTGGGGCACACCGACCACCCGCACACGCACCGAGCCCTCGTGGGTGAACTTGAAGGCATTGTCCAACAGGCAATCCAGGCACTGCGCCAGCTTGCCGGGATCACCGTTGATGCGGTCCGGCAGGTCTTCTGCCAGATCAATGGAGAACGCCAACCCTTTGTTCTGGGCGCTGGTCGCGAACTGCTGGCGCAAGGTGTCGAGCAGCCCACGCAGGCTGAACACTTGGGGTTGCGGGCTGAGGCGCCCGGCCTGCAATTCGGTGAGGGTGAGGATGCCGTTGACCATGCGCATCATCTCGCGGGCCGCACCGGAGGCGGTTTGATGGTACTGCGCGAGGTCGCCTGGCAGCGGCTCGGTCTGCATCAATTCCAGGGAGCCGATCACACCGTTCATCGGCGTGCGCAGCTCGTGGGTCAAGGTGGCGAGGAATTCATCCTTGAGCTGGTTGCTGTGGGCCAGTTGCGTGTTGAGCACTTCGAGTTTCTGGCTGGCGTCGAACAGGATTTGCGCCTGTTGCTCGCGCATCGAATTGATCCGGTCGGCCAGCGCCAGGGACAGCAAGGCCACTTCCAGTGCCGAGCCGATCTGGCTGGCGTACATCGTGAGGAACACATTGGGCAGGTAGCCCAGCACCATCATCGTATTGACTACACCGCCCAGCAGGAACGCGGTCCAGGCGATGATGAAGTAGCGCGCCATGCGCTGGCCGCAATACCAGGCCTTGATGGCCGCGACGAAGATGGTCACGGTAAAGACCAGCGCCAGGGCGGTGGCCAGGCGCAGCGCCAGCGCATAACTGGTGAACAATGCCAGCACCATCACCACCCCGCCGCTGACCGCCAGGGCCAGCAACAGCCGGTTGATCCAGCGACTGTAAAGCGCGGTGTGCAGGAAACTGCGGGCAAACAGGCTGCCGAACAGCGCCGCCGAACCGATCAGGAAGGGCACCGCCGCGTTCGCCCACCACGGGTTATTCGGCCAGAAATACTGCACGGCCACACCGTTCACCGACAGCTGATACAGGCCGAACGAGGCGATATAGAGGATGTAATAGAGGTAGCTGGTGTCGCGCACGCTCAGGTAGATGAACAGGTTGTAGATCAGCATGCCGAGCAACACGCCGTAGATCACACCCAGCACGTACAGGCGCAATGGCTGTTCTTCGAGGTACGCGGTGGTGGACCAGAGGGTCAGCGGTGCCTGGATCGAGCCCTGGCTTTGCAGGCGCAGGTACAGGGTTTCCTGCTGGCCAGGGACGAAGTCGAGCTTGAACAGGTAGTTGCTCTGGCGGATTTCACGGCTGGAAAACGGCAGGATGCTGCCGGTGCGCGACACCAGTCGATAGTTGCCGACACTGTCAGGCTCGTACAGCTCCAGTTGGTTCAGCGGCGGGTAAGCCAGTTCCAGCAGCCAGCGGCGCGGGGCATCCGGGCGCTGTGCACGGTAATGCAAATCGACCTTGAGCCAGAACACCGAGCGCGAATAGCCGGCATTCAATGTGGCTTTGTCGTGGGTCTTGAAACGACTGGCGAGGACCGGCGAGCTGATATCGCCAATGGTCAGGGCGCCACTGGGGTCCTCAAGGACTTGCATCACTTGGCCCAGGGGCAACCGCGTGGTGGTCTCGTTGAACTCGACTGCGCCGGCCAGCATCGGCAGCCCGGTCAACAGTAACATCAGCAAATAGCGCATAGAGCCCCAGCGTGACCTGTCCGGTTATGTCAAAAGCCTCCATTCCTTTTGAGCAGACGTAAACCGGCGATACAGTTATTGGTTTGAATCCACTCTAGCATAGCCATTACAGGCCAAAAGACACCATTGAAATAATTTTTTGAAAGGCTCTAGAGCGGGCATTACAGGGCATTTGACCTGTATTTCACGATGATAGCAAACAGCCACTTCCGCCGTCCCCTCCGCTAAAAATTCAACCATCGCCCGACAGCCACCCAAAAAGCGTTTGGTGGTAAGCTCGCGCACCATGAATATCTACAGCTCTCGCCCCGTTGTCCTCTGTCTCTCCGGCCATGATCCCAGTGGTGGCGCCGGCTTGCAGGCAGATATCGAAGCCCTGCTCGCCCAGGGCTGTCATGCGGCCCCGGCCGTCACCGCGCTGACTGTGCAGAACACCGTCAACGTCAGCGATTTCCGCGTGCTGGATCGCGAGTGGGTGCTGGCCCAGGCCAACGCCGTGCTCGGTGACTCCGAAGTGGCCGCGGTGAAACTGGGCATGCTCGGTTCCCTGGAGATGGTCGACACCGTGGTCGAACTGCTCAAGGCGCACCCGCATCTGCCGGTGGTCTGCGACCCGGTGCTGCGCGCCGGCGGCGGCGGCAGCCTGGGCAAGGACGAGGTCGGCTACGCCATGCGCGAGCGGCTGTTGCCGCTGTCGTTGATCGCCACCCCCAACCTGCCTGAAGCACGCATCCTCGCCGAATTGCCCGAGGGCACGGCGGACGAATGCGCCGCGAAACTGCTGCCGTTCATCAAGCACCTGCTGATCACCGGCGGCCATGGCGACGAGCACGAAGTGCACAACCGCCTCTACAGCCGCGACGGCACGCACCAGACCTTTACCTGCCAGCGCCTGCCCGGCAGTTATCACGGTTCGGGCTGCACCCTGGCCAGCGCGCTGGCCGGTCGGTTGGCACAAGGCGAAGGGTTGGTCAGCGCGGTGCAATCGGCCCTCAACTACACTTGGCGCACCCTGCGTGACGCTGAACAACTCGGCCAGGGGCAATTCGTGCCTCGTCGTCTGCCGTTGGATTTCTGCTCGTAACACCAAGAGGCCTGCCCGATGAAACTACGTGGCCTTTATGCCATTACCGACAGCCAACTGTTGGCCGGCAAGTTCCTGGCCTACGTCGAAGCGGCGTTGGACGGTGGCGTGACCCTGCTGCAATACCGCGATAAAAGCAGCGACGAAGCGCGCCGCCTGCGGGAAGCCGAAAAACTGCGAGAGCTGTGCTCGCGCTACAAGACCCAACTGATCATCAACGATGACGCCGAACTGGCCGCACGCCTCGGCGTCGGCGTGCACCTGGGCCAGACCGACGGCCCGCTGACGCCGGCCCGCGCGCTGCTGGGCTCCAAGGCGATCATCGGCTCCACCTGCCACAGCCAGATCGAACTGGCCGAGCAGGCTGCCCGCGAAGGTGCCAGTTATGTCGCCTTCGGCCGCTTCTTCAATTCCAACACCAAGCCCGGCGCGCCGGCAGCCACCGTTGAACTGCTGGCCCAGGCCCGCGCGCGGTTGCACCTGCCGATCTGCGTGATCGGCGGCATCACCCTGGAAAATGCCAAACCGCTGGTGGCCCACGGTGCCGACTTGCTGGCAGTGGTCCACGGCCTGTTTGGTGCCGACAGCCCCCAGGAAGTCACGCGCCGCGCCCGCGCTTTCAACGATCTTCTAAAATCTTGAATTCAGAGAACACGATCATGTCCCGTTCCGAAACCCTGTTTGCCAATGCCCAGAAACACATCCCCGGCGGTGTGAACTCTCCCGTGCGAGCGTTCAAGAGCGTTGGCGGCACCCCACTGTTCTTCAAGCATGCCGAAGGCGCCTACGTCACCGACGAAGATGACAAGCGCTACGTCGACTACGTGGGTTCGTGGGGCCCGATGATCCTCGGCCATAGCCATCCGGAAGTACTGGACGCGGTGCGCCAGCAGCTGCAACACGGCCTTTCCTATGGCGCACCGACCGCCATGGAAACCGAGATGGCTGACCTGGTGTGCTCCATCGTGCCCTCCATGGAGATGGTGCGGATGGTCAGCTCCGGCACCGAAGCCACCATGAGCGCGATTCGCCTGGCCCGTGGGTTTACCGGCCGCGACAGCATCATCAAGTTCGAGGGCTGCTACCACGGCCACTCCGACAGCCTGCTGGTCAAGGCCGGTTCCGGTGCGCTGACCCAGGGCGTACCGAGCTCCGCCGGGGTGCCGGCCGCGTTCGCCAAACACACCCTGACCCTGCCGTTCAACGACATCGCTGCCGTCGAGCAGATGCTCAGCGAAGTCGGCCAGGAAGTGGCGTGCATCATCGTCGAGCCGGTGGCCGGCAACATGAACTGCGTGCCGCCGGCGCCGGGCTTCCTGGAAGGCCTGCGGGAACAGTGCGACAAGCGCGGCGTGGTGCTGATTTTTGATGAAGTGATGACCGGCTTCCGCGTTGCCCTCGGCGGCGCCCAGGCTTACTACGGCGTCACGCCGGACCTGAGCACCTTCGGCAAGATCATCGGCGGCGGCATGCCGGTGGGCTGCTTCGGCGGCAAGCGCGAAATCATGCAGCACATCGCGCCGCTGGGCCCGGTGTACCAGGCAGGCACCCTGTCGGGTAACCCGCTGGCCATGGCCGCCGGCCTGACCACCCTGCGCCTGATCAGCCGCCCGGGCTTCCACGCCGAGCTGACCGACTACACCACTCGCCTGCTGGACGGCCTGCAACAGCGCGCCGATGCCGCCGGCATTCCGTTCGTGACCACCCAGGCGGGCGGCATGTTCGGCCTGTACTTCAGCGGCGCTGACGACATCGTCACCTTCGACGATGTGATGGGCAGCGATGCCGACCTGTTCAAGCGCTTCTTCCATCTGATGCTGGAAGGTGGCGTGTACCTCGCCCCGAGCGCTTTTGAAGCCGGCTTCACCTCGATCGCCCATGGTGATGCCGAGCTGAAACTGACCCTCGATGCCGCCGAGCGCGCCTTCGCCGCCTTGAAATAAGCGGCGCAAAAATCCGACGTCGCCCCTGGCGGCGTCAGATTTGCTACTTTGCTTACAGGCATTTCCGTCTTTTTTCGAGAATTCACCTGCAATCCGGCAGATAACTTGCCCACGCAGCAGAAAAACGAGTAAAGACTTTGTAAGCAGGTGCCTGCTTATTTCATAATGCGCGCTTATTGGATCCCCCCGTGGGTCCCGCGCCCCGTCAGAGGTAAGTCGATTCCCATGAAACGCACCGGCCGCACCCTGGTTCTGGGCTGCCTGTTGCTCCTTCAGCCGCTGCTGGCGTATGCCCAGGCAGGCGGCAACTCGTTGTTAATCCCAGCGATGGGTCGTTGCACCCTCAATACCCAGCCGGAAAGCCAGGCCGAGGCCCTGAGCGCGTGCCAGAAACAGGCCGATGGCGGGGATGCGCAGGCGCAATACGAGTTGGGCGAGTACTTCTACGACAGTAAAAACCCCGCACGCGACCTCAACAAAGCCTTGAGCTACTTCGAGAAAGCCTCGTTGCAGGGCCACGCGCAGGCGCAATTCCAGCTGGGCACCATGTTTTTCCACGGCGAAGGCGTACCGGCCAATAACGTCCAGGCGTACATCGTGCTGAAAATGGCAGCGGTGAACGGCGCCGAAGATGCACTGGATACGGCCGACGAAGTGGCCGAACACATGCAGCGCGACGAACTGGAAGTGGCTACCCAAGTGCTGGGACAGATTTTCCGCAACTACCTGCAGGAACTGCAGAGCGCAGATGGCAGCTCGCCGTTTTCGCCGCTGCCCTGAGTTTTGTAGCGCCTTTACTACCGCCTTCGCGAGCAAGCCCGCTCCCACATTCGACTGTATTCCAAAGGTGGAACTCGGTCGAATGTGAGAGCGGGCTTGCTCGCGAAGGGGTCGGCGCGGTGTTAAGCCTTACTTCTCAGGCATCGGCATCGGAAACGGCATGACATTGCTCATGCCCCGGGCCTCGCTGATTTTCGGCGTGCCCAGGCGCTCGACTTCGTCGATGCGCACGATCGAATGCATCGGCACAAAACTGCGCACCACGCCTTCGAACTGAGCCTTGAGTTTTTCCTCGCCCGGGTCGACGACCAGCTGCGTGCGCTCGCCAAAGACGAACTCTTCCACTTCCAGGAAGCCCCACAGATCACTTTGATAGATCTGCTTGGCGTACATTTCGAACACCTGGCCCTGGTTAAGGAAAATCACCTTGTAGATTGGAGCTTCACGTTTGGTCATGGTGGGCGGGTAACACATCGGGGGATTTAAAAGAGGGCGCGAACTATAGCATGGCGTCCGATGCACAGTGCTAGGAACCTATCGGCATGCCCCCTATAATGCGCGGTTCTTTACCACCAGTTGACGATCCCCATGGCCAAGAAGCTTTACATCGAAACCCACGGTTGCCAGATGAACGAGTACGACAGCTCGCGCATGGTCGATCTGCTGGGTGAACATCAGGCCCTGGAAGTCACCGCTCGCGCTGAAGACGCCGATGTGATCCTGCTCAATACGTGCTCGATCCGCGAGCGGGCCCAGGACCGGGTCTACTCGCAGCTGGGCCGCTGGCGTGAACTGAAACTGGCCAACCCGGACATGGTGATCGCCGTCGGCGGTTGCGTGGCCAGCCAGGAAGGCGCAGCCATTCGCGACCGCGCACCGTACGTCGACGTGGTCTTCGGCCCGCAGACCCTGCACCGCCTGCCGGAAATGATCGACGCCGCGCGCATCACCAAGCTGCCGCAAGTCGACGTCTCGTTCCCGGAAATCGAAAAATTCGACCATTTGCCCGAGCCGCGCATCGACGGCCCAAGCGCTTATGTGTCGGTAATGGAAGGCTGCAGCAAGTACTGCACCTTCTGCGTGGTGCCATACACCCGCGGCGAAGAAGTCAGCCGCCCGTTCGACGACGTGCTGGCAGAGATCATTCACCTGGCCGAGAACGGCGTGCGTGAAGTGACCCTGCTGGGACAAAACGTCAACGGCTACCGTGGCCAGACCCACGACGGGCGCCTGGCGGACCTCGCGGAGTTGATCCGCGTAGTAGCCGCCGTCGACGGGATCGAGCGGATTCGCTATACCACTTCGCACCCGCTGGAGTTCTCCGACAGCCTGATCCAGGCCCACGCCGAAGTGCCGGAGCTGGTCAAGCACCTGCACTTGCCGGTGCAATCGGGCTCGGACCGCATTCTCTCGGCGATGAAGCGCAACCACACCGCCCTGGAATACAAATCCAAATTGCGCAAATTGCGTGCGGCGGTGCCGGGGATCTGCATCAGCTCGGACTTTATCGTCGGCTTCCCAGGGGAAACCGAGAAAGACTTCCAGCAGACCATGAATTTGATCGAAGACGTAGGCTTCGACTTCTCCTACTCCTTCGTCTACAGCCAGCGCCCGGGCACTCCGGCGGCTGACCTGCTCGACGAAACCCCGGAAGCGTTGAAGAAGGAGCGTTTGAACGCCCTGCAACACCGCCTCAACCAGCAGGGTTTCGAGATCAGCCGACAGATGGTGGGCTCGACCCAGCGCATCCTGGTGACCGACTACTCGAAAAAAGACCCAGGCGAATTGCAGGGCCGGACCGAGAACAACCGGATCGTCAACTTCCGCTGTGATAATCCGACGCTGATCGGGCAGTTCGCCGACGTGCACATCGACGCGGCACAACCGCACTCGCTGCGCGGTTCGCTGGTGTAACAATAATTCGGCCACCGGGAACCAATGTGGGAGCGGGCTTGCTCGCGAAGGCGGTGTATCAGGCAACGAACAGGCTGACTGCCCCATCGCATTCGCGAGCAAGCCCGCTCCCACATTAGAACGGTACCAGCTTCGGGCTATATAAGTGCTTTCGCACGCAGCCTGCTGGCGTTATCCTTGATTTCATCTTAATTGCCCCAGGGCGGCTAAAAACGACCTTGAACGCACCCATAGAACCACATCGTTTTCTCCTCGAGCCCTTTGAGGCTCGCCGTTTCGCCAATCTGTGCGGACAGTTCGACGAGCACCTGCGCCTGATCGAACAACGCCTGAGCATCGAGATCCGCAACCGCGGCAATCAATTCGAGCTGATTGGTGAACCCCAGCACACCACCTCGGCAGAAAACCTTCTGCGCCGCCTCTACCGGGAAACCAAAGGTAGCGAGCTGTCGCCGGAAACGGTGCACCTGTACCTGCAGGAATCCGCCGTGGAGGACCTGGCCAATAACCCGGTAGCCGAAGCCAGCGTCGCGTTGCGCACCAAGAAAGGCATGATTCGCCCTCGCGGCTTGAACCAGCAGCGCTACGTCAAAGAGATCCTGGGCAACGACATCAACTTCGGCATCGGCCCTGCCGGTACCGGCAAGACCTACCTGGCCGTGGCCTGCGCGGTCGATGCCCTGGAGCGCGAGCAGGTGCGACGCATCTTGCTGGTGCGTCCGGCGGTGGAAGCCGGCGAGAAGCTGGGCTTTTTGCCCGGCGACCTGGCCCAGAAGATCGACCCGTACCTGCGCCCGCTCTACGATGCGCTCTACGAGATGCTCGGCTTCGAATACGTGGCCAAGCTGATCGAGCGCCAGGTGATCGAGATCGCCCCGCTGGCCTACATGCGTGGCCGTACGCTGAACAACAGCTTCATCATTCTCGACGAAAGCCAGAACACCACCGTTGAGCAGATGAAGATGTTCCTGACCCGGATCGGTTTCGGCTCCACCGCCGTGATCACCGGCGACGTCACCCAGGTCGACCTGCCCAAAGGCACCAAGTCGGGCCTGGCCCAGGTGATCGACGTACTCAAGGACGTGCCGGGGATCAGCTTCACGCACTTCATGCCCAAAGACGTGGTACGTCACCCGTTGGTGCAGCGCATTGTCGAAGCCTACGAGCGCTTCGAACACCGCGACGACCAACCGGCCAAGGACACTCGCCGCGATGCTTGAGCTTGACCTGCAGCTGGCCACCGAAGCGCCCGCCCCCAGCGAAGAACAGTTCCGCCAGTGGTGCACCCTGGCCCTGCGCCAGCGCACCGCCGACTCGGAGCTGACCATTCGCCTGGTGGACGAGCCCGAAGGCCGTGAACTGAATCACACCTGGCGACAAAAAGACTACGCGACCAACGTGCTGTCGTTTCCCGCCGACGTACCCGATGAGCTGCTGGATATCCCGTTGCTGGGCGACCTGGTGATCTGCGTCGAAGTGGTCGAGCGTGAAGCAAAGGAACAGGGCAAGGAACTTGAGGCCCATTGGGCCCATCTAGTCATCCACGGCTGCTTGCATCTCTTGGGTTACGACCATATAGACGATGACGAAGCCGAAGAAATGGAAGCACTGGAACGAACGTTGCTTGCAGAACTGGGTCATCGTGACCCGTATGCAGACGACGAAATTGCAACTACACCTAACTGAAACAATAAAGGATTTAGAGTAATCGCTATGAGCGAAGACCGATCGAGCAACGGGCAAAAGTCATGGCTGGGGAAACTCACCCAGGCCTTTGCCCACGAGCCGAAAAACCGCCAGGAGCTGCTGGAGCTGCTGCGCGAGGCGCATCAGAACAAGTTGCTGGACAGCGAAGCGCTGGCTATCGTCGAAGGCGCCATCCAGGTAGCTGACCTGCAAGTACGGGACATCATGGTTCCGCGCTCGCAGATGGTCAGCATCAAGGCGACCCAGACCCCTCGGGAATTCCTCCCGGCCGTGATCGACTCGGCGCACTCGCGCTACCCGGTGATCGGAGAAAGCCATGACGACGTCATGGGCGTCCTGCTGGCCAAGGACCTGCTGCCGCTGATCCTCAAGGAGAACGGCGACAGCTTCAACATCAAGGACCTGCTGCGTCCTGCCACTTTCGTCCCTGAATCCAAGCGCCTGAATGTGCTGTTGCGCGAATTTCGTGCGAACCACAATCACATGGCCATCGTGATTGACGAATACGGCGGTGTAGCGGGCTTGGTGACCATCGAAGACGTGCTGGAACAGATCGTCGGCGACATCGAAGACGAGCACGACGTCGAAGAAGACAGCTACATCAAGCCGCTGCCCAGCGGTGATTTCCTGGTCAAGGCCCTGACGCCGATCGAGAACTTCAACGAGTTCTTCGACAGCGAATTCTCCGACGATGAATTCGACACGGTTGGCGGCCTGGTGATGAGTGCGTTCGGGCACCTGCCCAAGCGTAACGAGACCACGGAAATCGGTGCCTATCGCTTCCGCATCCTGAATGCCGACAGCCGCCGTATTCACTTGATCCGTTTGACACCTATTGCCCGCTAAGGACTGACATGCGCCGTATGATTGCACCCGGCTGGCCCGGTAACTTGCTGGCCGTGGTGGCCGGCGCCATCACCACCCTGGCGCTGGCGCCGTTCGACCTCTGGCCGTTTGCGCTGGTGGCGGCCGGGTTCTTTTATGCGGGATTGCGTGAACTGACACCGCGCCAGGCCTTGTGGCGCGGCTGGTGTTTCGGTTTCGGCCTGTTTGGCGCCGGTACCAGCTGGATCTACTACAGCATTCACCACTTCGGCGGCGCTTCGGTGCTGCTGGCGGGCATGCTGATGCTGGCGTTTACGGCGGCCATTGCCTGGTTCTTTGCCCTGCCCGCCTGGCTGTGGGCGCGCTGGCTGCGCCGCAACGAAGCGCCACTGGCCGATGCCCTGGCCTTCGCGGCCTTGTGGGTTGGCCAGGAAGCGTTTCGCGGCTGGTTCCTCACCGGTTTTCCATGGCTCTATTCCGGTTACAGCCAGCTCGACGGTCCTCTCACCGGCCTCGCGCCGCTGGGCGGGATGTGGCTGATATCCTTTGCCCTGGCGCTGACCGCCGCACTGATCTGCAACCTGCCGCGTCTGCTGGCGGCTAAGCGCAACCTGTTCATCGGTGCCGGCTTGCTGTTGTTGGTGGCGCCATGGGCCATCGGCCTGGCACTCAAGCATCATGCATGGACCACCCCCGCCGGCGCGCCGCTGACGGTGGCGGCTATCCAGGGCAACGTCGAACAAAGCATGAAGTGGGACCCCGAGCAGCTCAATGCGCAGCTCGCGCTGTACCGCGACATGAGCTTCAGCTCCAAGCCTGTCGACCTGCTGGTATGGCCGGAAACCGCCGTGCCGGTGCTCAAGGAATCCGTCGAGGGCTACCTGGGCATGATGGGCAAGTTCGCTGCCGACCGGCACACCGCGCTGATCACCGGTGTACCGATCCGCCAGGAAGTGCATCACCACAAGCGCTTCTTCAACGGCATCACGGTGGTGGGCGAAGGCGACGGCACCTACCTGAAGCAGAAGCTGGTGCCGTTTGGCGAGTACGTGCCGCTGCAGGACATGTTGCGCGGCTTGATCGCGTTCTTTGACCTGCCGATGTCGGACTTCGCCCGCGGGCCGTCCGACCAGGCTTTGCTGCAAGCCAAGGGCTATCAGATTGCGCCGTTCATTTGCTATGAAGTGGTGTACCCGGAGTTCGCCGCCGGCCTGTCGGCCCGCAGCGATTTGTTGCTGACCATCAGCAACGACACCTGGTTCGGCCGCTCCATCGGCCCGCTGCAACATTTGCAGATGGCCCAGATGCGCGCCCTGGAAGCCGGGCGCTGGATGATCCGCGCCACCAACAACGGCGTCACTGGCCTGATCAACCCGTACGGGCAGATCACCGTGCAGATCCCGCAGTTTGAACGCGGGATTCTCTACGGCGAGGTCGTGCCGATGCACAACCTCACCCCGTACCTGGAATGGCGTTCGTGGCCGTTGATCATCCTGTGCCTTGGCCTGTTTGGCTGGGCGCTGTTGGCGGGCCGGATGTCCAAAACGGTTTAAAAGAAATACTCGGACGACAATGTGGGAGCGGGCTTGCTCGCGAATGCGATCTGTCAGTTAAAGCACCAGTGACTGACACACTGTATTCGCGAGCAAGCCCGCTCCCACATTTGACCTGCGGTATTACCTGTAAAACATCCGGTAACCCACCTGCCCCACCGCTTCATTCAGCAACTGCCCGCTCTGCCATACCGACTTGAACTCCGGCATCCAGCCCCCCAATGGCCGGGCATTGTCCAAACCAAGAAACCCCACTGGCGCCGGAACAACCGTGAACCCGGCCTTTTCGAAGCTCCAGCGCGAGCGCGGCATATGCCAGGCCTGAGTCACGACCACCACACGCTTGATCCCCTGCGGCAGCAGAATCTCGGCACTCATCTGCGCGTTTTCCCACGTGGTACGGCTGCGCTCTTCCTTCCAGCGCACGCTCACGCCAAAGTCATCCTGCATCGATACCGCCATCAACTCCGCCTCGCTGGGCGGTGTGCCGTAGTGCAAGCCGCCGGTGGTCAGCACCGGCAAGCCCGAAGCCTTGGCCAGGCGGGCTGCATAGCGCTGGCGTTCAAGACCGATACCCGTCGGCTGATCGGAGCCCCACGCCGGATCCCCGCGCTCTCGCCCCGAGCCCAACACCACGATGGCATCAGCCCGCTGCGCCAGGGTCGCCCATTCATCACGGGCCAGAGGCGGCTCGGTCTCCAGGGCCTTTGCGCCCCATTGAACCGCCACCGGCAGGCTCAT
This sequence comes from Pseudomonas sp. E6002, assembly GCF_013385565.1. Classification (NCBI taxonomy): domain Bacteria; kingdom Pseudomonadati; phylum Pseudomonadota; class Gammaproteobacteria; order Pseudomonadales; family Pseudomonadaceae; genus Pseudomonas; species Pseudomonas sp. E6002. The sequence continues at coordinate 130,978 of NZ_JACAPT010000029.1, read as the reverse complement.
CAGCCACATCCCGCCAAATCCCAGGGCAAAGCACACGGCCGCCAGCCGCGGTCGGCTGCGACGAAACCACCAGGCAAGGGCCAGCAACAGCAACAGGATGCCGGGCGGCAACAACAATTGTTTAATGAAATAGCGAATAGGCATCGGGCATCTCCAAAGATGCCCGAAGCCTAAGGTGTAACGGGGTTAAGCGACAATCTTTACAGGAACAGACGCTGAGAAGGCTACAGATCACTAACGCGGTACTTCACTTGAAACGCACGGACCGGAGTTTTTCCGGGCTGCGACCGGCCGAAAAATCCTTGAGCCATACCACCTTGGCCGATCGCGAAAACTCCTGGGCTGGCGGGGAGGCCATGCCATGGGACGCGCGATGCTCATTCAATTCCAGATACACCCTGATCACGTCCAGCTCTGCCTGGCTCAAGCCACGCAGTTCCAACTCCAGAGGCCGTTCATCACACAATCGGCCTGCGGTTTTTGCTGCATCCAGTGCTCGACCCAAACGGTCGATCAGTCCTTCGTACACCTGCGGTTTCGTTAAAGTTCGCTGCGAATCAACCATCCCTCACCTCATTGAAGATAAGACTCACTCCCCACTAAACAGCGTAGTCCTGCTTGCCCTGCCTGCCTGGCGCCGCGACCAACGGCCTCGGCGGCGCAATCAGGGTTTCCCTCGATAGAGTGGGGTCATGTATGCTACGGCGCTTCCTGTAACTCCACTTCCCGCAGGGTTTGGGCACGGACGCGCCGCTTTTTGGTGTCGATCAACCTGAACGTTGCACCGAAGAGGATTAGGCCACCCCTATTCAGTTCAAAAGTAGCCATGCACGAACAATATCAGCCCCGTGAAATAGAAAATGCCGCCCAGTCGTTCTGGGATGAGCAAAAGTCCTTTGAAGTCAGTGAACAGCCAGGCAAGGAGACTTTCTATTGCCTATCGATGTTCCCTTACCCCAGCGGCAAGCTACACATGGGGCATGTGCGCAACTACACCATCGGCGACGTCATCTCCCGCTACCAGCGCATGCTGGGCAAGAACGTCCTGCAACCCATGGGTTGGGACGCCTTCGGCATGCCGGCGGAAAACGCCGCGATGAAGAACAACGTAGCGCCCGCCAAGTGGACCTACGAAAACATCGCCTACATGAAGACCCAGCTGCGCAGCCTGGGCCTGGCGGTGGACTGGTCCCGCGAGGTGACCACCTGCAAGCCTGATTACTACCGCTGGGAACAATGGCTGTTCACTCGCCTGTTCGAAAAAGGCGTGATCTACAAGAAGAGCGGCACCGTGAACTGGGACCCGGTGGACCAGACCGTACTGGCCAACGAACAAGTGATCGACGGCCGCGGCTGGCGTTCCGGCGCGCTGATCGAAAAGCGCGAAATCCCGATGTACTACTTCAAGATCACCGCTTACGCGGATGAACTCTTGTCGAGCCTCGATGATTTGCCGGGCTGGCCCGAGCAGGTCAAGACCATGCAACGCAACTGGATCGGCAAGTCCCGTGGCATGGAAGTGCAGTTCCCCTACAACGTCGACTCCATCGGCGCAGAAGGTGTATTGAAAGTCTTCACCACCCGTCCGGACACCCTGATGGGCGCGACCTACGTCGCCGTGGCCGCCGAACACCCGCTGGCCACCCAGGCTGCACAGAACAACCCTGAGCTGCAGGCGTTCATCGCCGAATGCAAGGGCGGCAGCGTCGCCGAAGCCGACGTCGCCACCCAGGAGAAAAAAGGCCTGCCGACCTCGTTGTTCGTCGAGCACCCATTGACCGGCGAGAAGCTGCCGGTGTGGGTCGCCAACTACGTGCTGATGCACTACGGTGATGGCGCAGTAATGGCTGTGCCGGCCCACGACGAGCGCGATTTCGAATTTGCCGTCAAGTACAACCTGCCGATCAAGTCCGTGGTGCGCACCAGTTCGGGCGACACCAACCCGGCTCCGTGGCAGGACGCGTACAACGAACACGGCACACTGATCAATTCCGGCGAGTTCGACGGCCTGGATTTCGAAGGCGCCTTCGACGCCATCGAAGTCGCGCTGATCAAGAAAAACCTCGGTGCCTCGCGCACCCAGTTCCGCCTGCGTGACTGGGGCATCAGCCGCCAACGCTACTGGGGCTGCCCGATCCCGATCATCCACTGCGAAACCTGCGGTGACGTGCCGGTACCGGAAGACCAACTGCCGGTCGTATTGCCCGAAGACGTGGTGCCGGACGGTGCTGGCTCGCCATTGGCGCGCATGCCCGAATTCTACGAGTGCACCTGCCCGAACTGCGGTGCCCCGGCCAAACGCGAAACCGACACCATGGACACCTTCGTGGAGTCTTCGTGGTACTACGCCCGCTACGCCTCGCCGCACTATGAAGGCGGCCTGGTGGAAAAATCCGCGGCCGACCACTGGCTGCCGGTAGACCAGTACATCGGCGGTATCGAACACGCCATCCTTCACCTGCTGTACGCGCGCTTCTTCCACAAGCTGATGCGTGATGAAGGCCTGGTGAGTTCCGACGAGCCGTTCAAGAACCTGCTGACCCAGGGCATGGTGATTGCCGAGACTTATTACCGCCGCGAAGCCAATGGCGCCTACACCTGGTTCAACCCGGCAGATGTCGAGCTGGAGCGTGACAGCAAGGCCAAGGTGATCAGCGCCAAGCTGAAATCCGACGGCCTGCCGGTGGAAATCGGCGGCACCGAGAAGATGGCCAAGTCGAAGAACAACGGCGTCGACCCACAGTCGATGATCGACCAGTTCGGCGCGGACACCTGCCGCCTGTTCATGATGTTCGCCTCGCCGCCTGACATGAGCGCGGAATGGTCGGACTCCGGCGTCGAAGGTTCGCATCGCTTCCTCAAGCGCGTCTGGCGCCTGGCGCACGCCCATGTCAGCCAAGGCTTGCCGGGCAAGCTGGACGTGGCGACCCTGAGCGATGAGCAAAAAGTCATTCGCCGCAGCACCCACCTGGCCATCAAGCACGCCAGCCAGGACGTGGGCCAGCACCACAAATTCAACACCGCCATCGCCCAGGTGATGACGCTGATGAACGTGCTGGAGAAAGCGCCGCAGGCCACCGAACAGGACCGCGCACTGGTACAGGAAGGCCTGGAAACGGTCACCCTGCTGCTGGCGCCGATCACGCCACACATCAGCCACGAACTGTGGAACCAGTTGGGCCACAGCGGTGCCGTCATCGATGCCGGCTGGCCGGTACAGGATGACAGCGCCCTGGTACAGGACACGCTGCAACTGGTGATTCAGGTCAACGGCAAGCTGCGTGGCCAGATCGACATGCCGGCCAGCGCCAGCCGTGAAGACGTCGAAGCCGCCGCCCGTATCAATGAGAACGTGCTGCGCTTCACCGAAGGCCTGACGATCCGCAAAGTGATCGTGGTGCCCGGCAAACTGGTCAATATCGTCGCTAGCTAATCGGATCGGGCGCCGAGGGAATAACCCTGGCGCCGAACAAAACCTCCAGGGCCTCGATAAGGCCCACATGGTTTCAAGGGGAGCATCAAAATGATCAAACGCAATCTGCTGGTTATGGGCCTTGCCGTGCTGCTGAGCGCTTGCGGCTTCCAGCTGCGCGGCACCGGCACCACCGAACTGGCGATCAAGGAACTGGACGTCACCGCCCGCAACTCCTACGGCGAGACCGTGCAACAGCTGCGCCAGGTCCTGGAAAACAGTGGCGTCAAAGTCTATTCAGGCGCGGCTTACAAACTGAACCTGGTGGATGAAAAAGAAGAGCAGCGCAGCCTCAGCTACGCCAGCGCCGGGCGTGCTTCGGACATTGAGCTGAGCACCACGCTCTTCTTCGAAATCCAGGGCCATGACCACCTGCCGCTGATGGGCGACAAGATCCAGATACAGAAAGTCGTGAGCCACGACGGCAACAACCTGGTGGGTTCGGACTCCGAAACCATCCAGGTGCGCAAGGAAATGCGTCGCGAACTTGTGCAGCGCATGGTCCTGCGCCTGCAACTGATCACGCCGGAGCAACTGGATAAGCTGCAGCAAACCGCGGATGCCAAGGCCAAGGCAGATGCCGATGCGCTGAAAGCGGCGCAAGAGTATGAAGACAGCCAACCTAAACAGTCGCCTGTCGAAGTTCCTGTCGAGTAAGCCAGACGGGGCGCCCCAGGCGCCCCGTTCGCCCTGCCTATGAAACTCGCCCCCGCCCAACTCGCCAAGCACCTGCAAGGCAGCCTTGCGCCCGTCTACATCGTCAGCGGTGATGACCCGCTGCTGTGCCAGGAGGCTGCGGACGCAATTCGCACCGCCGCCCGCCAACAGGGCTTCGATGAACGCCAGGTATTCAGCGCCGACGCCAGTTTCGACTGGGGTACGCTGCTGCAAGCCGGGGCGAGCATGTCGCTGTTCGCCGAAAAACGCCTGCTGGAACTGCGCCTGCCTTCGGGCAAGCCCGGCGACAAAGGCGCGGCGGCTTTGATGGAATACTGCGCACGCCCTGCCGAAGACACGCTGCTGCTGATCAGCCTGCCCAAGCTTGATGGCAGTGCGCAGAAAACCAAGTGGGGCAAGGCGCTGGTGGAAGGTGGCCAGACTCAGTTCATACAGATCTGGCCGGTGGACAGCAGCCAACTGCCGCAGTGGATTCGTCAGCGTCTGTCGCAATCAGGGCTGAGTGCCAGCCAGGATGCGGTGGAGCTGATCGCGGCGCGGGTGGAAGGCAACCTGTTGGCCGCCGCCCAGGAAATCGAAAAGCTCAAGCTGATGGCCGAGGGTGGACAGATCACCGTCGAAACCGTACAAGGTGCCGTGGCGGACAGCGCGCGCTTTGACGTATTTGGCCTGGTGGATGCGATCCTCAACGGCGAACCCGCCCACGCCCTGCGCATGCTTGAAGGGCTGCGCGGCGAAGGCGTCGAGCCGCCGGTGATTCTCTGGGCCCTGGCGCGAGAATTACGGCTGCTGGCCAATATTGCCCTGCAGTACAGCCAGGGCATCCCACTGGACAAGGCCTTCAGCCAGGCGCGGCCACCGGTATGGGACAAGCGCAAACCACTGATCAGCAAAGCCCTGCAACGGCACTCGGCGCAACGCTGGGCGCAATTGCTGCTGGAAGCCCAGCGCATTGACGCGCAGATCAAGGGGCAGGCGGCTGGATCGCCGTGGATGAGCCTGAGTCGTTTGTCACTTTTGATGTCAGGACAGCGCTTGGCGTTGCCTGCTGAATAGTCCTACGTATCGCTGGGCTGGACAGAATCCAAACTTCGGCAGATGATTCGCACCGCATCATCAACCTGCCAGAGAGTACCCATCATGAGCAAAAAGCCATCCAAGCATGGCCCCAACAAGGCCAAATCCATCATCGCCCAGCCGTTGTTCCGCAGTCGCAAGGAACGAGCCGGCAAAGGCAAAGGCAGCTACCGCCGCGAAGCCTTCCAGTCTAATAGCTGGGAGGCTTCTTACTTTCTGGCTGCCTGAAGGCAAGCGCCCCTCCGGCATGATAAGGTCTGTACCTGATTCGTATTCCCTGGACCTGTGCATGCCCTCTAGTCTTTCCCGTCGTTGGCACCTTCGCCAACTGATCGCTGCCTCCAGCCTCATTCTGTTAGTCGCCTGCGCGGAAAAACCCACCGCTGCCGATGCCCAACCCCTGCCCCCGCTCCAGACTGCACCGGTAGCTGCGCCTGCCGTCGTTGCGCCACTGGTGGCAGACAATCTTGATATCCAGCCGACCCAGACCTTTGCCGAATGGCAGGCGGGGTTTCGCGTGGAAGCCTTGAAGGCCGGTATCACGCCGCAGGTTTTCGACACGGCCTTTGCCAATGTCGTACCCGACATGGCGGTGATCCGCGCCGACCGCAGCCAGCCGGAGTTCTCCCGGCCGGTATGGGAATACCTCGATGGCGCGCTGTCGCCGCTGCGGGTGCGCAATGGCCAGTCGCTGCTGGTGAAGTATGCCGACATTCTGCAACGCATTGAGGACCGTTACGGCGTCGACCGCCAGGCGCTGGTCTCGGTGTGGGGCATGGAGAGTAACTTCGGCCAATTCCAAGGCAACAACTCGGTGATCCGCTCACTGGCGACCCTGGCCTATGAAGGCCGTCGCCCGGCCTTCGCCCAGGCGCAGCTGCTGGCGGCGCTGCAAATCATCCAGCATGGCGATATCGCCGCCGACCAGATGAAAGGCTCCTGGGCCGGGGCCATGGGCCAGACCCAGTTCATCCCGACCACCTATAACACCCACGCCGTAGACTTCGACGGTGACGGCCGCCGCGATATCTGGAACAGCCCGGCCGACGCCCTCGCCTCCACCGCGCACTACCTGCAAAGCTCCGGCTGGCAGAAAGGCCAGCCCTGGGGCTTCGAGGTGCAGCAACTGCCGTTGAATTTTGATTACGCCCTGGCCGATGGCAGCGTACGCAAGACCGTTGGCGAGTGGCTGAAACTGGGAATCCAGGTGCCGCCGGGCGCCAGTGTCCCGGCCAACGTCGACCAGCTTTCCGCCGCCCTGTTGCTGCCGGCCGGCTATCGTGGCCCGGCGTTCCTGGTGCTGGATAACTTCCGCGCGATCCTCAAGTACAACAACTCGTCGTCCTACGCGTTGGCAGTTGGCTTGTTGTCGGAACGCTTCGGGGGCGGTGGCTTGATTCGTGGGAGCTGGCCGAAAGATGAGCTGCCGTTGACTCGCTCGCAGCGAATTGACTTGCAGACGGTGCTCAGTGCCAATGGTTACGACGCAGGCAACCCGGACGGGATCATCGGTGCGAATACCCGCAAGGCGATTCGTGCCGCGCAGCAGTCCCTGGGCTGGCCGGCGGATGGGTATCCGACGGTGAAGTTGCTGGAGTCGCTGCAAAGCCGATAGATCGGCGTATGGCTGCTACCGCATTCGCGAGCAAGCCCGCTCCCACATTTTGACCGTGCACTTCCTGAAGGAACGCGATCGAAATGTGGGAGCGGGCTTGCTCGCGAAGAGGCCTTTATCGGCGCTACAAAGTTCAGGCCTTGAACACCACATCCTGTTCCAACACCAACCGCCTCTCCCCCGCATCCAACCGCACCCTGGCGCCCAACGGCAAGGTCAGGTTCGGGTTGCAGTGCCCGCTGCGCCAGCCGGACAGCACAGGAATGCACAACGGCTCGAAGGTCTGCTTCAGCAAGCGCTCAAGCGCAAGGCTATCAACCCCAGCCACATCCCCCACCACCACGCCCGCCACCTGGGCCAGCTTGCCCGCCAGGCGCAAATGGGTGAGCAACCGGTCAATGCGGTACAACGGCTCGTTCACATCTTCGATAAACAGAATGATGCCCTCGGCATCAATCTCGTAAGCCGTGCCCATCACTGCTGCGATCATCGATAGATTGCCGCCCAGCAGCCGCCCACAGGCGATGCCTGGCTCGACGGTGGTCAGCGGGTAGGCCACAGGGTGAACCAGCTGGCTGCCGGCCTTCACTTGCCCACGCAGCATGCTGAACAGCGACGACTCGGTAGGCTGTTGCTTTTCACCTAACAGGTCAGCGTTGAACATCGGACCATGGAAGGTGACGAAACCGGCATACCGGTTGATCGCCAGGTGCAGGGCGGTGATATCGCTGTAGCCTACGAATGGCTTGGGGTTGGCCCGGAGCAGGTCAAAGTCCAGGCGGTCCAGCAGGCGTGGCGTGCCGTAGCCGCCGCGCAGGCAGAAAATTGCGTCGATGGTCGAATCGGCGAACGCCGCGTGCAGGTCATCAAGGCGTACCTCATCACTGCCGGCCAGATAGCCATCACGCTGGCTCACGCCCGGAAAGATCCGCAGTGTGTAGCCCCGGGCGCGCATCCATTGCGTGGCCGTGTCGATATCCAGCTCGGCCGGCCCGGCAGGGGCAATCAGCCCGATCACGCCTTCGGCGCGCAGCGCAGGTACCGCACAAGTGGTCAATTGAGTCGTCATCCATGGTTCTCCTCGTGTGGATTGCCCAAGGCACTCTAAACAGCAATGGTTGCAAACAGAAGAGGAAGAGTCAGTAGCAAATGTGGGAGCGGGCCTGGGTGGGAGCGGGCTTGCTCGCGAAGACGGTCAGTCAGTCACCGGACAGGTCAACTGATCCAACGCATTCGCGAACAAGCCCGCTCCCACTCAAGCCGGCTCCCACATGGGTCCTGCAGTGTCCGGCGTTCCGCGTATCAGGACACCAGGCTGGCCTTGACCAGTTTCGCCTGCTCGTCGGCGTGGTACGAGGAACGTACCAGCGGGCCGGAAGCGACGTTCTTGAAGCCCATCTTATAGCCTTCTTCGGCAAACCAGGCGAACACATCCGGGTGCACGAAGCGCTGTACCGGCAAGTGGCTGCGGGACGGCTGCAGGTACTGGCCGAGGGTCAGCATGTCGATGTCGTGTTCGCGCATGCGCTTCATGACTTCGATGACTTCTTCGTCGGTTTCGCCCAGGCCCAGCATCAGGCCGGATTTGGTCGGAATGTGCGGCATCATCTGCTTGAATTTCTGCAGCAGGGTCAGCGACCACTGGTAGTCCGAACCCGGACGCGCAGCCTTGTACAGGCGCGGTACGGTTTCCAGGTTGTGGTTGAACACGTCAGGCGGCTCGGCGGCGGTGATTTCCAGCGCCACGTCCATACGGCCACGGTAGTCCGGCACCAGGGTCTCGAGCATCACGTTCGGCGACAGCTTGCGGATCTCGCGGATGCAGTCGGCAAAGTGCTGGGCACCGCCGTCACGCAGGTCGTCGCGGTCTACAGAGGTAATCACGACATACTTGAGTTTCAGGTCGGCGATGGCGATGGCCAGGCTTTCCGGCTCGTTGACGTCCAGTGGCTTCGGCCGGCCGTGGCCAACGTCGCAGAACGGGCAACGACGGGTGCAGATGTCACCCATGATCATGAAGGTCGCGGTGCCACCGGAGAAGCACTCGCCCAGGTTCGGGCAGGACGCTTCTTCGCACACGCTGTGCAGCTTGTGTTTGCGCAGCAGGGCCTTGATGCGGTCGACTTCCGGCGAAACCGGGATACGCACGCGAATCCAGTCAGGCTTTTTCGGCAGTTCGGTGGTCGGAATGATCTTCACCGGGATGCGTGCAACCTTCTCGGCGCCGCGCAGCTTGACGCCGGCTTCTACCTTGGCACGCGGGGCCGGACGCTCGGTAACATCCAGCGTCGGGATCATGGTTTGCACTGCATCAGTAGTCATAATCAGTCGATTCCGCCCGTTAGGGTCGTCTGCTCAGCATAGTCGAGGTGTTTGACGAGCTGCGCGCGCAGCCGGGCACTTACCTCGGCAAATTCTAGTGGTGTTGCGTGATCGCTCAACTGGGTCATCGCCAAACCGGCGTAGCCGCAGGGATTGATCCGTCGAAACGGCGCCAGGTCCATGTCCACATTCAAGGCCAGGCCATGAAAGGAACAACCGTGGCGAATCCGCAAGCCCAGGGAGGCGATTTTCGCGCCATCAACATAAACCCCCGGTGCATCCGGCTTGGCCGCGGCGGTCACACCGTAGCTGGCCAGCAGCTCGATCAGGCATGACTCCATGCGACTGACCAGCTCACGTACGCCAAAACCCAGCCTGCGCACGTCCAGCAACAGATAAGCCACCAATTGACCTGGGCCATGGTAAGTCACCTGCCCGCCGCGGTCGACCTGCACCACCGGGATTTCTCCCGGCAGCAGCAAATGCTCGGCCTTGCCGGCCTGGCCCTGGGTGAAAACCGGCGGGTGCTCCACCAGCCAGATTTCATCCGGGGCTTCAGTGCCGCGCTCGTTGGTGAACCGCTGCATGGCGTGCCACACCGGTTCGTAAGCCATTTGGCCGAGCTCGCGAAAGCCCAGGGTCTGTGACATCACAACACCATGTGCACGAAGCCGGTAGCCCGCAGTTCGCTGTTGATGTTGTAGAGCTGGTCCTGATCAGTCGCCACGATGTGCAACTGAATAGTGGTGTACTTGCCGTTGGTGCTTTGACGCTCATCCACACGGTCATGGTTGATCGTTGCGTGTTTCTTGACGATCTCGATGATCTTATCCTTGTTGCCCACGCCCGTATCGCTGATCACCTTGACGGGATAGTCCACGTTTGGGAATTCGATCTTTGGCGCCTTTACTTCGGTATCGGTCATGGCGTAACGGCCTCGTAAGCGTAAGCCGTGGCGACGGGCATAACCCCGCGCCGGATCAGCGCGGGGTCATGCAGGTGCACACTATCAGTTGAACAAGCTGTAGAAGAATAGACGGATGCTATCCCACACGCGTCGGAAGATACCACCTTCGTCGACGGCGTCCAGAGCGATCAGATCGGCGCTGTGCACCACCTTGTCGTCCAGCTTCACTTCGACTTTACCAATCACGTCGCCCTTGGCGATCGGTGCGACCAGTTGCGGGTTCATGGTCATGCTGGCCACCAGCTTCTTGAGCTGGCCTTTAGGCATGGTCAGGGTCAGGTCTTCAGCCAGGCCAGCCTTGACTTGATGGGTCGCGCCTTTCCACACAGGGGCTTGAGCCAGCTCGGTGCCTTTCTGGTAGAAGGTCTGGGTTTCGAAGAAACGGAAGCCATAGGTCAGCAGCTTTTGCGTCTCGGCCGCACGGGCCTGCTCGCTGTTGGTACCGAATACCACGGCAATCAGGCGCTGGCCGTCACGGACAGCGGACGACACCATGCAGTAGCCGGCTTCTTCGGTGTGGCCGGTTTTCAGGCCATCGACGGTCTTGTCACGCCACAGCAACAGGTTGCGGTTAGGCTGCTTGATGTTGTTCCAGAAGAACTCTTTCTGGGAGTAGATCGCGTAGTGCACCGGGTCGACACGAATGATCGCGCGAGCCAGGATCGCCATGTCGTGAGCCGACGAGTAGTGCTCAGGGTTCGGCAGGCCGGTCGGGTTCATGAAGTGGCTGTTGGTCATGCCCAGGTCGGCCACGGTTTTGTTCATCATGTCGGCGAACGCATCTTCGCTGCCGGCGATGTGCTCGGACAGGGCTACGCTGGCGTCGTTACCCGACTGGATGATGATGCCGTGCAGCAGGTCGCTGACGGTCACTTGCGAGCCGACCTTGATGAACATCCGCGAACCGCCGGTGCGCCAGGCGTTTTCGCTGACGGTCACCGGATCGTTTTCGCCGATCTGGCCGCGACGGATTTCCAGGGTCGCGATGTAGGCGGTCATCAGCTTGGTCAGGCTGGCTGGGGGCAGGCGCTGGTCACCGTTGTTCTCCACCAGCACGTTGCCGCTGGCGGCGTCCATCAGGACCCAGGCCTTGGCAGCCAGTTGCGGGGAAGCTGGCACCATTTCAACCGCCCAGGCGGCCGGGGTGATGATCAGCGAAAGAAGCAGGCACGTGCGTTTGGCTAAGGTGGTGATGTTCATCCGTCTCTCGAAATTGCTTATGGAAACTTGCCCTCGCGGGCAAAACTATTCAGACAGCCCGTCGCCAGACTGTCGCGTGTTCGGTTGCATGCCCACCCCTTGCCCCTGGGTTTTTATTGTTCAACGAGCCAACAACCAGGGCTCAAACCCGCATGCGAGCCTGAGCCATCAATCCTTTGTACTGCTTACTCGGCGGTGACCACGCTGGGTTGCCCCAGGTTGGCCAGGCGCACGCTGTTCTGCACTTGCGCAACTTCACTCGGCGAGCCGATCGGCCCCATGCGCACACGGTGCAGGGTCTGCTGGTTACGCACAATAGAGCTGATAAAGACTGGCGCGCTGACCATCCCGCTGAGCTTGGACCTTAGCAGCTCTGCCGCGTCCGGGTTGGCGAAAGCGCCGACTTGCAGGTACTGGCCGCCCACGGTAGAGGCTCCCGGTGCTGCATGCGGAATGACGACCGTGTCCGGGGCGTGCTGCGCCGGCGGCGGGGTCCACTGTTCGATCTTGCCGGCCGAGGCCGTGACTTGCGGTTGCGGGGTTTGCGGTTCGTTGAGCATCAACGGCGCCGGCTTGCCGCGCTGGGCCCAGTACTGGGCCGGGTCGATACCTTCGACCTTCACCCGGGCGGTGCCGATTTCGGCATACCCGAGTTTCTTGGCGGCGGCGTAGGACAAGTCGATGATCCGGTCCGAATAGAACGGCCCACGATCATTGACCCGCAGGATTACCGAGCGGTTGTTGTCCAGGTTGGTCACGCGTACATAGCTGGGCAGCGGCAGGGTCTTGTGCGCCGCGCTCATGCCGTACAGGTCATAGACTTCGCCGTTGGCGGTGTTCTGGCCGTGGAACTTGGTCCCGTACCAGGACGCCGTACCTGATTGCACGTAGGTCTTGGAGTCTTGCAGCGGGAAGTAGTTTTTGCCCAGCACGGTATAGGGGTTGGCCTTGTAAGGGCCGGTGTGCAGGGTCGGCGTGGCATCCGGGATCTTCGAAACATCCACATCCCACCACGGCGCGCCGTCTTTGTGGGCGCGGTTGATATCCAGCCCCGGCTGGGAGCGGATCGCCGTGCCAGCGGTTTTTTGCACCGGTGCACGACTGGTGGAGCAACTGACCACCAATAACGACAATGCGGCGTACGCCAACAGCTTCAGGGGTTTGTACATCGGTGATACCGGCATTACTTGACGCCCCGTGCTTGGACCAGCATGTCTGACAGTTGATGCACGGCCATGGCGTACATCACACTGCGGTTATAACGCGTGATTGCGTAGAAATTCTTCAGGCCCATCCAGTATTCGGGGCCATTTTCGCCTTCGAGGCGGAACGCCGTCACCGGCATATCATCGCGTGGCGCATTCTGACTCGACCAGCCCAGCGCCCGCAACTCCCCCACTGTCTTGACGGGCTCGATACCCTGGGTCAGGCCTTCGTCGGCGCGGTCACCGGTCACATCGGCGCGAATCACCACCGGCTCGCCGGCTACCCAACCGTGACGCTTGAAGTAGCTGGCGACGCTGCCGATGGCGTCATCGGGGTTGCTCCAGATATTGATATGGCCGTCACCGTCGAAATCCACGGCGTAGGCGCGAAAGCTGCTCGGCATGAACTGCGGCAAGCCCATGGCCCCGGCGTAGGAGCCCTTTAGGGTCAACGGGTCGACCTGTTCTTCACGGGCCAACAACAGGAACTCGCGCAGCTCTTTGCGGAAGAATTCGGCGCGTGGCGGGTAGTCAAAGCCCAGGGTCGACAAGGCGTCGATCACCCGGTAGCTGCCGGTGTTGCGGCCGTAGAAGGTTTCGATGCCGATGATTGCCACGATCACCTGGGCCGGTACGCCGTATTCCTGCTCGGCGCGGGCCAGCACCGCTTCGTGCTGGCGCCAGAAGTCCACGCCCCGCGCCACGCGGGCGTCGGTCAGGAACATCGGGCGATATTCCTTCCACTGCTTCACGCGCTCGGCGGGCCGGGAGATGGCGTCGAGGATCGCCTGCTTGCGCTGGGCCTCGCGGAACACGCCCATCAGCTGTTCACCGGCGAAACCATAGTCACGGGTCATCTCACCGACAAACTCGGCGACCTGGGGCGAACCGTCGTAGTCGCCGGCCTGCGCTTCCTGCACAGCGGCTCCCAGCAGGCCCAACAGGCCCATCCAGGACACGTGCCGGGCAGCCCAGCCGCGCATTACTTGCATTGACATCTTCACCTTATTCAAACCTGTGCGATCCACTTACGATGGGTATGGATCGACATCAAAACCCCAAACGCTGACAGCAATGTCACCAGCGAAGTTCCGCCGTAGCTAATGAACGGCAACGGCACCCCAACCACCGGCAACAGGCCACTGACCATACCGATGTTGACGAAAACGTAAACAAAAAACGTCATGGTGAGGCTGCCGGCGAGCAATTTACCAAACAGGGTTTGCGCCTGGGCAGTAATCACCAGGCCGCGCCCGATCAGCAGCAAGTAAATCAGCAACAGTGCGCAGATGCCCACCAGGCCGAACTCCTCGCCCATCACCGCGATAATGAAGTCGGTGTGGCTTTCCGGCAAAAAGTCCAGGTGCGACTGGGTGCCCAGCAGCCAGCCCTTGCCGAATACGCCGCCGGAACCGATGGCCGCCTTGGACTGGATGATGTTCCAGCCGGTGCCCAGCGGATCGCTCTCCGGGTCGAGGAACGTGAGGATTCGCTGCTTCTGGTAGTCGTGCATAAAGAAGAACCACATGGCCACGGCCACCGGCACGGCGGCGGCCAGCACGCTGAGGATCCAGCGCCAGCGCAGCCCACCCATGAACAGCACGAACGCGCCGCCCGCCAGGATCAGCAGCGAGGTGCCGAGGTCGGGCTGGCGCACGATCAGGATAAACGGCACGCCGATCAATATCAGGCTGATGCCCACGTGCTTGAGCTGGGGCGGCAGTGTGCGTTTTGACAGGTACCAGGCGATGGTCGCCGGCATCAAAATCTTCATGAATTCCGACGGCTGGAAGCGAATCACCCCCGGGATGTTGATCCAGCGTGTCGCACCCATGGCGTTGTGGCCCATGACATCCACCACCACCAGCAGCAACACCCCGGCGACGTAACCCAGCGGTACCCAGCGCGCCATGAAGCGCGGCTCCAGCTGGGCGATCACCACCATCGACAACAGACCCAGGCCAAACGACGACGCCTGTTTGATCAGCAAGTCCCAGTTCTTGCCACTGGCCGAATACAACACGAACAGGCTGCCGGCGGCCAGGGTCAGCAGCAGGATCAGCAACGGGCCATCAATGTGCATGCGCTGCAGCAAAGTGGCGCGGCGGCGCATCACATCCTCGCTGGAGAGGATGCGGTCAAAATTACTCTTCAAGGGCCGTAGCCTCCACACTGGATGGGGTGCCGCCATATTCGGGCTTGAGCTTGCCGTCTTCGGTCAACAGCCAGGCATCCATGATCTGACGCACCACGGGCGCTGCTACGCCGGAACCGGATTCACCGTTCTCGACCATCACCGCCACGACGATCTTCGGGTTGTCGGCCGGAGCAAAGCCGACGAACAAGGCGTGGTCACGGTGGCGTTCCTGAACCTTGGAGCGGTCGTACTTCTCGCCCTGCTTGATCGCGACTACCTGGGCCGTACCGCTCTTGCCGGCAATCCGGTATTGCGCGCCGGCTGCCGCTTTACGAGCGGTACCCCGGGCGCCGTGCATCACTTGCTGCATGCCGTGGTTGACCTTGGTCCAGTCGGACGGGTCGCGCAGCACAATGTCGGGAATCGGGTTTTCGTCCACCGGGCGTTCGCCCTCGATGGTCTTGGCCAGGTGCGGACGGTTCCACACTCCCTTGTTGGCCACCAGCGCGGTGGCCTGAGCCAGTTGCAGCGGCGTGGCCTGCATGTAGCCCTGGCCGATCCCCAGGATCAGGGTTTCGCCCGGGAACCACGCCTGGCGCCGGGTCGCACGCTTCCACTCGCGGGACGGCATCAGGCCCGGGGATTCTTCGAACATGTCCAGGGAGACTTTCTGACCAAGGCCGAACTTGCCCATGTAGGCCGACAGCCGATCAATCCCCAGCTTGTGGGCCAGGTCATAGAAGTAGGTGTCGTTGGAACGCATGATCGCCGTATCCAGGTCCACATAACCGTCGCCGGTGCGGTTCCAGTTACGGTATTTGTGATCGTAGTTGGGCAGCATGTAGTAGCCGGGGTCGAACACCCGGCTCGATGCCGTGACCACGCCCGAGTCCAGGCCGGCAATCGCTACCGCCGGCTTGATGGTCGAGCCCGGCGGATACAGGCCGCGCAATACGCGGTTGAACAGCGGCCGGTCGATGGAATCACGCAGCTCGGCGTAGGCCTTGAAGCTGATCCCGGTGACAAACAGGTTCGGGTCAAAACTTGGCTGGCTGACCATCGCCAGCACTTCGCCAGTGCTCGGATCCAGTGCCACCACGGCACCCCGACGCCCGCCCAGGGCCATCTCCGCCGCTTCCTGCAACTTGATGTCCAGGCTCAGCACGATGTCCTTGCCGGGCACCGGGTCGGTACGCTTGAGCACCCGCAGCACGCGGCCACGGGCGTTGGTCTCGACTTCCTCGTAACCCACCTGGCCGTGCAGTTCCGGCTCGTAGAAACGCTCGATGCCGGTCTTGCCGATATGGTGGGTGCCGCTGTAGTTGACCGGGTCGAGGGTCTTGAGCTCTTTCTCGTTGATCCGGCCCATGTAGCCGACCGAATGCGCAAAGTGCGCCCCTTGCGGGTAGTGCCGCACCAACTGCGCCACCACTTCCACACCCGGTAGACGGAACTGGTTCACCGCGATCCGGGCGATCTGCTCTTCGGTCAGCTCGAACAGGATCGGCACCGGCTCAAACGGCCGGCGCCCCTGCTTCATGCGTTTCTCGAAGATCACCCGGTCTTCCGGCGTCAGTTGCAGCACCTCGACGATCACATCAAGGATCTGCTGCCAGTCGCCGGAACGTTCGCGAGTCATGCTCAGGCTGAAGCTGGGCCGGTTATCCGCGACCACCACGCCATTGCGGTCGAAAATCAGCCCACGGGTCGGCGGAATCGGCTGCACGTGCACCCGGTTGTTTTCCGACAATGTGGAGTGATAGTCGTACTGGATCACCTGCAGGAAATACAGGCGCGCAATCAGCACCCCCAGCAATGCCACCACCAAAATCGCGCCAAACACCACCCGCGCGCGTACAAGACGTGCGTCTTTCTCGTGGTCCTTGATGCGGATCGGCTGGGTCATCAGGCAGGGCGCAGATTATTTGTGGTAAGGGTGCCCGGACAGAACTGTCCAGGCGCGATACAGCTGTTCACCGATCAGAATTCTTACCAGCGGGTGCGGCAGTGTCAGGGGCGACAGCGACCAGCGCTGGTCCGCCCGCGCGCACACTTCCGGCGCCAGCCCCTCGGGGCCGCCGACCATGAAGTTGACCGTGCGCGAATCCAGGCGCCAGCGATCCAGTTCCACCGCCAACTGCTCGGTGCTCCAGGGCTTGCCGTGCACTTCGAGGGTCACGATCCGCTCGTTGGGCCCGACCTTGGCCAGCATGGCTTCGCCTTCCTGACGGATAAAGCGGGCCACGTCGGCGTTCTTGCCCCGGGTATTGAGCGGTATTTCCACCAGTTCCAGCGCCAATTCGGATGGCAGGCGCTTGGCATATTCATGCCAGCCTTCTTCCACCCACTTGGGCATGCGTGAACCGACAGCGATCAGACGCAGGCGCACAGCCGTTCCTTATTCCTGGTCTTTGTTGAGCTTGTCGAAGTGCGCGTGGCCGACTTCAGGGCTGTGGTGCTTGCCATCGGCGGCACGGCTCTGCTCGGCGCCTTTCCACAGACGCTCCAGGTCGTAGAACTGACGGGCGTTGCTGGTCATCATGTGAACGATCACGTCGTCCATGTCCAGCAGTACCCAGTCGCTGTCGCCCTTGCCTTCTTCACCCAATGGCTTGACGCCCTGGGCTTTGACCGCTTCGCGAACCTTGTCCAGCATCGCGCCGATCTGGCGGTTGGAGGTACCGGTGGCGATGATCATGAAGTCGGTGATGCTCTGCTTGTCGCGCACGTCCAGGACCTGGATGTCCTGGGCCTTCACGTCTTCCAGGGCAGCCACGGCAACCTTCACCAGCTCTTCGCCGGCCAGCTCAGGGCCAGTGTGGGCTTCTACTGGCAGAGGAGCGCTCTTGAACGTGCCTTTGCGCTTAACTTTGCTTACGTCTTTGTTCGTCATATAAAACTCGTTTTGCTCGTATGTTCGGGCGCTCGCTGCACGACTGTTCGTGCGTTCAAGCGCGCCTTTTCAGTTCGACGCACGGTAAAGCCCGTGCGCATCGATGTAGGCCAGGACCGCGTCAGGCACCAGGAAACGTACCGACTTCCCGCTGGCCAGCAGTTGACGGATCTGGGTGGCAGACACCGCAAGCGGGGTTTGCCAGACGAATGCAATATTCCCGCTCGGCCCGGTCAGGGCCAAAGGGTCACTTACCGACCGCGCCGCCAGCAGGTTGCGCAAGGCATCCGGCGATTCTGCGTCGGCATCCGGGCGTTGCAGCACCAGGATGTGGCAATGCTGGAGCAACTCTTCCCAGCGATGCCAAGTGGGCAGGCCGCAAAACGCGTCCCAGCCCAAAAGTAGAAATAACTGGTCATCCGCGGCCAACTCGGCCCGCATCAGTTCCAGGGTGTCGACAGTGTAGGACGGTTTGTCGCGCTTGAGTTCGCGGTCGTCCACCACCAGCGGTGCAATGCCGGCCACCGCAAGGCGGACCATCTCCAGGCGCTGCTGCGCAGACACCTGCGGCGTATCGCGATGCGGCGGCCGGGCATTCGGTGCCAAGCGCAGTTCATCCAGCCCGAGGGCGTCCGCGACTTCCAGTGCACTGCGCAAATGGCCGATGTGCACGGGGTCGAAGGTGCCGCCGAGCAGCCCGATGCGTTTACCCATCAAGTGCGCACATGACCGTCACCGAACACCACGTACTTCTCGCTGGTCAGCCCTTCCAGGCCAACCGGGCCGCGTGCGTGGAGCTTGTCGGTGGAGATACCGATCTCCGCCCCCAGGCCGTACTCGAAGCCGTCGGCAAAGCGCGTCGAGGCGTTGACCATCACCGAAGCGGAATCCACTTCGTTGAGGAAACGCCGGGCATCACTGAAATGCTCGGTGACAATGGCGTCGGTGTGCTTGGAGCCGTATTGATTGATGTGTTCGATGGCCTGGTCCAGGTCGTCGACGATGCGGATCGACAGGATCGGCGCCGTGTATTCGGTGTACCAGTCCTGCTCGGTGGCCTCGATCACGTCGCTGCCGAGGATCGCCCGGGTACGCTCGCAACCACGCAGTTCAACGCCCTTGTCGCGGTAGATGGCAGCCAGCGGCGGCAGCACGCGATCGGCAATGCCGACGTGCACCAGCAGGGTTTCCATGGTGTTGCACGGGGCGTAGCGGTGAGTCTTGGCGTTGTCGGCAATGCGGATCGCCTTGTCGAGGTCGGCGGCGATGTCGATGAACACGTGGCAGACGCCGTCCAGGTGCTTGATAACTGGCACCTTGGCATCACGGCTCACGCGTTCGATCAGGCTCTTGCCACCCCGTGGCACGATCACGTCGACGAACTCAGGCATGGTGATAAGCGCACCAACGGCAGCGCGGTCAGTGGTCTCGACCACTTGCACCACTTCGGCCGGCAGTTCAGCCACGGCCAGGCCCTGCTGAATGCACGCGGCGATGGCACGGTTGGAATTGATGGCCTCGGAACCGCCCCGCAGGATGGTGGCGTTGCCCGACTTGAGGCACAGGCTCGCGGCGTCGATGGTCACGTTCGGGCGTGACTCATAGATGATGCCGATCACGCCCAGGGGTACGCGCATCTTGCCGACTTGAATGCCGGAGGGCAGGTAGCGCATGTCGCGGATTTCACCGATGGGGTCAGGCAGCTTGGCCACCTGACGCAAGCCTTCGATCATGTCGTCGATCCGCGCCGGCGTCAGCGCCAGGCGATCCAGCAATGCAGGCTCCAGGCCATTGGCGCGACCGTTGGCCAAATCCTGTTCATTGGCGGCGCTCAGCTCGGAGCGCGAAGCATCCAGAGCGTCGGCGGCCGCCAGCAAGGCGCGGTTCTTCTGCGCAGTACTCGCACGGGCGATCAACCGCGAGGCCTGACGGGCAGCGCGACCCAGGCGGGTCATGTAGTCAAGAACGGACTCAGTCATGGTCTGGTGGGGTCTTGGCAAAGAGGAAAGCGGCAGATTATAGCTGTGACGCCGTCCTACGGACAGCGGTGAGGGGCGGATGGTCGAAATGAACTGTAAAAACCCGACGTTCAGCGGGAATTAAGGCTGGAGTTGTTATCATCCTGTCACATTTAGCCGTATTACCTTTGATCGCCATGTCCAGTTTCTCGCCGCTGATCCCCGCCAACGCCCTGCCCGACGGCTTTTTCGACCGTGACGCGCAACTGCTCGCGCGCGAATTGCTCGGAAAAGTCATTCGCCATCGTGTTGGTGATTTGTGGCTGTCGGCACGAATTATCGAAACCGAAGCGTATTACCTCGCCGAAAAAGGCAGCCACGCGTCCTTGGGCTACACAGAAAAGCGTAAGGCTTTGTTTCTGGATGGCGGGCACATCTATATGTACTACGCCCGCGGCGGTGATTCGCTGAACTTCAGCGCCCACGGTCCGGGCAATGCGGTGCTGATCAAATCAGCCTATCCGTGGGTCGACGAAGTCTCCGGCCCGGCCAGCCTGGCGCAGATGCTGCTGAATAACCCGGACGCCAGCGGCAGGCCACGACCCTCGCAAAAGCTGTGCGCCGGCCAGACCTTGCTGTGCAAGGCGCTGGGTTTGAAGGTGCCGATGTGGGACGCCAAGCGCTTTGACCAGGAACTGCTCTACGTGGAAGACGTAGGGCTGGCGCCAGCGCAGATCATCCAGACCACCCGCCTGGGCATTCCCGGTGGGCGCGATGAACACCTGATGTACCGCTTCGTCGATGCCGGTTATGCGCCGTATTGCACACGGAACCCGCTGCGCCGGGGCCAGGTCGAAGGCCGCGACTATTTTTTGATTTGAAAACATACATAAACCTGTAGGAGCCCGGCTTGCCCGGCGATAGCGGACTCAAGGACGCCATCGCCGGCAAGCCGGGCTCCCACAAGGACGATCTACAAAAGGGAGTTGATTGTATGGGCCCATGGCTCGATAGCATTACCGGCTGGCTGACCCTGAACCCGCAATGGCTGGCCGTGGCGGTGTTTATCGTGGCGTGCGTGGAGTGCCTGGCCATTGCCGGCCTGATCGTACCTGGCACGGTATTGCTGTTTGCCATCGCCGCCCTGGCCGGCAGCGGCGCACTGTCACTGGGAGAAACCCTGTTGCTGGGCTTCCTCGGCGGCGTGCTGGGCGATGTTGTTTCCTACTTCCTCGGTCGCCATTTCCACCAGAACATCCGGCGCCTTCCCGGCCTGCGGCATCACCCGGAATGGATGAGCGGCGCCGAGGCCTACTTCCAGAAGTACGGCATCGCCAGCCTGTTGGTAGGCCGCTTCATTGGCCCGCTGCGGCCAATGTTGCCGATGGTTGCGGGCATGTGCGACATGCCCTTCCCACGTTTTGCCGCCGTGAGCCTGCTGGCCGGCGCAGGTTGGTCGGTGGCGTATCTGTTGCCGGGTTGGGCCACCGGCGCGGCCTTCCGCCTGCCATTGCCCGAAGGCTTCTGGCCGGAGGCCGGGATTGTCGCCGCCTGTCTCGCAGTGTTGATCGGCGTAAGCCTCAACAGCAGCCTGCGCGGCCATCGGCGCGCCACCCTATGGATTGGCTGCATTGGCGGCACACTGTTGATCGCGTTGTTTATCGGCTATCCCTACCTCAACGACTTTGACCAGGGCTTGATGGCACTGGTGCAGGAACACCGCGGCCCGGCGATCGACCGGGCAATGGTGATGGTGACCCAGCTCGGCGAGTTCAAGAAGATGTTTGTCGCCAGCGCGGTGCTGACCGGCCTGCTGGTGGTGGCGCGGCAATGGCGCCAGGCAATCTTTGTCGGCGCCACCCTGCTGGGCGCGGCGCTGATCAATACCGGGACCAAGCTGTTTTTTGCGCGGATGCGCCCCGAAGTGCTGACCGACCCACTCACCAGCTTCAGCATGCCCAGCGGCCATGCGTCCGGCTCGTTTGCATTCTTCCTGGCCTTGGCAGTGCTTGCCGGTCGCGGTCAACCGACACGACTGCGCCTGACCTGGCTGGTGCTTGGCTGCATTCCCGCCGCCACCATCGCGATTTCCCGGGTGTACCTGGGTGCACACTGGCCGACGGACATCCTGGCCGGCACCCTGCTGGCAATGACGGTGTGCGCCTTCAGCCTGACGTTAAGCCAGCACCGCAGCCTGTTGCCACCGATGCCGCCGAGAGTCTGGTGGCTGATCCTGCCGGTGTGTGGCGCGGTGCTCGGGTTCATTGCGTTTACCGGCACTTCCCACGCGCTGCTGAGGTATGCCTACTAGGCAGGCCCCAGCCAATCCAGGGGTGCAGCGCGGCGTTCGACGCTGCGCTCGCGCCGCTCCAGAAGCATTTCGTCAGCCATCTCCGCGGCGCGTTCGGCGATGTACTCCGCGCCGCGACCGTCGTTCATATGAAGAATTTGCGTGGTGACGGCCATAAAAAACGCATCCCACACGACTTGCTCCGATTGCGAAAGCCGAATCATCCTTTCCCCCTGATCATCGTTACGTGACTGCCAACTATTTCAGGCAACGGGATCAGGACAACCACGGAAAATCTGAAGACCGGGAAGGACAAGTCCGAGTGACACTCGCGGGTCAGGTGAACAGCTCGCCCTGCAACTCATCCAGCAGCAACTGGATCGCGTCCAGGCGCTGTTGCGGGTCATCGAGTTGCAACAGGTCGATCTTGTCAGCCTCGGTAAAGGGCAGCAGATAGGCCAACTGATTGCCCAGGGCTTGCTGGCCATCGGCGTGGGTGCCCATATCCAGGGACGCCACCATCGGATGCTCGGCCAGGGCATGAAGCAACGCCAGCAAGTCAGCGTCTTCCTCTTCCAGCGGTTGCTCGGGATGCTCGTGCAGCCATTGCACCTCGGCCACCAGTAACTGGTCCTTCTGCACACCGGCATCACGCACGCGGAAACGCCGGCCACCCTCGACCCGAATCCCCAGCAGGCCATTGTCCTGCTGCTTGAAGTCGCGGATCAGCGCCTCGCAGCCAATCAACGCATAGCCATCCGGCGCCAGCCCCACTTCCTTGCCGTCGAGGATGCACACCACGCCAAAGCTTTCGCCCTTTTTCATGCAGCGGCTGATCATGTCCAGGTAACGCGCCTCGAACAGCTGCAGGTCGAGGGTGCACCCGGGAAACAGCACGGTATTGAGCGGGAAAAGCGCCAGACTCATAAAGGTTTCCTTAAACCCGACTTAAATAACCAGCGACACGGCCAACGGCAGGAACACCGCCGTGGCCACGCCCATCAGACTCATGGCCAGCGCCGCAAAGGCGCCGGTCTCTTCGCTTTCCTGCAAGGCCACCGACGTACCTACGGCGTGGGCGGTCATGCCCAGCGCCATACCGCGCGCTTCGGGGCTGTGCACGCCCAGCCGTGACAGATACGCCGGACCGATCATCGCGCCGATCACCCCGGTGATCAGCACGAACACCGCCGCCAATGCCGCCACGCCGCCGATCTGCTCGGCCACCAGCATCGCAATCGGTGAGGTCACGGACTTGGGTGCCATGGTCATCAGCATCATGTGTTCGGCGCCAAACCACCAGCCCAACAGCACGCACAGGCCGGTGGCCAATACGCCTCCCACCACCAGCGTAGTAAAAATCGGCCAGAACAATTGGCGAATTCGTCGCAGATTCAGGTAAAGCGGCACCGCCAGGGCTACCGTCGCCGGGCCCAGCAGGATGCTCATGATCTCGGTGCTCTTGCGGTACTCGACGTACGTCAGGCCACAGCCGAGCAACACGCCGATCACCAACAGCATCGACACCAGCACCGGTTGCAGGAAAATCCAGCGGGTTTTCTCGAAACCGGCCAGCACCAGCTGATAGGCGCCGAGGGTGATGCCGATGCCGAACAACGGGTGATGAATCACGGCGGCCCAGGCGCCCTGCCAGTCCAGTGTCATTGGCCGTCCTCCCGCTGCGCCTGGCGCTTGACCAGTTTCTGCATCAGCACGCCGACAAAGCCCATGGCGATCACCAGCGACAACACCAGCGCGCCGACGATGGCCCAGAAGTCGGCGGCGATGTCCTTGGCATACACCATAACGCCGACCGCAGGCGGCACCAGCAGCAATGGCAAATAACGCAGCAGGCTGCTGGCCGCCAGGTTCAGGGGCTCACCGACTTCGCCGCGCCATACCAGGAAGGCCAGCATCAGCAGCAGCCCGATAATCGGCCCCGGTAACACCGGGACAAACAAATGATTGATCGCCGTGCCGAGCAATTGAAACAGCACCAGCCATGTCAGACCGCGTAACAGCATCCGTTCTTCCCCCCAAAAGCGTGTCGGCATTATAAGCACGCTGCCTCTATGGAGCGGCATTCGCCAAAAGCATGGTGGGTTGACCGGGCCAAGTGCCCGTGATGATCTACATTGGTTCTCTGGACCTGTCCAAAACTACAAAAACGATGAAGCCAACCGAGCAAAGAAGGAGAGTCGCAATGCCCTCAGTACCCGTAGCGCAACTCAAAGAATATGTCGGCAAGGAACTGGGACGTTCTGCATGGCTCACCATCGACCAGGAACGTATCAACCTGTTCGCGGAAGCCACCGGCGATTTTCAGTTCATCCACGTCGACCCGGTGAAAGCCGCCCAGACCCCGTTTGGCGGCACCATTGCCCACGGTTTCCTGTCGCTGTCGCTGATACCCAAGCTGATCGAAGACATCCTGATCATGCCCGAAGGCCTGAAGATGGCGGTCAACTATGGCCTGGACAGCGTGCGCTTCATCCAGCCCGTGAAGGTCGACTCCAGGGTGCG
>NZ_JACAPT010000029.1:96452-106636 GCF_013385565.1 Pseudomonas sp. E6002 | reverse complement strand
CCACCGAGAAAAAACCTGGGCAATGGTTGCTTAAAGCCACCTGCACCCTGGAAATCGATGGCCAGGAAAAACCGGCCTACATTGCAGAATCGTTGTCACTCTGCTTCGTCTGAAACCTGGCTGTGGTGAGCCCGTCCGCTCACCACAATTCATGTAAATTTATGTATAGATCTCGCAGCTGCGGCATACTCGGCGCTCAATTATCCGGATCCCGCTATGCGCCCACTCGCTCCCCTTGCTCTTGTCCTGTTGCTCACCGCGTGCGGCGACGGCGAATCGCTGTTGCCGCCCGATGCGCGGCTGCCCGATGGCGGTCGTTACCGTGGCGATGTGGTCAATGGCTTGCTGCAAGGCCAGGGCCGGGTGGATTACCCCAATGGCAGCTGGTACGCGGGCCAGTTCGATAAAGGCCAGTGGCACGGCCAGGGCGAATGGCATGGCAGCAACGGCGAGGTCTATAAAGGCCAGTTCCAGCAGGGCCTGTTCGACGGCCAGGGCAGCCTGACCACGTCGGGCAACAGCTACGTCGGCGGTTTCAAACAAGGTAAGCGCAACGGCGAAGGCACCCTCAAAGAGGGGCAGATGACCTATCGCGGCGAATTCAAGGACGACCAGTATTCCGGCCTCGGCCGCCTCGAGTTGGCTGACGGCAGCCAGTACCAGGGCCAGTTCGCCCACGGCAAGCCCAACGGCGAAGGCCAGCGCAACGACGACAGCGGCAACCAGTTCAGCGGCCGCTTCGTCGATGGCCAGCTGGAGGGCAACGGCACCTTCAACAGCGCCGACGGCGACATGTACATCGGCCATTTCAAACAAAACCAGCTCAACGGCAAGGGCCGCTACGAAAACGCCGACGGCGACGTATGGATCGGCGAATTCAAGGAAGGCGCCCTCAGCGGCAAGGGCGAACTGATCGGCGTCGATGGCAGCCACTACGTCGGCCAGTTCGTCGACTGGCGCTTCACAGGCACAGGCCGCCTGAACCTCACCGACGGCAGCTTCTATATTGGCGGCTTCGACAGCGACAGCTATCAAGGTCGTGGCACTTTGGTGCTCACCGACGGCACCGTGCAGGCCGGCACCTGGGTCAACGGCATGCGCGTGCGCGACGCCGAGGGCAAATTGTTGCCTGACCCGCTGGAAATCGGCCTGTTTGCCCAGGGCCACTTGCTGGATGCCGCCCTCGCCGCCGTGCCCGCGTCCAAATCGGGGGTGGAGCTGTACACCCTGGTGGTGGCCGGCGACGGCAAACAAAGCGTGTTCCTGCGCGAAGCCGACTACGTCAGCAACATGCTCGCCACGCGCTTCGGCGCCTACGGCCAGATCCGCCTGGTGAACCATCGCGACCATATTGCCGACCGCCCGATGGCCACTCGCGAAAGCCTGCGCCGCGCAGTCCAAACCCTGGCCGAACGCAGTGGCCCGCAAGACCTGGTGTTTATCTACCTGACCAGCCACGGCACTCACGAGCACGAACTGGTGCTCGACCAGCCGCGCATGGAGCTGGCCGACCTGCCGGCCGATGAGCTGGCCGCCGTGCTGGCACCGCTGAAGAACCGCGACAAGATCATCGTGATTTCGGCCTGCTACTCCGGCGGGTTCATCCCGGCCCTGAAGGACGAACACACCCTGATCATGACCGCCTCGCGCGCCGATCGTGTGTCGTTCGGCTGCTCCGAAGAGGCCGACTTCACCTACTTCGGCGACGCCCTCTTCGCCCAGGCCTTCAACCAGACCGACGACTTGCAGCAAGCCTTCAAGCTGGCACAGACCCACGTGGCCGAACGCGAACAGGCGGACAACTTCGAAGCCTCCGAACCGCAGATCTGGGCCCCCAAAGGCGTAATCGCCCATTGGCAATTATTACGCAAACAGCAGGCACGAAAGGCGCTCGAAAGCGTCTCAATGAATAGCAAGGAAGCCAAGAGCAACTAAGCTGAATCTGTATAAAGGGGGAAACATCATGTACCTGACGCCTCAGCATATCTTGCTCGCCGGAGCCTCCGGCTTGACCGGGGAGCACCTGCTGGACCGCCTGCTCAACGAGCCGACCGTGACCCGCGTGCTGGCACCCAGCCGCAAGCCTCTGGCCGAGCATCCACACCTGGAAAACCCGGTGGGCGACCCGGCAGTATTCCTGCCGCAACTGAGCGGCCAGGTGGACATCGCCTTCTGCTGCCTGGGCACCACCATCAAGCAGGCCGGCTCCGAAGAAGCGTTCCGCGCCGTCGACCTGGACATGGTCGTGGCCTTTGCCAAGCGCGCTCGGGAAATGGGGGCGCGGCACCTGATCGTGATCAGCGCAATCGGCGCCGACCCGAAATCCTCGATCTTCTACAACCGCGTCAAGGGCGAGATGGAACAGGCGTTGAAAGCCCAGGATTGGCCGCAGTTGACCATCGTCCGACCTTCGCTGTTGTTGGGTGAGCGATTGGAACCGCGGCTGGCCGAGCAATTGGCCGGGCCATTGTCGCGGCTGATTCCGGGCAAGTACCACGGCATTGAAGTGTGCGAACTGGCGCGGGCGATGTGGCGACTGGCGCTGGAAGAGCAGGATGGGGTGCGGGTTATAGAGTCGGACGAGCTGCGCAAGCTCGGCAAATAACACGTAATTCCAGGCAGGACACCATCCAAATGTGGGAGCGGGCTTGCTCGCGAATGCGGTGGATCAGTCAATGATACAGTGACTGATCCACCGCATTCGCGAGCAAGCCCGCTCCCACATTGGATTTCTGTTAATACTGGGATAAGTACTAAAGCCCGCCCGTCGCGTTAAACCCAACCCCCAGCACCGTCAGCACCGACAGCGGCAACAGCAGCGTGTCGAGCAAGGCACTGGCCGGCAGGTCGACATGGGGATAGCTCGGCGCCTCGGCCCCAAAACGGTCCATCGCGCAGCACCCGCCCTGAATCGCATACATGTCCAGCCGCGTGCCGGCATACACCACCGGCGCGCCGGGCTGGGCGGCGTCCAGGGTTCGCGCAGTCGCACACCCGGTCAGTTGCAGCGCCAGCAGCACCATCAATAGTTTATTCATCACTGCTCAAATGGTGCTCGCCCCAGCGCGGCAGCATGTCCTGGGGAATGTTCAGCAGGTTGAGAATCCGCGCCACCACAAAGTCCACCAGGTCATCGATGGTCTGCGGCTGGTGATAGAAGCCCGGCGACGCCGGCAAGATAGTCACGCCCATGTTCGACAGCTTGAGCATGTGCTCCAGATGGATGCTCGAATACGGCGCTTCGCGTGGCACCAGAATCAACTGGCGACGCTCCTTCAAGGTCACGTCCGCCGCGCGCTCGATCAGGTTGTTGCAGGCGCCCGTGGCAATCGCCGACAGGGTCCCGGTGGAACACGGCACCACCACCATCGCGGCCGGCGCACCGGAGCCCGACGCCACCGGTGACATCCAGTCTTCCTTGCCATAGACCTTGATCTGCCCCGCCGCCGCACCGGTGTACTCGGTGAGGAAGGCCTGCATCATCTGCACTTTGGGCGGCAACGCCACATCGGTCTCGGTGGCCAGCACCAGTTGCGCGGCCTTGGAGATCAGGAAGTGCACCTCGCGGTCTTCGCGCACCAGGCAGTCCAGCAGGCGCAAGCCATAGGGCGCGCCGGACGCGCCGGTCATCGCCAGGGTGACGCGTTCCGGGCCGCTCACTTCAGGGCCTCGGCGAGTTTGCCATGCAGGCCGCCAAAGCCGCCGTTGCTCATGATCACCACGTGAGTGCCGGGCCTGGCCTGGTGTTTCACGTGCTCGATGATGCCTTCCAGTGAGTCGCGGCAAATCGACGGCACCGTGCACAACGCGGCGATGGCAGGCAGGTCCCAACCGAGGTTGGCCGGCGCGTACCACACAACCTGGTCGGCATCGTTGACGCTTTCCGGCAAACCATCACGGTGGGCGCCCAGCTTCATGGAGTTGGAGCGCGGCTCGATAATCGCGATCACCTGGGCATCGCCCACACGCTTGCGCAAGCCATCCAGGGTAGTGGCGATGGCCGTCGGGTGGTGGGCAAAGTCGTCATAGATGGTAATCCCATTCACTTCGGCGACCTTTTCCATCCGGCGCTTGACACTTTTGAACGCGCTCAAGGCCGCAATGCCCATGGACGGCACCACGCCGACATGCCGCGCAGCCGCCAGGGTGACCAAGGCATTGGCGACGTTGTGCTGGCCGGTCATGTCCCAATCGACGATGCCTTGGGCGACGCCTTCGAACAGTACTTCAAATTTGGAGCCATCTTCGCTCAGCAGTTTGACCTGCCATTGGCCGCCAGCACCGGTGGTTTGTACCGGGGTCCAGCAGCCCATCTCGATAACTCGCTGCAGGGCAGGTTCGGTGGTGGGGTGAATCACCAGGCCTTCGCTGGGAATGGTGCGCACCAAGTGGTGGAACTGCCGCTCGATGGCCGCCAGATCAGGGAAGATGTCCGCGTGATCGAACTCCAGGTTGTTCAGGATCGCCGTACGCGGGCGGTAGTGAACGAACTTGGAGCGTTTGTCGAAGAACGCGCTATCGTACTCATCGGCTTCGATAACAAAAAACGGGGTGTCGCCGAGGCGCGCCGACACCGAGAAATTCTGCGGCACGCCACCAATCAGGAAGCCCGGGCTCATGCCCGCATGCTCCAGCACCCAGGCCAGCATGCTGCTGGTGGTGGTCTTGCCATGGGTACCGGCAACGGCGAGTACCCAACGGCCTTGCAACACATGGTCGGCCAGCCATTGCGGGCCAGACACGTACGGCAAACCTTTATTCAGTACATATTCGACTGCCGGGTTACCGCGCACCATGGCATTGCCGATCACGACAAGGTCCGGGACCGGGTCGAATTGCGCCGGGTCATAACCTTGGGTCAGCTCAATGCCCTGGGCCTGCAGTTGCGTGCTCATGGGTGGGTAAACGTTGGCATCGGAGCCAGTAACATGATGGCCCAGCTCTTTGGCGAGCACCGCCATCGAGCCCATGAACGTGCCGCAAATACCGAGAATATGAATGTGCATAGTCGACCTCGTAAAACATCGAGGCAGGTTAGCGCAGGGAAGGGAAAATCGCACTCTTTAGCTGTAGCACGCAGGCCTTGGGGGGTAGCCGCCATTGTTTGTCAGAGCGTAGGGGAATATTCGATAAGTCCGGTGCCACAGGATGCATGCATGGCATCGGACCCATCGCCAGTTTGACTGAGCATCATCCATGACTCGAAAGTTTACGCGGGGTTATGTCACACGACTTTTGTTTCGGCAGACTCCGCCGGTAATTCCAGCGTTTTCATGTGCAACAACTTCCCTATGAACTTGTTTAATGCGTCGAATTTTTTATCAATAACATCCAGACGGCCTTTGTCATCGGTGCCGTCTGCGGGAGTGGCAATGTAAGGCCGGAATACCATGTCGCTTTCGTCCGCCAGTTTTTTAAGCTGTTCCTCCGCAGTTTTATACAAGGCCTCAAGCGTTTCCAGGCGCTCGCTTGGCGTACGCGACGACGAGGAGTCGCTCATTTTAAGTGCCGGAGCATTCGTTCCTTGACGCATTGCCATAATATTGTTGGCAATGACTTCCATGCGCAACTCGGCCAGGCCCAAGCGCGCGGTCGTGGCACCCGTGTCGGTGTCCTGCGTGGCGACGACCGATGTTGTCCCGTCGGTTTTCGCGGCAGGCACCTGCGTGCTTGGAGCCGGCTGGTGAGCCGGAGGGAGCAGTGGCGTATTGTTTGTAAACTGCGCCTTGATTGTCTCGCCAGACCAAACCGAGCCTGCGTAGGTACCAATACTCAGGGGAGCACTGACCAATCCGCTTACACCCGCACTGACAAAGGCGTCGCGGGCTACCGTCGCCGCCTGGGGCGAGGTGTCGAACACCTTAGCCTTGACCAGGCGATCAGCAACCATCAGGTTTTGAGTCACCTGTGCCATATCTTTAGGATCTGCGCTGGCCTGAGGCTTGAACGGCCGGTTGGCAGGCCCTTGGTTCATCAATTTTTGTTGTGTCAGCGTTTGAAAATTATTGGGTTTCTCGGGCTTGGGTAGCGTTGTGGAGGTGTCTGTGGCCGGATTTTTCCCTAACCGGGGTTTAGGTTGGGGAGCTATTGGAGGGGAGCTGCCCTGGCCACCGGGACGTACTATCGGAGGCGTTACACCGCCATTGCGCGGGGCCGGTGGTGTATTCACTGGAGGTAGATTGACCGTGTTGGGCCGAATTCTAATACTATTCATGATTATTATCTCACTTGTTGTTACTATTTACGCATAAGCGCTATTAGCGAGTTATCGAGACAATCGACAACCGCCAACTTAGTAACTAAACAGATAATGAACGTTCCAGAAGACAGTCACCCACACACAAAAATACATGACAAAACATTAATACGGTGCGACGCCAATTATTTAACGCACAGTCGCCCACAACACAGATTGATCACTCACAGCCAGAACAGGTAACGTCATCATTAAACCTGACGCGCTATACCATACTTACGTAACTTTCTATAAAGCGTATTTCTACTGACTCCAAGCACGGTCGCCACGTGCGTCATATGCCAGCGTTGCTGCACCAATGTTGCCAGCAATGCCTGGCGCTCGGCAGCATCCAGCAATGAGTTTGCCGGTTCACTCATCGCCACCGGCAGGGTTTGCACGGCACGAATCTGTGCAGGCAGGTCATCAAGCCTCACCCGCCCGTCCTCACACAGTGCGGCAAGGGTGCGCAACACCGTGCGCAACTGCCGCACGTTGCCCGGCCACGCGAACGCCAACAGGGCCTGGCGGGCCTCGCCGTCAAGCTGCACCGCCTGATCTCCCGCTTCTTCGGCCAACAGGAAGTCCAGCAGTTGCAACTTGTCACTGCGCTCGCGCAACGGCGGCAAGGCCACTTCCAGGCCATTGAGCCGGTAATACAGGTCTTCACGAAAACTACCATCCTGCACCCGATCAAGCAGATTACGGTGGGTAGCGCTGATAATTCTGACGTCCACCGCTTGCGGTTCACCGCCGATGGGCACTACCAAGCGGTCTTCAAGCACCCTTAATAGCCGGGTTTGCAAAGCCAGCGGCATATCGCCGATTTCATCCAGAAACAACGTGCCACCATCTGCCTGCTGCAGCTTGCCGCGCATGCCTTCCTTGCGGGCGCCGGTAAAACTGCCGCCGCGATAACCGAACAGCTCGCTTTCGATGAGGCTTTCCGGGATGGCTGCGCAGTTGAGGGCCACAAAGGCTTTATCTGCGCGCAGGCTTGCATGGTGCACGGCCTTGGCAAACGCCTCTTTGCCAGACCCGGTTTCCCCCTGGATCAGCAAAGGCACATCACGCTCGAACACCCGCAAGGCTCTGCGGAAATCGTTTTGCAGCGCCGCGTCTCCAAGGCAAATGCCCGGCAATCGCGGCCGCTCCGGCAAGGCGTGGGCCACCGGCACCGGTACGCTGCGTGGCTGGCCGCGCAACACCGCGAACAAGCCACGGCCATCGCGGGTACGCAGGGGCCAACTGGCGCTGGCGTTCGCGCTGGCACGCCCGAGCAACTCATCGAGCGAACAATCGAAAAACGCCTCGACCGGCTGCCCCAACAACCCGCCACGGATTTGCCCGAGCAGGTTCAACGCACTCTGGTTAACCGCACAAATGCGCCCTTCACCATCGAACGCCAGCAGCCCTTCGCTGAACAGGCCCACAGACTCGGCCTGCAAATGAAAGCGCAGCAACCAGTGGTGCTCAAAATGGCGCAGGAAGTAACAGCTCTCGATCATCTTCGCCGAAAGATTGACCAGCGCCATGGTGTGGAACTGGCTCTGGCGCGACACCGCCTCCCGGGCCGAGGACACATCCAGCACCGCCAGCAGTTCGCCATGAGGGTCGAACACCGGGCTGGCCGAGCAGGTCAGGCCGGTATGTCGGCCACGAAAATGTTCATCGCGATGAATCGTCAGGGACTGGCGCTCCACCAGGCAGGTGCCGATGCCGTTGGTGCCTTCGCAGGCCTCGCTCCAATCGGCACCCAGCCACAGCCCGGCACCCTCGAAGATCTTGCGCTCGCTGGGGGCGGTGACGCAGTTGAGGATCACCCCGCGGGCGTCGGTCAGCAGCACCGCATGGCCGGCGCCGGAGAGCTGTTGATGCAGGCTGTTCATTTCATTGCCGGCGATGCTCAGCACTTGTTGCAGGCGTTCGCGGCTTTCCAGCAGGCGGCCATGTTCGAGCACCGTGGGCGCGATGGTCAATGCGGGGTCGAGGTGATAGTCCTCAAGACAACGCAGCCAGGAGCGGGCGATGGACGGATCGCTGCCGGGGCCATGCAGCGGGTCCTGCCCACGGGTGACCGTCAGGACTTGTTGGGCATGGCGACTGAAATGATCGTTTTGCATGTTCTTATTATTCTCCCTGCGTGAAGTACACCGCGCGCGAGTGCCCAGCATCCTCCAGCCTCCCGACCAATGCAATCCCGGGCAGACCCACCGGTCACAGGCTGTACCGCTTATGGCACAAACTGTCACCCAGGCTGTACCAAGCTTGCCACAGCAACGGTTTGCAACAACCTCTAAACCCTTGATTTACAGGCTCTACGAGGCACTGGCCCGACCTTTGCTCTACGCTTTAACAAGCACAACCGTGCGTCCTCCAATAAACACAAAAAGCCAGGAGATACCCACCATGCGTTACGCACACCCCGGTACTGAAGGCGCGATCGTTTCGTTCAAGGCCAAGTACGGCAACTACATCGGCGGTGAGTTTGTCGCGCCGGTCGATGGCAACTATTTCACCAACACCTCGCCGGTCAACGGCAAGCCCATCGCCGAATTCCCGCGCTCCACTGCCAAGGATATCGACAAGGCCCTGGACGCCGCCCACACCGCCGCTGACGCCTGGGGCAAGACCTCGGCCCAGGACCGCTCGCTGGTACTGCTGAAAATCGCCGACCGCATCGAACAGAACCTCGAACTGCTGGCCATCACCGAAACCTGGGACAACGGCAAGGCCGTGCGCGAAACCCTGAACGCCGACATCCCGCTGGCCGCGGATCACTTCCGCTACTTCGCCGGCTGCATCCGCGCCCAGGAAGGCAGCAGCGCCGAGATCAACGAACACACCGCCGCTTACCACTTCCACGAACCGCTGGGCGTGGTCGGCCAGATCATCCCGTGGAACTTCCCGCTGCTGATGGCCGCCTGGAAACTCGCGCCAGCCCTGGCCGCCGGTAACTGCGTGGTGCTCAAGCCTGCCGAGCAAACCCCGCTGGGCATCAACGTGCTGATGGAACTGATCGGCGACCTGCTGCCGCCGGGCGTGCTGAACGTGGTGCACGGCTACGGCAAAGAAGCCGGCGAAGCCCTGGCCACCAGCAAGCGCATCGCCAAGATCGCCTTCACCGGCTCCACGCCAGTGGGCTCGCACATCATGCACGCGGCCGCCGAGAACATCATTCCGTCCACCGTTGAGCTGGGCGGCAAGTCGCCGAACATCTTCTTCGCCGACATCATGAAAGCCGAACCGCAATTCATCGAGAAGGCCGCCGAAGGTTTGGTGCTGGCGTTCTTCAACCAAGGCGAAGTGTGCACCTGCCCTTCCCGCGCGCTGGTGGAAGAGTCGATCTACGACGACTTCATGAAAGTGGTAATGAAGAAGGTCGAGTCGATCAAACGTGGCGACCCGCTGGACACCGACACCATGGTCGGCGCCCAGGCGTCCGAGCAGCAGTTCGACAAGATTTTGTCCTACCTCGAAATCGCCAAAGGCGAAGGCGCCGAGCTGCTGACTGGCGGCAAGGTCGAGAAGCTGACCGGCGATCTGGCCACCGGCTATTACATCCAGCCGACCCTGCTCAAGGGCACCAACAAGATGCGGGTGTTCCAGGAAGAAATCTTTGGCCCGGTGGTGAGCATCACCACGTTCAAGGATGAAGCCGAAGCCCTGGCGATTGCCAACGACACCGAGTTCGGCCTGGGTGCCGGCCTGTGGACCCGCGACATCAACCGCGCGTACCGCATGGGCCGGGCGATCAAGGCCGGGCGTGTATGGACCAACTGCTATCACCTGTACCCGGCGCATGCCGCGTTCGGTGGTTACAAGAAGTCCGGTGTGGGCCGTGAGACTCACAAGATGATGCTTGATCACTATCAGCAGACCAAAAACCTGCTGGTGAGCTACGACATCAATCCGCTGGGCTTCTTCTAACTGACAACCCGCTCCCACA
>NZ_JACAPT010000029.1:0-96396 GCF_013385565.1 Pseudomonas sp. E6002 | reverse complement strand
CCCGCTCCCACACTTGATCTTCACAAGACCTTGCTACTCATTCGGCTTACTTAAGTAAGCCGGGATAAAACAATAAGAAAGGGATTCCATCATGCCCAGCGAACCGAATGGCGCTCCGGCGTCCGGGTCTTCCGTCGACTTTGAAAAGGTCGGCACCGAATACTTCCAACAACGGGAACTGAAAAAAGGCGCTGCCGGCTGGGTACTATTAGTCGGTCTCGGTGTTGCCTACGTCATCTCCGGCGACTACGCCGGCTGGAACTTCGGCCTGGCCCAGGGTGGCTGGGGCGGCATGTTCCTCGCCACACTGCTGATGGCCACCATGTACCTGTGCATGTGTTTCTCCCTGGCCGAACTGTCTTCCATGATCCCTACCGCCGGCGGCGGCTACGGCTTTGCCCGCAGCGCGTTCGGCCCCTGGGGCGGGTTCCTCACCGGCACCGCGATCCTTATCGAATACGCCATCGCCCCCGCCGCCATCGCGGTGTTTATCGGCGCCTATTGCGAGTCGCTGTTCGGCATTGGCGGCTGGATGATCTACCTGGCGTTCTACATCATCTTTATCGGCATCCACATCTTCGGCGTGGGTGAAGCGCTGAAGCTGATGTTTGTGATTACCGCCGTCGCCGCGATTGCCCTGGGTGTGTTCCTGGTGTCGATGGTGCCGCACTTCAGTGTCGCCAACCTGCTGGACATCCCGGTGACCGAGGCCAAGGGCGCCAGCACTTTCCTGCCCTTCGGTTATGTCGGCGTGTGGGCGGCGATTCCCTATGCGATCTGGTTTTTCCTTGCGGTCGAAGGCGTGCCCCTGGCCGCCGAAGAAACCAAGAACCCCAAACGCGACCTGCCCCGCGGCCTGATCGGCGCCATTGTGGTGCTGACCAGCTTCGCCCTGCTGATTTTGGTAATCGCCCCCGGCGGTGCTGGCGCCTACGCGCTGATGGCATCGGGCAATCCCCTGGTGGAAGCCTTGTCCAAAGCCTACGGCGGCTCCACGTGGATGGGCCACTTCGTCAATCTGGTGGGCCTGGCCGGGCTGATCGCGAGCTTCTTCTCGATCATCTACGCCTACTCCCGGCAGATCTTCGCCCTCTCCCGCGCCGGCTACCTGCCGCGCAAGCTGTCGCAGACCAACAAAAGCAAGGCACCGGTACTGGCCCTGGTGATCCCCGGCATCATCGGGTTCGGCCTGTCGCTGACCGGCCAAGGCGATTTGCTGATCCTGGTCGCCGTATTCGGCGCAACCATTTCCTACGTGCTGATGATGGCCGCGCACATCACGTTGCGCATCCGCCGCCCCAAAATGGACCGCCCTTACCGTACTCCGGGCGGCATCTTCACCTCGGGCGTCGCCCTGGTACTGGCCTGCATCGCCGTTGTGGCGGGCTTTCTGGTGGATCCGCGCGTGGTGATTGGCGCCGCGATCATCTATGGAGTATTAATTGCTTACTTTGCTTTCTACAGTCGGCATCACTTGGTAGCAGGCACGCCGGAAGAAGAATTTGCGGCGATCCAGGCCGCAGAGGCCGCCTTGCACTAACTGCCATAAACCTCGACGCGGGCGCTTTACTCACATTCAGCCCGCGTCGACAAGGAGACTCTGTATGGCAAGCTTTTCCCACGCGGTCGGTGCATTGACCTACCGCTTCGACAGCCTCAAGGACGTGATGGCCAAGGCCAGCCCGGCCCGCTCCGGGGATTTTTTGGCGGGTGTTGCCGCCCAGAACGATGGCGAGCGGGTCGCGGCGCAAATGGCCCTGGCCAACATTCCGTTGAAGCACTTTCTCGAAGAAGTGTTGATCCCGTACGAAAGCGACGAAGTCACCCGGCTGATTATCGACACCCACGATAAACAAGCGTTTTCCGTGGTCAGCCACCTGACCGTCGGGGGTTTGCGCGATTGGCTGCTCAGCGACGCGGCCGACGAACAGAGCCTGCGCGCCCTGGCGCCCGGGCTGACACCGGAAATGGCCGCCGCCGTGTCGAAGATCATGCGTGTGCAGGACCTGGTACTGGTGGCGCAGAAAATCCGCGTCGTCACACAGTTCCGCGGCACGATGGGCCTGCGCGGGCGCCTGTCCACCCGCCTGCAGCCCAACCATCCCACCGATGAGCCGGCCGGTATCGCCGCGAGCATTCTTGACGGCCTGCTCTACGGCAACGGCGACGCCATGATCGGCATCAACCCGGCCACCGACAGCATCGCCTCGATCTGCGCGATGCTGGAAATGCTCGACGCGATCATCCAGCGTTATGAAATCCCGACCCAGGCCTGCGTGCTGACCCACGTCACCACCTCCATCGAAGCCATCAACCGTGGCGTGCCGCTGGACCTGGTGTTCCAGTCGATCGCCGGCACCGAGGCGGCCAATGCCAGCTTCGGCATCAGCCTGAGCGTGCTGCAGGAAGGCTACGACGCGGGCCTGAGCCTTAATCGCGGCACCCTCGGGCAAAACCTGATGTATTTCGAAACCGGCCAGGGCAGCGCCTTGTCGGCCAACGCACACTTTGGCGTCGACCAGCAAACCTGCGAAACCCGCGCCTATGCCGTTGCCCGGCATTTCAAGCCGTTTTTGGTGAACACGGTCGTAGGATTTATCGGCCCCGAGTACCTGTACAACGGCAAGCAGATCATCCGCGCCGGCCTCGAAGACCACTTCTGCGGCAAGCTGCTGGGCGTGCCCATGGGGTGCGACATCTGCTACACCAACCATGCCGAAGCCGACCAGGACGACATGGACACCCTGCTCACCCTGCTGGGCGTGGCCGGGATCAACTTCATCATGGGCATCCCGGGCTCCGACGACATCATGCTCAACTACCAGACCACTTCATTTCACGACGCGCTGTACGCCCGCCAAACATTGGGTTTAAAGCCGGCACCGGAGTTTGAACAGTGGCTGGCGAAAATGGGCATCTTCACGCAAGCCGACGGCAAGGTGCACTTCGGCAACAGCCTGCCACCGGCATTCCGCCACGCCTTGGCGCAACTGGGATGAAGAAGGAACCGCCCGTGCACATCGACACCCCGGAAAACAACGTGGACAACCCGTGGCTTGAGCTGCGGCGCCTGACCCCGGCGCGGATTGCCCTGGGCCGCACCGGCACCAGCATGCCTACCGGCGCTCAGCTGGATTTCCAGTTCGCCCATGCCCAGGCCCGCGACGCGGTACACCTGCCGTTTGATCATGCAGGACTCAGCAGCCAACTGGCGGAGCGCGGCCGCGACAGCCTGTTGCTGCACAGCGCCGCCGTCGACCGCCACAGCTACCTGCAACGCCCGGACCTTGGGCGCCGCCTCAGTGATGAATCCGTCCAGGCCCTGCGGGACTATGCCGAAGCCAACCCCGGCGGCGTGGACCTGGCGGTGGTGGTGGCCGACGGCTTGTCGGCCCTGGCGGTGCATAAACATACGTTGCCTTTTCTTACACGCATGGAGGAACAAACCCACGCTGAAGGCTGGTCGCTGTCACCGGTGATTCTGGTGGAGCAGGGCCGTGTCGCTGTCGCGGATGAAGTCGGCCAGTTGCTCGGGGCAAAAATGGTGGTGATCCTGATCGGCGAGCGGCCGGGGCTCAGCTCGCCGGACAGCCTGGGACTGTATTTCACCTACAACCCCAAGGTCGGCCTCACTGACGCCTACCGCAACTGCATCTCCAATGTGCGCCTGGAAGGCTTGAGCTACGGCATGGCCGCTCACCGCCTGCTTTACTTGATGCGGGAGGCCTGTCGCCGGCAGTTGTCGGGGGTCAACCTCAAGGATGAAGCGCAGGTACAAACTCTCGAGTCGGATGATCCCGACCTGATGAAAGGAAACTTCCTGCTCAGCCCACCGAAGGACTGATCCCTGCACGATTGCGCTTTTTCTCTGCTTTAGGCAGCATCGAGACACGGCCGCTTGTGTGGTCATACCCCATTTGGAAGTTGAGGCCTGGCATGCGGATTACTCAAGCGACCCTGGAACACCTGGACCTGTTGACCCCGCTTTTCGTCAAATACCGCGAGTTTTACGGCGCGCTGCCGTTTCCTGATTCGAGCCGCGCCTTCCTGGAAAAACGCCTGCGCCGCAAGGAGTCCGTGATCTACCTGGCGCTGGCCGACGATGACGACAAGAAACTGCTTGGCTTTTGCCAGCTGTATCCAAGCTTTTCATCGTTGTCCCTCAAGCGGGTGTGGATCCTCAACGACATCTACGTCGCCGAAGACGCACGCCGGCAGTTGGTGGCCGACAACCTGATGCGTACCGCGAAGAAGATGGCCAAGGAAACTCAAGCCGTGCGCCTGCGTGTGTCCACCAGCAGCGACAACCAGGTGGCGCAGAAAACCTATGAGTCCATCGGTTTTCGGGAAGACACCGAGTTCAAGAACTACGTGCTTGCGATCAGCGATGACTGACAACTATTAACCAAACCTCATACATCTGTTGTGGGAGCCCCCTCCCACACTGACGCTGTGTCTACAATCAGATCGCTTTCGCGACATTCCCCGCTACAAAACCAGCACGCTTTTCACAACTCTATCCGTATAATGCGGACCTTTCAGGGTCGTAAGAAATACGCCACTACCTTGTAGCCCTTATTACCCGAAGCCTCCGCACAGGCCCGCTGAGCCAGGCCATTCACACAGGTGCCCTCCATGGATTTCAACCCGCTCGACCTTATCCTGCATCTCGACGTGTACCTCGACATGCTGGTGAGAAACTACGGAGTGTGGATCTACGCCATTCTGTTCCTGGTTATCTTTTGCGAAACCGGCCTGGTGGTCATGCCGTTTCTGCCGGGTGATTCCTTACTGTTCATCGCCGGCGCTGTTGCAGCGGGCGGCGGCATGGACCCGATATTGCTGGGCGGCCTGCTTATGCTCGCGGCCATCCTGGGTGACAGTACTAACTACGTGATCGGACGAACGGCCGGGGAACGCTTGTTCAGCAACCCCAACTCGAAGATCTTCCGCCGCGACTACCTGCAAAAAACCCACGATTTCTACGACAAGCACGGCGGCAAAACCGTGACCCTGGCGCGCTTCCTGCCGATCCTGCGGACCTTCGCACCGTTCGTCGCCGGCATCGCCAAGATGCCTTACCCGCGCTTCTTCGGTTTCAGCGTGTTCGGCACCGTCCTCTGGGTCGGCGGCCTGGTAACCCTGGGCTACTTCTTCGGCAACGTGCCGTTCATCAAGAAAAACCTGTCGCTGCTGGTGGTGTTCATCATCCTGCTGTCGCTGGTACCGATGATCATCGGTGTGTTCCGCAGCCGCTTCGGCCGCAGCTCTTCCGAAGCAAAGCCGCAGTAACCGGCTATGTGGTCCCTCAGCGCCTGGCGTCGCCGGCGCCTGCTGGCCAAGCACCCGATTGCCGATGAAACGTGGCAGCGGGTGCGCCATCACCTGACGTTCCTCGACGGCATCACTGCCGAGCAAGACCAGTGGCTGCGGGAAGCCTGCGTGGTGTTCCTCGCCGAAAAACACCTCACCGCCCTGCCCGGCGTCGAACTGCACCAGGAACAGCGCCTGCTGCTCGCCGCCCAGGCACAGCTGCCGCTGATGAACCTTGGCGACCTCGACTGGTACCAGGGCTTCCACGAGATCGTGCTGTACCCCGACGACTTCCTCAGCCCGCAGCGCCATCGCGACGCCAGCGGCGTGGAACACGAGTGGGACGGCGAGCACAGCGGCGAAGCCTGGCAACAGGGCCCGGTGATCCTTGCGTGGCCCGGCGTACTGGGCAGCGGCAACTGGGAAGGCTACAACCTGGTCATTCACGAACTGGCCCACAAGCTGGACATGCTCAACGGCGACGCCAACGGCCTGCCCCCCCTGCACCACGACATGCGCGTGCAGGAATGGGCCAGCGTCATGCAAAGCGCCTTCGACGACCTCAACCGCCAGCTCGACCGCAACCCTGACGCCGAAACGGCCATCGACCCCTACGCCGCGGAAAACCCGGCCGAGTTCTTTGCCGTCACCAGCGAATATTTCTTCAGTGCCCCGGATTTACTGGTCAGCAGTTATCCACAGGTGTACGAGCAACTGAGCCACTTCTACCGTCAGGATCCCCTGGCGCGCCTGCACCAACTGCAGGCCGGCGACGTGCGGTATCAGACGGAACGCCAAGCGCCCTACGACGTCTGACGCATGGCATCGGCGTCAGAATATGCCTATAATCGCCGCCACTTTTAGGCCAATCCGGCCATGTTCCATGGCCAACTACGGGGGCAACGCCCAATGAGCTACAGCAAGATTCCGGCTGGCAAAGACCTGCCGAACGACATCTACGTCGCCATCGAGATTCCGGCCAACCACGCGCCGATCAAATACGAAATCGACAAAGACAGCGACTGCCTGTTCGTTGACCGTTTCATGGCCACCCCGATGTTCTACCCGGCCAACTACGGTTTCATCCCCAACACCCTGGCAGACGACGGTGACCCCCTCGACGTGCTGGTCGTGACCCCTTACCCGGTTACCCCAGGCTCGGTTATCCGCGCCCGCCCGGTCGGCATCCTGAACATGACTGACGACGGCGGCGGCGATGCCAAAGTTATCGCAGTACCACACGACAAGCTGTCCCAGCTGTATGTCGACGTGAAGGAATACACCGATCTGCCGCCACTGCTGCTGGAACAGATCAAACACTTCTTCGAGAACTACAAAGACCTCGAAAAAGGCAAATGGGTGAAGATCGACGGTTGGGGCAATGCAGACGCCGCCCGCGCCGAGATCCTGAAGTCGGTCGCTGCCTACAAAGGCTGATACCGCTATTCGCTCTGAAAAAGCCCCGATTAAACGGGGCTTTTTTTGTGGGAAAAATATAAACATCCGGCTACTTTAATAAACATATTTACAGCAATTGTTTAACTAGCTTAATCAACTAGCAGAATAGTCCTGCGATAAGGAAACACCTACATACAGCAACTCAACGCATGGTTTATTTGATCTGATTTTACGGCCAGTAAACTCTGCGTTTATGAATACATCAGGTGATCGCTTAAGAGCGCTATTACGGGAAGTTCATCTTTCCGCTTCCGACTTCGCCAAGAACCGCGATGTTACGCCTCAACACGTAAACAACTGGTTCAAACGCGGCGTCCCCATGGGCCGGCTCAACGAGTTCGCAGAATTGTTGTGCGTCACCAGCCGTTGGCTGCGCACAGGCGAAGGCCCCAAACATCCACCCGCCAACTACCTGCTGGAAGGATCCGATGCAGACACCTCCCACCGTATCGCCCGCGAGACCAGCGGCAACTACATCACCCACCCGGTCTCGGGCCCGGTAAAAATCGACGTGGAGATCCCCCTCCACCCCACCTTCACCTCGACCGAAAGCATCCGCCTCTCCCTGCACACCCTTGAAGCCATCGGTGTAAGCCCGGAGCGGGCACTCGGGGCCTACATGGTCGGCAACAGCATGATCGACATCATCCAGGACGGAAGTACCCTTGCCATCGACTGTGGTCGCAAACAGATCATCGATGGCGAAATCTACGCGGTAGAGCACGACGGAATGCTGCGGATCAAATACCTCTACAACCGTCCAGGAGGTGGCCTGCGGATGCGCAGCCACAACAGCGCCGAGCATCCGGACGAGTTTTTGACCTATGAGCAGCGGCATGAGCAGAACTTTGAGATTCTGGGTTGGGTGTTCTGGTGGGCGACACTGAATAACCGCCGCCCGCCGGTGCCGCTGGATGAGCATTTATTGGGCTACGAAGGCTCTAAATCGGATCCGGAGCTGGGAAATTGAGGCGAATGTGGGTATTATCCGCCGCACATTTGGCAGGGGGTTGGCGTGAAGCCGGTCCGCCCTGCCTGGCGATGCGGAGGAGTTCCCGCTGATGCCCCTTATCACCTGAGTGTGAGCCTGGGTGAACGATTTGAAGGCTGGTGAGGTTTACCAAAAATAAGCTGAACCAGTCCCCGAGAAGCCGGCCACAAGCCGGCTTTTTAATGCCTGGAAGAAATGCGCTACACCTGCCAGGCATCGAGCTATTTGAGAACGCGCCAACCGCTCCAAGGCACGCAAGCCGTCTTTTCCATCCTCAGGACATTCGCCTGATACGTCGCTAAAAGCCCGTTCCAAGAACACGTTTCGCATACCTGTCGTTACCAACGACATGACATCAAGACGTGTCGCAAAAATCAAAATATAGCGACACGTAGTGCACGCATGTTTACACTGACGCCACGAAAGGGCGCCCTGATGAGCCCCTCTTACCTTTAGACGGATAAGTCAAAGACCGAGCCCCATCCATGACCGCATCCCACCTTCCCTGGCAGGCTGACAAGCCCTACAACCAGCTTCCCACTTTGCCACCGGCAACTGTTCTGGAAACCCATGCAGTGCTCAAACGCTGCATTGAGGCCCGCACAGCCCTGGCCGAATTGAAGCAAGCGGCTGAGCTGATCCCTAACCAGACAATGCTGATCAACACCATTCCATTGCTGGAGGCCAAGGACAGCTCAGAGATCGAAAGTATCGTCACCACCACGGATTTGCTCTTTCAGCATGCTCAGGATGGAGATAGCCACGCAGACCCAGCGACCAAGGAAGCACTGCGCTACCGCAAAGCCCTGCAGAAAGGTTATCAATCGTTGGCCGACCGCCCACTCTCCACCGGTACTGCAGTCGAAATCTGCCGCACGCTTAAAGGCGTGAACATGGATATACGCCGGGTGCCAGGAGTCCAGCTAGCCAACGACCGAACCGGCGAGATCATCTATACCCCACCGGAAGGCGAAGATCGCTTACGTGACATGCTCGCCAACTGGGAGCGCTTCCTGCACAACGAGACCGACCTGGATCCATTAGTACGTATGGCGGTTAGTCACTATCAATTCGAAGCCATTCACCCATTCACCGACGGCAATGGCCGTACCGGGCGAGTGCTCAACACCCTGTACCTGATCCAGGAAGGCCTGCTGAATCTACCGATTCTCTACCTTAGCCGTTACATCATTGCCCATAGAGCCGATTACTACCGCCTGTTGCTTGATGTCACTCGCGAACAAGCCTGGGAGCCTTGGCTGCTGTACATGCTCAGCGCTGTGGAAGAAACAGCACGCTGGACTTGTGCAAAAATTGCCGCTATTCGCAGCCTGTCCGAGCACACCACCCAGTTTGTTCGTGAGCAGTTGCCGAAAACCTATTCCCGCGAGCTGGTAGACGTCATTTTCGAACAGCCCTACTGCCGCATCAGCAACGTCGTCGACAAACAGATTGCCCAGCGTCAAGCAGCCTCCCGTTACCTCAAAGAACTAGTCGCCATCGGCGTTCTGCAAGAGGTTCAGGTTGGCAAGGAAAAGCTCTTCATCCATCCCAAACTGATGCAGCTACTCACTCGCGACAGCAATGACTTCAAGCCATACGCCTGAGGAGACCGCTTTAATCCATGGCGATCGTCTGCCGGGATTTCCGCCCCTGAGCCAGGATGATGAGCATTTGGTCAGTAGATCGCTGACCAAATGCATCGCAACCTCAGCGTAGGCTTAAGGTCCTCACCTCGGCTGCAAACAGTCCAGCGCTCGATCCACCACCACCTTCGACATTTCCACCAAATGCATCACCGCCCGCTGTGCGCCATTCAGCGGCTCGGTCGACGCCTGGGCGGTTGCTACGGCGCAATGCAGCAACTCGGCAGCATGGGCCAGCGCATCTTCGAAACTCAGTTCGTCATCGACGGTAAACGGGTTGGGTGAAGGCTGCGCGTCCGGCGCTTTAAGGTAGTGATCGATCACTCGACGCGAGGCATCAGTGTCGCGGAGTAAGGCTTTATGGAATGCGGGTGGATCGGGGGTAACTTTGACCATGGTAAATCTCCAATCAAACATTTGGAGCCACCACTCCTCGCGACTAAACGAAGGCGGCAGCTGTACGCAGGTTAGTCGACCGGTCGATTGGAAACCCGGCGCGCCCGAGGGCGCCCTGCGCACAGCCACCATAAAAGTGCAGGCGAAAAACGGCCTGACTCATGAACTGATCGTGCGCCAATCGAATCCGGGCGACTAAACCCGATCACCGAATATGCAGTGACGGAACGCAG
The DNA here is from genome assembly GCF_013385565.1 of Pseudomonas sp. E6002. Lineage (NCBI taxonomy): Bacteria > Pseudomonadati > Pseudomonadota > Gammaproteobacteria > Pseudomonadales > Pseudomonadaceae > Pseudomonas > Pseudomonas sp. E6002. The sequence goes on along the minus strand of NZ_JACAPT010000029.1, from coordinate 86,359 downwards.
ACTAGTCGCGGGATTTTGCTGGCGCAAGCGCTTGGAATTCTCTAGGAAACGTCCTGCAAATGAAAGGGATCAGTCTTCCTGGCCATTCCCAATCACTGCATCTTCTTGACTCTCCCCCTAAGGTCACACCTCACCCTGAAACCCCAGTTTTCAGGACCGCACCACCATGAGCCAACGCATCCTGGTCATCCTCGGCCACCCTTCCAGCACCAGCTTCTGCTCGGCCCTCACCGACACCTACATCACCAGCGCCAAAAACGCCGGCCACGAAGTACGCATCCTGCGTCTGGGTGAACTGGCCTTCGACCCTATCCTCCACAACGGCTACAACCAGGCCCAGCCTCTGGAACCCGACCTGCTCAACGCTCAATCCGACATCCTGTGGGCCAATCACCTGACGTTTGTTTTCCCCATCTGGTGGGGTGGAATCCCTGCGTTGATGAAAGGTTTTATCGACCGAATTTTCCTATCCGGTTTCGCCTTCAAATACCGCAAGGGAAAGGCCTTCCCCGACAAACTCCTGAAGGGCAGAACCGCGCACTTGCTGGTGACCCTGGACACGCCGCCGTGGTATTACAGGTGGTTCTACCGCATGCCCGCGCTGCACCAGATACGCAAGACAACACTGGCGTTTTGTGGCATTCAGCCGATCAAGACGTTGCTGTTCGGGCCGGTGTTGGGCTCTACGCCAGCACAGCGGGAACAGTGGCTGAAACAGGCCGGCGCACTCTTTGGGAAAAGGACTTTTCATGTACATCGGCAAAGCCGCGCAACTGTCGGGCACAACCATCAAGGCGATTCGTCACTATGAGGCCATCGGCCTGTTGCCGCCGCCGCAGCGGGAAGGTCGTTATCGAATTTACTCCACACAAAGTGTCGAACTGCTGACGTTCATCAAGTGCGCCCAGCAGTTGGGTTTCAAGCTCAAGGAGTTGCAGGCGATTCTGGGTGGGCATCCTGGTGATGGGTTGCCCTGGGAGCTGGCGGACAAGGCAATCACCAACAAAAAGCAGGAACTGATGAAGCAAATCGAAGCGCTGCAGAAGATGCACGGGGGATTGGTCGAATTTGAGGCCAGTCTCAAGGACGCTCAGGGTCAATGCAGCGCACCACTGAAAACGTCACTGCCGTCAATGAGCTGAACCGCTGTTTTACGTAGTACCGGGCAGCGGCTCGGAACAGAAAAAGCTTCGCAAAAAATGGAGTGGTTTCCGGCCGCACTGGGAAAGGTCCACTTCGAGCGCGATTGGCAATGGCGTGCTGGCGGGAAGTTGGACGGCGATTACCGGCGTGTGGGACGCCATCAAGCAAGCGCAGGAGATCTTCAAGGACGCCGGCAAGCTGTTTGAAAGCCTGGGGGCGACAGCCAGCGAATCAATGGAGCTGGCGAGTACTGCGCCAAAGGTTATGGAACAGGCGATCCTGCTGGCCAGTGATGAGGCGGCGCTGTACCTGATGTGCGCATCTGACTGGACAGTGAGCCGAATAGCTCACACAATCGGCTCACCAAATGAGCCGAATAAGCCTTCTATTCGGCTCACATACCGAGCATGCCTCCATGGATCACCCGAACTGGATCTGGCAACAACCGGACTGGCCGCACTTTCACTGGCAACCAGAGCGCCTCGCAGCGTTGTTGCGCGAGTGCACGCAGGCGCAAGGAAAGTTGCTGGGCATGCTCGGTTCGGTCAGCCAGGCACAGAGTTCGGAGAATGAACTGGATGCGTTGCTGCAAAACATTCTGACCTCCTCGGCAATCGAGGGTGAGCAGTTGAATGTGGGCTCGGTACGTTCCTCTTTGGCCCGGCGCCTGGGCCTGGAGCTATTGCAAGACGGCTCAGTGAGCAGACGCAGCGAGGGTCTGGCTGACTTGATGCTGGACGCCACGCAACAGTTTGCTCAACCGTTTACCCTCACCCGTCTATTTAACTGGCATCGGTGGTTGTTTCCCGCCGAGGAGGCCCGCTTTTCCACCCACGGCTTGAACGTAGGCGCGCTAAGGGGGGATGAGCCCATGCAGGTTGTGTCGGGACGACTGGACCGACCCACTGTGCATTTCGAGGCCCCACCCCGCCAAGGGCTAGAGCAGTCGCTGGACGATTTCATCGAATGGTTTGAAGCCAGTCGCCATCATGCGGCCCTTGACCCATTGCTGCGCGCAGGCCTGGCGCATTTCTGGTTCGTCACCCTGCATCCCTTCGATGATGGTAATGGTCGTCTGACGCGGGCGATTACCGACCTCGCGCTTGCCCAGGCAGAGCATCAAGCGATCCGCTTCTACGCGATGTCGGCGAGCATCCTTGAAGACCGGGCGGGCTATTACCGTGCACTGGAAACCAGTCAAAAGGCCACGCTGGATATCACCGATTGGCTTGAGTGGTTCCTGCAAACGCTGCTTCGTAGCTTGCAGCAGGCCATGGTGCGGATTGACCGGGTGCTGGGCAAAACCCGCTTCTGGCAGCAGCATCGGGACCACGCACTCAGCGCCGAACAGACCAAAGTCTTGAATCGCCTGCTCGACGGTGGCGAAAAGGGCTTTGAGCACGGGATCAGCGCCGCCCAGTATCAGGCAGTGGCCAAAGTGTCCAAGGCCACGGCGACCCGACATCTGGCCGATCTTCTGGAAAAAAACTGCCTGGTTCGGCTACCCGGCGGCGGCCGCAGCACCCGCTATCAAATCAACACCCAAGGCGATTGATTTACAAGGCAAATCCCCCCACTCATTTGCCCCAATCCCCCATGTCTGCTAGTGTCGCGCCGGTTTACCGTCTACCGGAATAGCCGCCATGGCCCGCAAAAAAGTTGCACTCGATTTCGAACAATCCCTCGCCGACCTGCAAACCCTGGTCGAGCGGATGGAGAACGGCGAGTTGTCGCTGGAAGACTCGTTGACCGCATTCGAGCAAGGCATCGGCCTGACCCGCGACTGCCAGAGCGCCCTGGCGCAGGCGGAGCAGAAGGTCCAGGTGTTGCTGGAACGCGATGGGGAGTTGGCCGAAGAACCTTTCGATGCGGAACAGCCTGAATGATCGACGCTTATCAGGCCGGCAGCCAGGCCCGGGTCAATGCTGCGCTGGATCCGCTGTTTGTCGCGCCCAGCCCTGAGCTGAACCGCCTGTATGAGGCCATGCGCTACAGCGTGATGAACGGTGGCAAGCGGGTTCGCCCGTTGCTCGCCTATGCGGCCTGTGAAGCCCTCGGCGCCCAGCCGGAGGAAGCCAACGGCGCCGCCTGTGCCGTGGAGTTGATCCACGCTTACTCCCTGGTACACGACGATTTGCCGGCGATGGACGACGACGATCTGCGTCGCGGCCAGCCCACTACCCATAAAGCCTTTGATGAAGCCTGCGCGATTCTCGCCGGTGACGGCCTGCAAAGCCTGGCGTTCAGCGCCTTGCTGGACCCGCGCCTGAGCAGCGTCAACGCCGAGATCCGTCTGCGCATGGTTACCGCGCTGGCGCTGGCCGCAGGGCCTGCCGGCATGGTCGGCGGCCAGGCGATTGACCTGGGCTCGGTCGGTTTGAAGCTCGATCAACAAGCCCTGGAATACATGCACCGCCACAAGACCGGCGCGCTGATCGAGGCCGCCGTGCACCTCGGCGCCCTGGCCAGTGGCCGTGCCGAAGCTGCGCAACTGGCGGCGCTGCAAACCTACGCGCGGGCCATCGGCCTGGCGTTCCAGGTGCAGGACGATATTCTCGACGTTGAAAGCGATACCGCGACCCTCGGCAAGCGCCAGGGTGCTGATATCGCACGGGACAAGCCGACTTATCCTTCGCTTCTCGGGCTGGAAGCCGCCAAGGCGTACGCCCTGGAGCTGCGGGACCAGGCCCTGGATGCCCTGCGACCTTTCGACGCGGCTGCCGAGCCACTGCGTGACCTGGCGCGGTATATCGTCGAACGTCGCCACTGACAACAGCGGCCTTTTCCACCGCATATCAGCCAAGTTCGGCGCTCTGCGTGGGCAGTTTGCGATGCTTGAGGTAAACTGCCGCCTCTTCTATACCTATAACGATTCGCCTGATGCCCACGACGTTTCAAGAGATTCCCCGCAAGCGCCCGGCCACGCCCCTGCTGGACCGTGCCAACACGCCAGCCGGCCTGCGCCGCCTGGGTGAAGCCGAGCTGGAAACCCTGGCCGATGAGTTGCGCCTGGAATTGCTCTACACGGTCGGCCAGACCGGTGGGCATTTCGGTGCCGGCCTGGGCGTCATCGAGCTGACCATTGCGCTGCATTACGTATTCGACACTCCGGACGACCGGCTGGTGTGGGACGTGGGTCATCAGGCCTATCCGCACAAGATTCTCACCGGACGCCGCGAGCGCATGGCCACACTGCGCCAGAAGGATGGCATCGCCGCCTTCCCGCGCCGCTCCGAGAGCGAGTACGACACCTTTGGCGTCGGCCACTCCAGCACCTCTATCAGTGCAGCGCTGGGCATGGCCATTGCCGCCCGCCTGCAAAACAGCGATCGCAAGGCGATTGCGGTGATCGGTGATGGCGCGTTGACCGCCGGCATGGCCTTCGAGGCGCTGAACCACGCGCCGGAAGTGGACGCCAACATGCTGGTGATCCTCAACGACAACGACATGTCGATCTCGCGCAATGTCGGTGGCCTGTCGAATTACCTGGCAAAAATCCTTTCCAGCCGCACCTACGCAAGCATGCGTGAAGGCAGCAAGAAGGTGCTCTCGCGTCTGCCCGGCGCGTGGGAAATTGCCCGTCGTACCGAAGAATATGCCAAGGGCATGCTGGTTCCCGGCACCCTGTTCGAAGAGTTGGGTTGGAACTACATCGGCCCGATCGACGGCCATGACCTGCCAACCCTGATCGCCACCCTGCGCAACATGCGTGACCTTAAAGGCCCGCAGTTCCTGCATATCGTGACCAAGAAAGGCAAAGGCTTCGCCCCGGCGGAAGTCGACCCGATTGGTTACCACGCGATCACTAAGCTGGAACCGCTGAACGCCCCGGCCGCCGCGCCGAAGAAGCCCAGCGGGCCAAAGTATTCCGGTGTGTTCGGCGAATGGCTGTGTGACATGGCCGCCGCCGACCCGCGCCTGGTGGGCATCACCCCGGCGATGAAGGAAGGTTCCGACCTGGTGGCGTTCAGCGAGCGTTTCCCGCTGCGCTATTTCGACGTGGCCATCGCCGAGCAACACGCGGTGACCTTCGCCGCGGGCATGGCCTGTGAAGGCGCCAAGCCGGTAGTCGCGATCTACTCTACGTTCCTGCAACGCGGTTATGACCAGTTGATTCATGACGTCGCGGTGCAGAACCTCGACGTGCTGTTCGCCATCGACCGTGCGGGCCTGGTGGGCGAAGACGGCCCGACCCATGCCGGCAGCTTCGACCTCTCGTACCTGCGCTGCATCCCCGGCATGCTGGTGATGACCCCGAGCGACGAGAACGAACTGCGCAAGATGCTCAGCACCGGCCACCTGTACAACGGCCCGGCGGCTGTGCGCTATCCGCGGGGGAATGGTCCGAATGCAGTGATCGAAAAGGACCTTGAGCCTATCGAAATCGGCAAGGGTATCGTCCGCCGCCAGGGCAGCGGGGTTGCCTTGCTGGTGTTCGGCGTGCAATTGGCTGAAGCCTTGAAAGTGGCCGAGAAGATCGACGCCACGGTGGTAGACATGCGTTTCGTCAAGCCACTGGACGAGGCCTTGGTGCGCGAGATCGCCGGCAGCCATGAGCTGCTGGTGACCATCGAAGAAAACGCCGTCATGGGCGGCGCCGGTGCGGCAGTCAGTGAGTTTCTGGCGCGGGAGAATATCCTCAAGTCCGTGCTGCACCTGGGCCTGCCGGATGTGTATGTCGAGCATGCCAAGCCGGCGCAGATGCTGGCCGAGTGCGGGCTGGATGAATCCGGGATTGAAGCTTCGGTTCGTCAGCGCATGGCCCTGCTGGGCCTGTAGAAACGCGATTAAAAATGTGGGAGCGGGCTTGCTCGCGAAAGCGCTGGGTCAGTCGACAGATGCATTGACTGACACTGCGCCTTCGCGAACAAGCCCGCTCCCACATTTGTTTTATGCCAACTTCAAATGCTACGGACAGCCCATGAACCGCCTTCGCCTTGCCCTGCCCCTTCTGTTACTGCCCGCCACCGACCTGCTCGCCGACAGTTTCGAACGCGACCAAGCCCTCAAGCTGCCCGACGTGGTGATCAGCGCCAACCGCCAGGTCCAGGCGCGCAACGACAGCAGCGCCGCCAACACCGTCTTCACCCGCGACGACATCGACCGCCTGCAACCCACCAGCGTGACCGACTTGCTCAGCCGCGTGCCCGGCGTGCAGGTTTCACAGGCCGGTGGCCGTGGCAGCCTGGCAAGCGTTTACATTCGTGGCACCAAGTCGGCCCAGAGCCTGGTGCTGGTCGACGGCCAGCGCATCGGCAACTCGACTTCCGGCGACAGCAACCTGCAGCACCTGAACATCCAGCAGATCGAACGCGTGGAAGTCCTGCGTGGTTCGCGCTCGGTGATCTACGGCAGCGATGCGATTGGCGGGGTGATCCAGATTTTCACCCGGCGTGGTAACGAGTCCGGCCTGCAACCCCGCCTGCATGTGGGATTTGGCAGCAACCAGACGTGGGAACGCAGCCTGGGCTTGTCCGGCGGCGATGCGCAAACCCGCTTCAACCTCGGCGCCAGCCTGGATGACACGGCCGGAATCAATCGCACGTACGACTCCTATCCCAGCGACCGTGACCATGACGCCTATCGCAACCAGGCCATCAGTTTCAGCCTGAGCCATGCCTTCAACGATGACCTCGAAGCGGGTGTGAACGTGCTGGATAACCGCGGCAAAAGCGAATTCGACAACCCGTTCGGTCGCTTCGATTCGACCACCTTCCAAAGCTTCCAGCAAAAGCCCTACACCCACTTCACCGTGAGCAGTGTCAGCACCTATGTTGACGCGCGTATCAATGACACGTGGAAGTCCCGGCTGGAAGCGGGCCACAGCGAAAACCGCGAAGAAACCCGGGACAAGCTCAGCACCGAACGCAGCGTGTTCAACACTTACCGCAACTCACTGAATTGGCAGAACGACCTGACCCTCAATGAGCAGAACAGCCTGATACTGGGCGGCGACTGGTACGAGGACCAGGTCAACAGCAGCACAGCGTTCGCCGAAGACAGTCGCTGGAATCGAGCGGCGTTTATCCAGCACCGTTTTCAAGCCCAGTCCTTTTCCACCGAACTGGGCCTGCGTCGCGACGATAACCAACAGTTCGGCGGCCACAACAGTTGGAGCGGCACCTTCACCCTGCCGCTGAACCCGGACAATGATCTGTTGCTGAGCTACAGCGAAGGCTTCCGCGCGCCTACGTTCAACGACCTCTACTACCCGGACGAATTCGGCTTCAAAAACAGTAACCCGAACCTCAAGCCCGAGACATCGAAAAGCTACGAAGTGCAATGGCGCAGCCAGCTCAGCGACAGCAGCCGACTGGAAGCCTCGCTGTACCGCACCGATATTCAGGATGCGATCGTGTTTGCCAGCAACGGCCCGCAAAACGTCAGCGCCGCACGCATCAACGGCTTCGAGGCGGCGCTCAAGCAAGAACTGTTCGGCTGGCAAAGCAGCCTCGCCGTTGCATTGATCGACCCACGCGACCGCGACACCGGGCGCACACTGGCGCGTCGAGCCCGGCGCACCCTGAGCCTGGACCTGGATCGCCAATTCGATCAATTCGGCGTCGGCGCCAGCTGGCAAGCGGTCAGCAGCAGCTACGACGATGCGGCGAACCAGCAACGCCTGGGCGGGTATGGCTTGCTGGGGCTACGGGGCAGTTGGGCGGTGAACCATGAAGTCACGCTGGAAATGAAGCTCGATAACCTGCTGAACAAGGACTACAGCCGGGCGCTGTATCAGTATCAAGGCCAGCAATATGGCTATCGGGAAGAAGGCCGGGCACTGATGTTCGGGGTGACCTGGACGCCGGAACTCTAAGTCGTCTGCACCGGCCTCATCGCGGGCAAGCCCGGCTCCCACAGGGGACCGTGCTTATCCAGACGACTCGGCCAAATGTGGGAGCTGGCTTGCCTGCGATAGCGGTCTCACAGCCCCGGAGCAAGAACCTGACACAACCGCGCCACCGCTTCCAGCATCTGCCCGCTGGGCCGTTCCAGGCCCTTGTCAGGCACCAGCAGCAAATGCCCGTTCGCTACCGCCGCCACCTGGGGCCAGGCCTTCCAGGCATCCAGCTGCGCTTGATCGCCCGCCAGAATCACCTCGGGATTACGCTGCAACACCGACTCAATGCTGACCTGCGGTGCCGGTAATTTCAGGTCATCGAACACATTGCGCGCGCCGCACACACTCAGCGCATCGCTGATGATCTGCCCGCCACCCACGGTGTACAGCGGCTGGTTCCACACCTGATAAAACACCCGCAACGGCTCGGCCCGGTGATAGCGCGAGCGCAATTCGGCCAAGCGCTGACGCAACTGCGCGGCCAATTGCCGGCCGGCGTCATCCCGCCCGAGTTGCCGGGCAATGGTTTCGACCTGTGAGGTGAGTTGTTCGAGGCTGTGGGGTTCGGCGACAAATACCGGGATGTTCAGGCGTTGCAGCTGTTCACGCTGGCCCGGGCCGACGCTGCCGGGCCAAAGCAGGATCAGGTCGGGCTTGAGGCTGAGCAGCCGCTCCATGTCCAACTGCCCGTAGTTGCCCACAGACGGCACGTTCGCCAACGCCTGTGGCCGCTCGCCGCCATCCAGCAAGCCCACCAGTAACTCGGCCGCACCCAGCTCAACGACGATTTCAGACAAGGAAGGCGCAAGGCTGACCACCCGCTCAACCGCCGCAGCCTGGGCCGCGACTGCCAGCAACAACACCGCCAGCCAGCCGCGCATCAACCCAACTGGCGCGGGATGCGGTAGAGATAGAACAGCACCAGGGTCGACAATGCCAACAGAAACAGCGGCACCGCTTCCAGCCCGACAAACACCGCCAGCGCGCCGACCCAGGCCGGCAGTGCAGCCACCAGCAACGCCACACGACGGCGGGCCGCGAGGGTGATCCAGGCAGCCGGCTCTTCAGGGGTATCGAGGGCTTTGCCGGTGGCGATCAGCGCGTGTTTATAGCCGTGGAAGTAACGCAGGCTGACAAACATCGAGGCTACGCCGGCGATAAAAAACGGCATCGCCAGCACCGGCAGCAAGGGCTCGGCCTTGCCAAACACCAGGTTGATCACAAACAACGGCACCAACGCCAACGCCAGGTATTGCCACCAGTTAAACGACAGTCGCCGCTTGACCTGGCCGCGCGTCACGCCCGGTCGGCCTCGCCCTGGTGCTCGTTGCCCATCATGTGGTCGAGCTTGCTGGCCTTGGTGGCCAGGTAGAGCTTGTTGTGCGGGTTGTGGCCGGTGTGCAGCGGCACGCGCTCGGCGACGGTGATGCCCATGTCGGTCAAGGCTTTGACCTTGCGCGGGTTGTTGGTCATCAGCCGCAGGGATTTGACGCCCAGGTGCTGGAGCATCGGCAGGCAGATCCCATAGTCGCGCTGGTCAGCGGCAAAACCGAGGCGCTCGTTGGCTTCCACAGTGTCGGCGCCGCCATCTTGCAGCTCATAGGCGCGGATCTTGTTCAGCAGGCCAATGCCACGGCCTTCCTGACGCAGGTACAGCAACACGCCACGGCCTTCGCGGGCGATGGCCTGCAGGGCGGCTTCCAGTTGCGAGCCGCAGTCACAGCGCTGGCTGAACAGCGCATCGCCGGTCAGGCACTCGGAGTGCACGCGGCCGAGGACCGGGGCACCGTCCGCCACGTCACCGAGGCTGAGAACAACGTGTTCGCGCCCGGTGGCTTCTTCAAGAAAGCCATTCATGGTGAACGTGGCAAAAGGGGTTGGCAGCTTGGAAGCGGCGACGAAAACGACGGGCACCTTGTGCTCCTGATTTCAGATTTCACAGGGGAGGGATTGTAACAGTAGGTTCCTACAGACGCTTAAGCTGAATTATCGCTGATAAAGATCAATAGGTTCGATTGGCCTTCAGCTTGGTTCTATGCCTTTCAGAAATGTTGATAGCCACGAATGGCCGGCGTGACGTCCTGGCCAGACGCATCCAGCACGGTAACGCCCTGCCCCGCCTCGACCCGGCCGATTACATGGACCGGCACACCGGCGGCCAACAGCGGCGCCAGTTCGGCGGGCGGCAAGGTGAACGCCAGTACGTAGTCGTCCCCCCCGCTCAACGCGGCCACCCGGGCATCCGCCTCACCGACGAACGCAAGCAAGGCGGCGGACAACGGCAGTTTTTGCTGCTCGATCAACAAGCTGACAGCCGACGCCTTGGCGATATGCCCGCAATCAGCTAAAAGGCCGTCGGAAATATCCATGGCAGACGTGGCCTTGCCCCGCAACGCCAAGCCCAGCGCCAACTGCGGTTGCGGCGACCAGTAATGGGCCAGCAGTGGCTCGACGATAGCCGCCTCCGCCGTGCGCTGCCCCAGCACCAGCGGCAAGGCGCCCGCTGCGTTACCCAGCTCACCGCCCACACACAGCAAGTCGCCAGGCCGCGCGCCGCTGCGGGTCAAGGCCTGGCCCGCCGGCACCCGGCCAAACACGGTCATGGTCAGGCTCAGCGGCCCACGGGTGGTGTCGCCACCTACCAGAACCACGCCACAACCCTGCGCCATGGCGTTCAAGCCCTGGGCATAGCGTTGCAGCCAATCGGCATCAACCGTCGGGGTGGTGAGGGCAAGGGTAAACGCGAGGGGATTGGCGCCCATGGCCGCCAGATCGCTGACTGCCACGGCCAGCGAGCGCTGGCCGAGCAGAAACGGATCGCAGGGGTCGGCAAAATGCACGCCGGCCACCAGGGTATCGGTAGAAATCGCCAGCTGTTCCCCGGGAGGAACAGCCAGCAAGGCGCAGTCGTCGCCAATCCCCAGTGCAATGCCTTCGCCGCCCTGCGCACAGGGCGCGGCGGCGAAGTAGTTGCGGATCAGCTCAAACTCGCCCATTGCGTCAGCAAGCGCCAGTTAGCGCTTGTACGCCTTCACTTCGGCTTCACGCAGGCGCGGGGCCAGCTTGTCGAGCACGCCGTTGACGAACTTGTGACCGTCGGTGGAACCGTAGACTTTCGCCAGTTCGATCCCTTCGTTGATCACAACGCGGTAAGGCACGTCGACGCGCTTGAGCAGTTCCCAGGTGGACAGGCGCAGTACGGCCAGTTCAACCGGGTCCAGCTCTTCGATCGCCAGGTCCAGGCACGGCGTCAGTGCAGCGTCGATCTCCGCCAAGTTGGCCGGAACACCGTGCAGGATGTCGTGGAAGTAGCTGGCATCGGCCGCGCTGAAATCGTTGTCGACGCGAAACTGCGCCTCGATTTCGTTCAGCGAGGTTTTCGCCATGTGGCGCTGGTACAAAGCCTGGGTCGCGAGCTGGCGGGCCGAACGACGCTTTTCGCTTTTCGATGGCTTGCCGGCGTCTGCCGGGCGCGGGTCCTGGGGGTTGAACTGATCGCTGTCGTCGCTAATCACTTGGCCTCCAACTGCGCCAGCAGGCTGACCATTTCCAGGGCGGACAGGGCAGCTTCAGCACCTTTGTTGCCGGCCTTGGTGCCGGAACGCTCGATGGCTTGTTCGATGGAATCAACGGTCAGCACGCCAAAGGCGACCGGCACGCCGAACTCCATGGACACCTGGGCCAGGCCCTTGGTGCATTCGCCAGCCACGTATTCGAAGTGCGGAGTGCCGCCACGAATGACCGCGCCCAGGGCGATGATCGCCGCGTATTCACCCTGCTGTGCAACTTTCTGCGCAACCAGTGGAATTTCGAAGGCGCCAGGAGCGCGGATGATAGTGATGTCGCTTTCGCTCACACCGTGGCGAACCAGGGCATCCACGGCACCGCTTACCAGGCTTTCAACCACGAAGCTGTTGAAGCGGCCAACCACCAGGGCATAGCGGCCTTTGGGGGCGATGAAGGTACCTTCGATGGTCTTCAGGGTCATTCGACAAATCTCTTAAAGAGCCGGGACGCGCTTAGTGCGCGCCCCTCAGTGATATTTGAACCGCGAACAAGGGGCAAACAACGCCGGCCTTTATTCGGAGGGCACGTATTCTACTACTTCCAGGTCGAAACCGGATATGGCATTAAATTTCATTGGCGCACTCATCAGGCGCATTTTGCGCACGCCCAGGTCCCGCAGGATCTGCGAACCGGCCCCGACGATGCTGTAGGTGGTCGGTTTTTTCACCGGCGCGTGGTCGGCGGTTTCGCGGATATGCGCCAGCAGCACGTCGCCATCCAGCGGATGGCCCAGCAGCAATACAACACCGCTGCCGGCCTCGGACACCGCGGACATCGCGGCCCGCAGGCTCCAGCGCCCCGGCTGCTTGACCATCAGCAGGTCCCGCAGCGGGTCCATGTTGTGCACCCGCACCAGGGTCGGCTCTTCAGCGCAGATGGTGCCCAGGGTCAGGGCCATGTGCACGTCGCCTTCCACGGAATCGCGATAGGTCACCAGGTTGAACTGGCCCAGTTCGCTGTCCAGCGGCTGCTCGGCAATCCGCTGAACGGTACGTTCGTGGATCATCCGGTAGTGGATCAGGTCGGCAATGGTGCCGATCTTGATGTTGTGCAGCGCGGCAAATTCTTCCAGCTCGGCGCGACGGGACATGGTGCCGTCGTCGTTCATCACTTCGCAGATCACACCGCTCGGCTCGAAACCGGCCATGCGCGCCAGGTCGCAGGCCGCTTCGGTGTGGCCGGCGCGAGCCAGGGTGCCACCCGGCTGGGCCATCAGCGGGAAGATGTGGCCAGGGCTGACGATATCTTCGGCCTTGGCGTCTTTCGCGGCAGCGGCTTGTACGGTGCGGGCGCGGTCAGCAGCGGAGATACCGGTGGTGACACCGGTAGTGGCTTCGATGGACACGGTGAACTTGGTGCCAAACCCGGAACCATTGCGCGGCGCCATCAACGGCAGCTTCAACAACTCGCAGCGCTCGCGGCTCATCGGCATGCAGATCAGGCCACGGGCGTGCTTGGCCATGAAGTTGATGTGTTCCGGCTGGCAGCACTCGGCGGCCATGATCAGGTCGCCTTCGTTCTCGCGGTCTTCGTCATCCATGAGGATAACCATCTTGCCTTGGCGGATGTCTTCAACCAGTTCTTCGATGCTGTTGAGCGCCACGCGGCACCCCCTTGGGTCAGGATTTAAGGTAGCCGTTAGCGGCTAAAAAACTTTCAGTGATGTTCCCGGCGGGCCCTTGAAGAGAGTCAGACTCTGCGGCCTTATCGCCCAACAACAGGCGCTCCAGGTAACGGGCAAGCAAGTCCACTTCCAGGTTCACCCGGCGACCCGGCTGGTACGACGCCATGATGGTTTCGCTCAGGGTGTGGGGAATGATGGTCAGTTCAAATTCGGCGCCATTCACGGCGTTCACCGTCAGGCTCGTGCCGTCGACGGTGATCGAGCCTTTGTGGGCGATGTACTTGGCCAGCTCTTTCGGTGCGCGAATGCGAAATTCCACGGCACGCGCGTTTTCGCTGCGGGCAACCACTTCGCCGACCCCGTCGACGTGGCCGCTGACCAGGTGCCCACCGAGACGGGTGGTCGGGGTCAGGGCTTTTTCCAGGTTCACCGGGCTGCCGCTCTTGAGGTCGTTCATCGCGGTGCAGTCCAGGGTTTCCCGGCTGACATCGGCGGCAAAGCCGTTGCCAGGCAATTCGATGACGGTCAGGCACACACCGCTGACGGCGATGCTGTCGCCCAGTTTGACGTCGCTCAGGTCGAGCTTGCCGGTTTCAACCAGCAGGCGTACATCGCCGCCTTTTGGGGTCATTGCACGGATGCTGCCGATGGATTCGATAATGCCGGTGAACATGCCGTTCTCCTGAAGACGTGGCGCAGGCCGGGAATTATACGCTCGCTGATGGCAGAGGGATGGCAGTGACTCTCCAGTCATCGCCAACAGCGCGCATTTCAGTGATCTTGAGTTGGGGGGCGTCGGCCAGTTTCTCAAGCGGCCAGTCCAGCAAAGGCCGGGCGGCAGAGCCAAGAAACTTGCCGGCGACGAATATCACGTACTCGTCCACCAGCCCTTGCTGGGCGAAGGCACCCGCCAGGCTTGGGCCGGCTTCCACCAACACTTCGTTGACACCACGGGCCGCCAGGGCCACCAGCGCGGAACGCAGGTCGACCTGGCCGTCGACACCCGGCACCACCAGGCACTCGGGGCCTGTGGGGTACTGGTTGTCCGGCGTCACGCAGGTGATGACCAGCGCGGGGCCAGCCTTGAAGAACGGCGCATTCAGCGGCACCCGCAGGCGGCCGTCGATCAGCACACGCAGCGGCGGACGGGACATCGCCAGGGCGGTGGTTTCTTCATCCAGGCCCAGTTCGGCGGCGCGCACGGTCAGGCGAGCACCATCGGCCAGCACCGTGTCGGCGCCGGTCAGCACCACACTGGCCTGGGCACGCAGGCGCTGCACAGCGGCACGCGCGGCCGGGCCGGTGATCCATTGGCTTTCGCCGTTGGCCATGGCGGTGCGACCGTCCAGGCTCATGGCCAACTTGACCCGCACAAACGGCAGGCCATGCTCCATGCGCTTGAGAAAGCCCGGGTTAAGCGCCCGCGCTTCGTTTTCCAGCAAGCCGCTGTGGGTCTCGATCCCGGCCTGGGCCAGGCGGCGCATGCCACGCCCGGCGACTTCCGGATTCGGGTCCTGCATCGCTGCCACCACACGGGCCAGGCCGGCATTCACCAAGGCATCGGCGCAGGGCGGTGTGTGCCCGTGGTGGCTGCACGGTTCAAGGGTCACGTAGGCCGTGGCGCCCCGGGCTTTGTCGCCCGCAGCCCGCAGGGCGTGGACTTCCGCATGGGGTTCGCCGGTGCGCACGTGCCAGCCTTCGCCGACAACCTGCCCGTCACGCACGATCACGCAGCCAACCCGGGGGTTGGGGTGGGTGGTGTACAGGCCCTTGCGCGCCAGTTCCAGGGCACGGGCCATGTAATGGGCGTCGAGTACCGCTTGTTCTGCCGAAGGTGGGTTCATTCTTTTACCGGCTCACGGGCCAGGCGGTCGATCTCTTCGCGGAACTCGTTGAGGTCCTGGAAGCGTCGATACACCGAGGCGAAACGGATATAGGCGACTTCGTCGAGCTTTTGCAGCTCGCCCATCACCAGTTCTCCAACCACCAGGGATTTGACTTCGCGCTCGCCGGTGGCGCGCAGCTTGTGCTTGATATGCACCAGTGCCGCTTCCAGCCGCTCGACACTCACCGGGCGTTTTTCCAGGGCGCGCTGCATTCCGGCGCGCAGTTTTTCTTCGTCGAAAGGCTGGCGACTGCCGTCGGTCTTGATCAGACGTGGCAATACCAGTTCGGCGGTTTCGAAGGTGGTGAAACGTTCACCGCAGCCAGAGGCCAGGCATTCACGCCGGCGACGCACCTGTTCGCCCTCGGCGACCAGACGCGAGTCAATGACCTTGGTGTCGTTGGCACCGCAGAAGGGACAGTGCATGGTGGCAGGCAACAAAAAATGGGAGGGCCATGGTAGCGCATCCCTGTGGCAAGACAAGCCATAGCCTTTACGGTATATAGGCTGACTATTATGTTTCATATTTTTTAAGCCACGGATTTTGTCCTTTCTGGAGCCGTACATGCAGTTACGACCACTTGTTTTGCTCACGTTGCTCGGTTTTCTGGTCGCCTGCAGCAGCCATGCCCCAAAACCTGCGGCGCCGGCTCCGGCACCGCAACAAGAGAAAAAACTGCCGGGTGTGGAAGAAGATCTCGGCCCGTTGCCCGCTTATCAGCGTGAAGTCAGCGGCCAATTGAACGGTATACCGGCGGGTGCGGAAGTCGAACTGGCGCTGCTGGTGATCGACGACCGTTCGCGCCCGCAACAACTGCTGGCAAGCAGCGTGCTGATCGGCAACAACAAGCCCCTGGCCTTCCGCCTGCGCTTCAACCCGCAAGCGTTCCCGGCGGGCGGGCGCGTTGAATTGCGTGGTCGCGCCAGCCAGTCCGGCCAGTTGATCCTGCACCTGCCGCCGGTGCGCATCACCCAGGCGATCACCCAGACCACCGGGCCGCTGCAACTCGTTCCCGCACCATGACGCCACCGCTGGGCCTGCAACGCGCACTGAGCGAACTGATCGGCGACGCCCAACTGGTGCCCTGCCCGCTGCCGGGCACCGAGTTGTCGCTGTGGTTACTGGACGCCGACAACATGGACCGCGCCTTCAGCCCCGAAGAAACCCGGCGCATCCTGCATGAGCCGCCGTACTGGAGCTTTTGCTGGGCCAGTGGCCTGGCGCTGGCGCGATACCTGGCGGCCAACCCCGAGTGGGTCGCGGGTAAGCGGGTGCTGGATTTCGGCGCAGGTTCGGGTGTTGCCGGGATTGCCGCGGTAAAGGCCGGAGCGCTGGAAGTGGTGGCGTGCGACCTGGATCCGCTGGCCCTGGCTGCCTGCCGGGCGAATGCCGAACTCAACGGCGTAACACTGGGCTATTCAGAAGACTTCTTCACCGAAGCCGACCGGTTTGACCTGATCCTGGTCGCCGATGTGCTGTACGACCGGGCGAACCTGCCGCTGCTGGATCAATTCCTGACACGCGGCCGCGAAGCGCTGGTCGCCGATTCCCGGGTTCGGGACTTCCAGCACCCGGAGTATCAGCGCCTGGGTATCCTCGACGCCCTGACACTGCCCGACCTGGCCGAGCCGTGGGAGTTTCGCAAGGTGAGCCTGTACCATTCGCGGCGATAGTCGCGCCTATCAAACCCGCAAATCTCCAGTAACAGATGGGCTAAGACAGTCTTCAGCGTAGCGTGGAAAATGGCCGCCTCTCGCACGCTACCTGGACGACCAAACGGTATGCCAAACCCCCGATTTGCATCCGTCGCCTCTTGCTCAAAAAGCTTGCAAACGTTACCGCTACTGCCTAATCTTTGCCGCAATACACCCGCCATGCCTCTGGTCGCGCAAGTGACTAAGCACAAATTGTGCGGGTTTTTTATGCCTGGCGTTTTTTGGGCATGAGAACGTTCGACAAACCTGCCATTGATGTCCCCTCCCAGATAGAACTGCTCAAACAACGTGGCTTGCTCATTCAAGATGAAGCTCGTGCGCAGTGTTTCTTGCAGTCCGTCAGTTTTTTCCGATTGAGCCCCTACATGCGCCCTTTTCAGCAATCGGGGGATGTCGATCATCGATTTCGCGATGGCACAGGTTTTCGTCAGTTAACTCGACTCTACGACTTTGACCGCAGGCTTCGATTGTTGAGCATGGATGCCATTGAACGCGTGGAAATAGCGACCCGCTCGATGATCAGTAACCATATGGGGCCCAACTATGGCAGCCATTGGTATACCGATATCGGAATGTTTCAACAGGCATTTGACCACCAACGCCTACTCGCAACATTGCAGTCCAAGCAATGTGCCGCTATCCGAGACTATGAGCGCGAATGCCTGCGAATAGATCGGTTGCAAGCCGAAAGCGGTCGCAAAGCCCATCTCAAACGCCAGAGAGCAAAAGAGAGTTACGCCCGACACTACCCCACCACCTACGACCAACCACCACTCATGCCCGGCTGGGCAATGCTGGAAGAACTCACACTCGGCGACCTGTCCCATCTCTACAAAGGCTTGGCCAGGGATTCAGACAAGAAGGCTATCGCCAGACGCCTGGAACTCCCCGCCCCTTTGATGCAGTCCTGGCTGCACACCCTGACCACTATTCGTAACATCTGCGCACACCATGCGCGAATGTGGAATCGAGAATTGGGCATTCGCCCAGAACTGCCCAAAAAAGCCAACTTCCCATGGCCCAGGCACTTTGTTCATCCGGGCACTCATGCCCGTATGTTCGCAGCACTCTGCATCCTTAATCACCTAATGCATAAAGTGTGTCCACACGCTCATTGGGACCGGCGCCTGCATCAACTGACTGAAGACTTTCCCGATGTCAGCCTCAAAGCGATGGGTTTTCCTCAAGACTGGTACCAAGACCCTTTCTGGCATCCTGTACGCGCTTAATCGCGGCATAGCTTCCGGTCGCCTCCTCCAGTCTTTATAGTTGCCCCATTCCTGCTTTCTTCGAGATTCCCCATGAGTGAGCCCACGCCGTACATCTTCGATGCCACCACCGCCACCTTCGATCAGGCGGTGATCCAGAACTCCTTCGAAAAACCCGTGCTGGTGGATTTCTGGGCCGAGTGGTGCGCGCCGTGCAAGGCGTTGATGCCGATGCTCGCGCAGATTGCCGAGAGTTATCAGGGTGAGTTGCTGTTGGCCAAGGTCGATTGCGATGCCGAGCCGGACGTGGTCTCGCGCTTTGGCATTCGCAGCCTGCCGACCGTGGTGCTGTTCAAGGATGGCCAGCCAGTGGATGGGTTTGCCGGTGCGCAGCCTGAATCCGCCGTGCGCGCGATGCTGGAGCCCCATGTGCAGATGCCACCACCGGCGGCTGCCGATCCACTGGAGCAGGCCCAGGCGCTGTTTGCCGAAGGCCGTATCACCGACGCCGAGGCCGTGCTGGTCACCCTGCTTGGCGAAGACAACACCAACGCCGCCGCGCTGATCCTGTACGCACGCTGCCTGGCCGAGCGCGGTGAACTGGGCGAAGCGCAAACCGTGCTCGACGCGGTCAAGAGCGATGATCACAAGGCCGCACTGGCCGGCGCCAAGGCGCAGATCACTTTCCTGCGCCAGGCCGCCGACCTGCCGGACGCCGCAGACCTGAAAGCCCGCCTGGCGCAAAACCCGCAGGATGACGAGGCGGTGTACCAACTGGCCGTGCAACAACTGGCGCGCCAGCAATACGACGCCGCGCTGGATGGCTTGCTCAAGCTGTTCATCCGCAACCGCAGCTACAGCGAAGGCCTGCCCCACAAGACGCTGTTGCAGGTGTTCGAACTGCTCGGCAACGATCACCCGCTGGTCACCGTATACCGCCGCAAGCTGTTCGCCGCGCTTTACTGATCGTTACTCGATCCAACTGTACAGCGGCGTATCCCCGCCGCTGGCTACCTTGACCTTGGCGCTATGGCGCAGGCGCACCAGCAGGCGCTTGCCCGCCGAGGCGCTGCCGGCCAGGCCTTCCAGCTGATCAAGCAATTCCAGGCCGTTGAGTTGCCCGGCCTTGCGCAGCAAATCCTGGGCGGCCTGCCACAGGCTCTCGTCCAGGTTACCCGCCGCCGGCGTCACTACCGGTTCCGCACTCGGGGTTTTGCTGGCCTGCAACTGCGCGCCCAGCCGGGCCCAGTCGCCGTCATCCAGCTCCAGGGTCAAGTCCACCGGCAGGTCACCGACGGTTCCACGAATTCTCAACATCGCACTTACTCCCGCACTTTTCTGACGAGCATGCTCCCACGCGTCTTGCGCTACGCCAAGCAGGCGGTCAAACTCCTCGCAAAATTGTTATAAGATCACATAACAAAACTTTCATCTTTGTCCGGGAGCTCCACCATGCGCCGTATGCTGCTCGCTTTGCCGTTTGCCCTGTTGCCACTGGCCATCGCCCAGGCTGCCGACGAGCACGACCATGATCACGAGCACGGCAGCCTCGGTGCCCACGAACACGGCGTGGGTCGCCTCAATGCGGTGCTCGACGGCCAGGCCCTGGAGCTGGAACTGGACAGCCCGGCGATGAACCTGGTGGGCTTCGAACATCTCGCCACCACCCCTGCCGATAAAGCCAAGGTCGCCGCTGCCCGCAAACAACTTGAACAACCTTTGGTGCTGTTCAGCCTGCCCAAGGCCGCCGGTTGCGTGATCAGCACCCAGGAACTGAACAGCCCGCTGTTCGGCGACAAGCCTGAAGCCGACCACGATGAAGACGATGACGACCACGCCACCGATGGCAAAGGCGCCGCCGCCCACGAACATCACCACGACCACAGCGAAATCCACGCTCACTACCAGTTCACTTGCGCCACGCCGACCGCGCTGAGCAACCTTGACCTGACCCAGGTGTTCAAGACCTTCCCCGCCACCCAGAAAATTCAGGTACAACTCATTGGCCCGAGCGGCCAGCAGGGTGTGGAAGCGACGGCCACAGCAGCCACCCTGAAATTCTGATGTAAACACCACACTGTAGGAGCTGGCTTGCCTGCGATGCAGACGCCGCGGTGCTCCAGAAACACCGCGGTGATGCCATCGCAGGCAAGCCAGCTCCTACAGTTGATCGGTGTCATCATCCAAATCGAGCCAGACCACTGACCTCCCTATGACCCAAGCACTTATCGAACTGTCTGACCTGGGCTTCAATTGGCCCGGTCACCCACAGTTGCTGGACATCCCCACGTTCCGCCTGGAGCCGGGGGAAACCCTGTTCCTCAAGGGCCCCAGCGGCAGTGGCAAGACCACCCTGCTCGGCCTGTTGGGCGGTGTGCAAAAGCCCAGCCGCGGCAGTATTCGCCTGCTGGGCCAGGAACTGACGGAACTCTCGGCCGGCGCCCGCGACCGTTTCCGGGTCGACCACACCGGCTACATCTTCCAGCAGTTCAACCTGCTGCCGTTTCTCTCGGTGCGCGAGAACGTCGAATTGCCCTGCCACTTTTCAACGTTACGGGCACAGCGGGCAATCCAGCGTCACGGCAGCGTCGACCAGGCTGCCGCGACCTTGCTCGCCCACCTGGGCCTGAAGGACAAGAGCCTGCTGGAGCGCCGCGCCGACTCCCTGTCCATCGGCCAACAACAACGGGTGGCCGCTGCCCGTGCGCTGATCGGCCAGCCGGAGCTGGTGATCGCCGACGAGCCGACCTCGGCCCTGGACTACGACGCCCGGGAAGCCTTCATTCAGTTGCTGTTCGCCGAATGCCGCGAAGCAGGCGCCAGCCTGTTGTTCGTCAGCCATGACCAGAGCCTGGCGCCGCTGTTCGACCGCAACCTGTCGCTGGCCGAACTCAATCGCGCCGCCACGCCCGCAGAGGTTTGAGATGTATTTGTTTCGACTAGCCATGGCCAGCCTGGCTAACCGCCGCTTTACCGCGATCCTCACCGCCTTCGCCATCGCCCTGTCGGTGTGCCTGTTGCTGGCGGTGGAACGGGTACGCACCGAAGCCCGCGCCAGCTTCGCCAGCACCATCAGCGGTACCGACCTGATCGTCGGCGCGCGCTCCGGCTCGGTGAATTTGCTGCTGTATTCAGTGTTCCGCATCGGCAACGCCACCAACAACATTCGCTGGGACAGCTACGAACACTTCGCGGCCAACCCGCAGGTAAAATGGGCGATCCCGATTTCCCTCGGCGACTCCCACCGTGGCTACCGCGTGATGGGCACCAACGAATCCTATTTCGAACACTATCAATACGGCCGCCGGCAGAACCTGGAACTGGCCAGCGGTCGCGCCTTCGCCACCGATCCATTCGAAGTGGTGCTCGGCGCCGAAGTGGCCGACGCGCTGCATTACAAGCTCGGCGACAAGCTGGTGCTGGCCCACGGCGTGGCGGTGGTCAGCCTGGTCAAGCACGATGACAAGCCGTTCACCGTGGTCGGCATTCTCAAGCGCACCGGCACTCCGGTGGACCGCACACTGCATATCAGCCTCGGCGGCATGGAAGCGATTCACATCGACTGGCACAACGGCGTACCGGCCCAGGGCAAAGGTCGGATCAGCGCCGATCAGGCCCGCAACATGGACCTGACGCCACAAGCCATCACCGCGTTCATGCTCGGTTTGAACAACAAGATTTCCACCTTCGCCCTGCAACGGGAGATCAACGAGTTCCGTGGCGAGCCGATGCTGGCGATCCTGCCGGGCGTGGCGCTGCAAGAGCTGTGGAGCATGATGGGCACGGCTGAAAAAGCGCTGTTCGTGATCTCGCTGTTCGTGGTGCTGACCGGCTTGATCGGCATGCTCACCGCGATCCTCACCAGCCTCAACGAGCGCCGCCGGGAAATGGCAATCCTGCGTTCAGTGGGCGCGCGGCCCTGGCATATTGCGACCTTGCTGATCTTCGAAGCCTTTGCCCTGGCATTGTCGGGCGTGATCGCCGGCGTCGGGCTGCTGTATGTGTGCATCGCCGCGTCGCGCGGGTATTTGCAGGCCAACTACGGCCTGGACCTGCCGCTGTCGTTGCCGAGCGAATATGAATGGACTTTGTTGGGCGGTATTCTCGTCGCAGCCCTGCTGATGGGCAGCGTGCCGGCCTGGCGCGCCTACCGGCAATCGTTGGCCGACGGCCTGTCGATACGTTTATGAGGAAGCTGTTGATGCGTCGCGTCGTGCTCGCACTGTTACTGCTGGTGGCCCTGCCCGTGTGGGCTGAAGACCAGCCCAAGGACCTGTCGTGGCAGGAGATGATCCCGCCGGACGCGCCGCCGGAAATCCCCAACATGAAACCGCTGCACGACTTGTCGGGCATGGCCGATGCGTTGTCGGTGGAGTCAGCGCCGGCCGCCAAGCAGGACCTGCCCAACGCGCCGGTCGTACAGAGCCTGGACGGTAAGCACATCCGCCTGCCGGGTTATATCGTGCCGCTGGAAGTCAGCGAAGAAGGTCGCACCACGGAGTTCCTGCTGGTGCCGTATTTCGGCGCGTGCATCCATGTACCGCCACCGCCGTCGAACCAGATCGTGCATGTGAAAAGCGAAGTCGGCGTGAAGCTCGACGAGTTGTATCAACCGTACTGGATCGAAGGCCAGATGCAGGTCAAACCGTCCAGCAGTGAACTGGCCGACGCCGGCTACCAGATGGATGCCGACAAGATCTATGTGTACGAGTTGCAGGAATAACCCGTGATTGCGCTTTCATTGAGCTGAGTCAAAAGCTCGAACGTTACGATCTTTACCATTGGACACAAGCAATTAATAACGTCCTTTGGAGCTCCCATGAACAAGTCCCTGCTCGGCGCGTCGCTTGTCGCGCTCGCCCTCGTCGCCCCTGTTGCCCACGCTCACGAAGCGGGTGACATCCTGATTCGCGCCGGTGCCATCACCGTCAACCCGAAAGCGGACAGCAGCAGTGTCAAGGTTGACCAGGGCCCGCTGGCCGGGACCAACCTGGGCGGCAAGGCGACCATGAGCAGCGACACCCAGCTGGGCTTGAACTTCGCCTACATGTTCACCAGCCACTGGGGTATCGAATTGCTGGCGGCCACACCGTTCGAGCACGATGTGAAGATCAAGAACACCGCCCTGGGCGCTGCCAACGGCAAGCTCGGTACGCTGAAACACCTGCCACCGACCCTGAGCGTCGTGTACTACCCGCTGGACAGCAAGTCGGTATTCCAACCGTACATCGGCGCCGGTATCAACTACACCTGGATCTACGACGAGCACGTCGGCAGCCGCGCCGAGCAGGCCGGCTTCAGCAACTTCAAGGCGGAAAACTCCTGGGGTTGGGCCGCGCAGATCGGTGCGGACTACATGATCAACGACAAGTGGATGATCAACGCCCAGGCGCGCTACATCGACATCAGCACCAAGGCCACCGTGGATAACAACGCCCTGGGCCAGGGCACTCGGGCCAAGGTCAATGTGGATGTTGACCCGATGGTGTACATGGTCGGTATTGGCTACAAGTTCTAGGTTCTACCCAAGGCCCTGTAGTACAGGGCCTTTTTTGTGAGGCTTCCCCTGGAGGCAAGCGCCAATCAGAGGCCAGGCACACGCCCGTGTGCTGCGAATCAGGCGTCAGCCAGGAGCTGGTGCACTTCAGCGATGACCAAGTCAATGTTGAACGGCTTTTTCAACACCGCATTGAACAAGTCCGACCGCTCCATACCAATATGTGCCTGGGCTCCGCTGATCAGAATGATGGGCAAGTGTTTGACTGCCGGCAGAGCACGAACCGCTTCGGCAAACTCCTGGCCATCCATGACCGGCATCATGAAGTCGGTGATGATCAACGCTGGCCGCTCGCGCTCCAGGACCTCGAGTGCTTTCTGGCCATTGCTCGCTTTTACGACCATGTACCCCTCATCCTCCAGCGCATAGCCGAGAATGTCAGCGATCAAATACTCGTCGTCGACGACCAGGATGGTGGTCATGTCAATTCAACCCGAATCAGAGACTTAGGACGTTGAGCCCGGCAGCGAAGAATCATTAGGGACAGCCAATGCATTTCTTGATGCCTTCTTCAGGTCAACGCCGTTTTCATGGATTACCACTTCAAGAAGCGAAGGATCGTAGAAGCTATCTCGTACCTTAAGAATCGAAAGCATTCTTCTTAGTTCAGATTGAATCTCGAAGAAACGCATCAGCAGCAGGTTATCGACAATACTGGAGAGGTCCGGGGTTGGAGAGCTGACCTCCGAACCAAAAACGTCACGCATCTCCCATGAGGCAAACACCGTTACGCCACGGGCACGAAGCTCGCTCATCAGGGCGCTGTAGAAATCAGTGATACGTGCCGGGTTCGTCGACACTCGGGTCATGCCGCTCAAGCTGTCGATGAACAGGCGCTTGATGCCCTTTTCCTCAACCATTTTCAGCAGCCGTGCGCCGAGACCGTCGATCAGGCCTTCTGTCGTGGGTTGCCAGGCAATATTCAGCGCACCACTTTCTTCCATACCCTTGATATCAATCCCCAGCGATTGGCCTTTGAGACGTAACCGCTGCGGGCTTTCATAAAAACCGAAATGCAGGCCCGGCGCTTCCACTGTCGACTCTGCGAGAAACCTGAGCCCCAACGTGGTTTTCCCGACGCCGGAAGGCCCCATGACGAGGGTAACGGAGGAACTGTGCAGGCCACCGCCGATGATGGCGTCCAGCGAACCGATGCCGCTGGTGATACGCGTCAGATCGGCACTGTCAGGTAAAGACGGATGGCTGTAGAGGCTTTCCAGACGCGGATAAACTACCAGGCCATCGTCGGTGATTTCACACTCGTGCAATCCGGTCAGTGCACCACTGCCGCGAGTCTTGCGCAGTTGAATACGGCGCACTGAACGGCTGCCGTGAAGCTCTTCACCCATCTCGATCACACCATCAACCATGGTGTGCTCGGGACTGCCGTCGTCCAACCGGGAACTGGTGAGAAACAGCACCGTACAACCGGCGAACGCAGCGTGCCCTTGCAGCTCGGAAATGAATTTCTTGGTGTCGATGGGCGAGTCAGCCTTGGAGCGTGCATTGAGCAAGCCATCGACCACTAACACGGTGGCCTTCTGGCGACTGATCTCACGCCGAAGCAGCTTGACCACCTCATCGAGACCGTCGTTCTCAAGGGTGTCAAACGCACTGACGAACTGAATTTCAGCCCCCACCCGGGAAACATCAAAGAAGTTCAGGGTCGAGAGGAACTGAAATAAACGGTCGTGGGATTCGGCCAGCAACGTGGCGACCAGTACACGGCCCCCATTGCGCGCATGGTTAAACCCCAGCTGATTGGCGAGGATGGTTTTACCGGATCCCGGGCGCCCCTGGATAATGTAGGAGGCACCTGCGACTAGCCCACCCTTGAGCAGAGCATCCAGCCCTTCTATTCCGCTTTGAAGGCGATTTAGCTTTTCCACAATGCAACCCTGATGTGAACAACAGGCTCTTGAGCCGAAGGTTTACGATGCTAACTCCATTTGTGCAATCGGGCTATCCACTCAGCCCGTTCAAGCGCGGGGCAAATAAAGCGTGAACGTACTTCCCTGACCAGGACGACTCTCTACCCTGATCTCTCCCCCCGACTGCTTGGCAAAACCAAATACCTGGCTGAGCCCCAACCCGGTTCCCTGGCCGTTGCCTTTGGTGGAGAAAAACGGTTCAAAGATCCTGTCGAGGTTGAGCGGTGCGATACCCGAACCATTGTCTGTGATGGAGACGGCAACGTAACTTCCGTTCATAAGGGCATGACCATTGGACGCAGGGATAAGGTCCATCGACTCAACACGGATGACCACCTCACCGTGATCAGGCATGGCGTCTCGGGCATTCATGAGCATATTGAGAATGGCGGTTTCAAACTGTTCTGGGTCAACGTGAACAACGCAGGGTGCTGCTGTGGACTCAATGCGTACGTTGATGCCTGTGCCAACCCGCAAAGCGATGGTATCGGCCATGGCCAACGTGCTTGAATTGACGTCCAGCGGTGCGGGATGGAGGGTTTGCCTGCGAGCGAAGGACAGCAATTGGCTGGTGAGGTGAGAACCACGCTTTACCGCCTCGGAAATGGCTTGCACCAGGCGCAGCCGCCGCTCTTCCGATACTGACGGACGCGTCAAAAGATCTGCTGAAGAACGGATCACCGTCAGCAGGTTGTTAAAGTCATGAGCCACGCGGCCCGTTATCCGCCCCAGCGCTTCCATCTTCTGCGACTGCAGTAACTGCTCCTGGGTCGCATCCTGAACGGTTCCCGTCATCGCGACGGGCTGACCGTCATCGGCGTAACGGGCTCTGGCACACACGTGCAGCCAGCGAGTTTCACCGTGGGGCGTGACGATCCGATAGTAAACGTCGTAGGCGCAGCGTCGAGCGATCGAGCGATCCCATGCGTCAGCCACTCGGCCTCTGTCTTCGGAGTGCACCAGGCGCTGCATGTGTTCATAACTGAACGGTATCTGTGGTTCGAGTCCGAAGTTGAGGCGGCAAGTGGCCGAGGTCTTCAGCTCGCCCGTCGTCAAATCCAGGCGCCATATACCAAGCCCGGCGGCACTCAAAGCGAACTGCAGGTCGTGCGCTTCCTCATACACATCATCGTGAGGCGGCGGCGAACCATTCACCGGAGAATGTGTTGCCATGATGGGTGGGGCTCCTCTTTTAGGCTGCCCATGGCTGGATGGGCGAAGTCTTCTTCTGAATGCAGACTTTTGCTTTTGCTGAACGAGCCGTAAGCACAATCAATCCCTATTGGCATGGATGACCGGGCGCACCAAAGGTTTCAAATTTTTCGTATGCCGTGGCGCATCCGACTTGCCAACACATATCACTTTTAACCGTCCGCGCACCGCCACAAAAAAAGGCGCCTGTTTCAGGCGCCTTTTTTATGTTTGACCGTGTCGATAGAACCGGTCGAGCAACGCCGGCAGCCCGGCCCGCCATGCCCGTGGCTTGATGCCGAAGGTGTGGAGGATTTTCTTGCAGGCCAGCACCGCGTGTTGCGGCTCGTCGGCTGCATCCGGACGGGCGGCGTGGGCCTGGGCGGTCGGCGCTTCCACGGCCAGCGGGTGGAAGTTGCGCGCTTCGGTCAGGATCGCCTGCCCCAGCGCCAGCGGGGTAGTCGCTTCGTGGCCGGCATAGTGATAAGTGCCCCACAACGGCGCGGCGCAATCCAGTTGCTTAAGCACCGAAATGATCACCCGCGCGGCATCGTCCACCGGCGTCGGGTTGCCCCGGCGGTCGTCGGCCATCAGCAGTTCGTCAGGTTTTTCGGCACGGGCCAGGAAGCGCCCGAGGGTGCCGTCGACGCTGTCATCCAGCAGCCAGCCGAAACGCAACAGCACGTGCTGCGGGCAGGTGGCGCGTACGCTCTGCTCGATGCGCCACAACGCCTGGCCTCGAAGGCCCAAGGGCACGGGTTCGTCTTTTTCGCTGTAGGCGGTGGCGCGGGAGCCATCGAACACCCGGTAGCTGGACGGTTGCAGCAGGGTGATGCTGTGGTGCTGGCACAGTTCAGCCAGGCGCTCGATCGCATATTCCTGGGCGGCCAGGCGTGTCTCGCTGACCGTCTCCGCCTGAAACCAGTCGAAGTAATAGGCGAGATTGATCAAGGCATCGGGACGGGTGTCGTCGAGCAGTTGCGTGAGGCTCGCGGCATCCCAGCCGTCTTGGGGCGGGCGCGGGGCGAGGAAACCGATGTCTTCCTCCGCACCGAGGCGAATCAGCGCCTGCCCGAGGGCATTCCCGCCGCCCAGTAACATAAGGCGCATTCGCATAGATTGAGCAGGCCCGGTCTGTTTGGAACGATGGTTATTATCGACAGGCTTGTGAGCCATGCCGTTGGCATTTGCCAGAATCGTTGCATTTTGCGGGTTTGTAGCGCAACCGTCACTTATAAAGTGCGCCGCCGATTGCGGCCGGGGGGCTTTAGGCAGAGAGAGCCTTTTTATGGCTAGGGAGCATGCAGTGGCTAGGGGCCTTGCAGTGGTCAGGGAGCTTGCTGTGGCCAGGGAGCTTCTTGTGGCGAGGGAGCTTGCTCCCGCTGGGCTGCGTAGCGGCCCCAAAAAAGCGGGAGCGCTGCGCACTCCAGCGGGAGCAAGCTCCCTCGCCACTGCAAGCTCCCTCGCCACAACAAGCTCCCTTACCGCAGCAAGATCCCTCACCACAGGGAATGCATCCCGGGGTTGCAAGTTGCCGGGGCCGGCCGCATAAATTGGGGATGAACCTTCCAGAATCAACGGACACGGTCTTGAACGGTTTCCACCCCGCCGTCAGCACCTGGTTCCGCAGCACGTTCCCGTCGGTGACCGCCGCCCAGGCCCAGGCGTGGCCGCTGATCCGCCAGCGCCGTTCCACACTGATCGCCGCACCCACCGGCTCCGGCAAGACCCTGACTGCCTTTCTCGCGGTGCTGGACGATCTCGTGCACCAAGGCCTGGCCAATGGCGGCCAACTGCCAGACCAAACGCTGGTGGTCTACGTCTCGCCCCTGAAGGCTCTTTCCAACGACATCCAGATCAACCTGCAAACCCCGCTGGCCGGCATCACCGAGCACTTGCAGCGCCTCGACCTGCCACCGCTGGCGATCCGCACCGCCGTGCGTACCGGCGACACCCCACAGAAAGACCGCGCCCTGATGCGCAAGCACCCGCCGCACATCCTGGTCACCACCCCGGAATCGCTCTACGTGCTGCTCGGCTCGGACTCGGGCCGGCAGATGCTTGCCAGCACCCGCACGGTGATCGTCGATGAGATCCACGCCATCGCCGCCAGCAAGCGCGGCAGCCACATGGCCCTGACACTGGAGCGCCTGCAGGGTTTGTGCAGCGAACCGCTGACCCGCATCGGCCTGTCCGCCACGCAAAAGCCCATCGAGGCGGTGTCGCGCTTTCTGGTGGGCACCGGCCGGCCTTGCGAGATCGTCGATATCGGCCACGCACGCCCACGGGACCTGGATATCGAAGTGCCGCCGGTGCCGCTGTCGGCCGTCATGGCCAACGACGTGTGGGAGCTGGTCTACGACCGCCTCGCCGAACTGGCCAGGCAACACCGCACCACGCTGATTTTCGTCAACACCCGGCGCCTGGCCGAACGCCTGGCCCGGCACTTGAGCGAGCGCCTGGGCAAAACCGCCGTCGCCGCCCACCACGGCAGCCTCGCGAAGGAAATGCGCCTGGACGCCGAACAACGGCTCAAGGCCGGTGAGCTGCAGGTGTTGATCGCCACTGCGTCGCTGGAACTGGGGATTGATATCGGCGATGTCGACCTGATGTGCCAGATCGGCTCGCCCGGCTCGATCAACGGTTTTCTGCAACGGGTCGGACGCTCCGGGCATCAGGTCGGCGGCACGCCCAAGGGCCGGTTGTTCGCCACCACCCGCGACGACCTGATCGAATGCGCCGCCCTGCTCGACTGCGTGCGCCGGGGCGAGCTGGACACCTTGCTGATCCCGGTTGCGCCGCTGGATGTGCTGGCCCAGCAGATCATCGCCGAAGTCAGCTGCCAGGAATGGCAGGAACAGGCCCTGCTCACGCTGATCCGCCGCGCCTCGCCCTACGCCGAGCTGGATGAACGTCATTATCAGGCGCTGCTGCAAATGCTCGCCGAAGGCTACAACGGGCGCCAGGGCCTGCGCAGCGCCTACCTGCACCGCGACGCCATCACCCGCACCCTGCGTGGCCGGCGGGGCGCCAAGCTCACCGCCGTGACCAGCGGCGGCACCATCCCCGACAACGCCGACTACAGCGTGCTGCTTGAGCCGCAAAGCCTGAACATCGGCAGCGTCAACGAAGACTTCGCGGTGGAAAGCATCGCCGGCGATATCTTCCAGCTGGGCAACACCTCCTACCGCATCCTGCGAGTGGAGCCCGGCAAGGTGCGGGTCGAGGATGCCCACGGCCAGCCGCCGACCATTCCGTTCTGGCTCGGCGAAGCACCGGGGCGCAGTGCCGAGTTGTCGTTTGCCGTGGCGCGTTTTCAGGGGCAACTGGACGCGCTGCTGGGCGCCACGCCGGGTAACCTGCAACCGGCGCTCGATTGGCTCACCGGTACCCTCGGCCTGAACCTGGCCAGCGCCGAACAACTGCTGGATTACCTGGCGCGGGCGCGGCTGGCGCTGAGCGCGCTGCCGTCCCAGGACACGTTGATCATGGAACGGTTTTTCGACGAGTCCGGCGGCACCCAATTGATCATCCACACGCCGTTCGGCAGTCGCATCAACCGCGCCTGGGGCCTGGCGCTGCGCAAGCGGTTTTGCCGCACCTTCAACTTCGAACTGCAAGCCGCCGCCAGCGAGGATGCGATCGTGTTGTCGCTGTCCACCAGTCACAGCTTTGAGCTGGACGAAGTGTGGCGCTACCTGAACAGCAACACGGCCGAGCACATCCTGATCCAGGCGGTACTGGATGCACCGCTGTTCGGCGTGCGCTGGCGCTGGAATGCCGGGGTGGCCCTGGCATTGCCGCGCTACACCGGTGGGCGCAAGGTGGCGCCGCAGATCCAGCGCATGAAGAGTGAAGACCTGATCGCCAGTGTGTTCCCCGACCAGATCGCTTGCCTGGAAAACCTCGCCGGCGAGCGCGAAGTGCCCGAGCATCCGCTGGTGGAGCAAACCCTCGACGACTGCCTGCACGAAGCCATGGACAGCGAAGGCTGGCTGGCCCTGTTGCGGCGCATGGAGCGCGGCGAAATCCGCCTGATCAGCCGTGATCTGCCGGCGCCGTCGCCACTGGCAGCAGAGATTCTCAGCGCCCGCCCCTACACCTTTCTCGACGACGCTCCGCTGGAGGAGCGCCGCACCCAGGCCGTGCTCAACCGGCGCTGGAGCGACCCGCAAAGCACCGATGACCTTGGCGCGCTGGATGCCGAAGCGATTGCTGGTGTGTGCGAGGAAGCCTGGCCTGCGCCTAATGGCCTGGATGAAATGCATGAAGCGTTGATGAGCCTGGCGTGCATCGCTGAATCGGAAGTTGCGCCGCAATGGGCCGAATGGCTGCAAGCCCTGGCCGACGGTGGGCGCGCCAGCCGATTGCAGATCGGTACCGACCAGGCCGTTTGGGTCGCTCTGGAGCGCTTGAGCTGTTTGACGGCGATCTACCCGAACGAGCTGCCGCTGTTGCCCGGTTTCGATGAGCCCTGGACCTTCGATGAAGCCTTGGTGGAAGTGCTGCGGGCGCGCCTGAGCGGCTTCGGCCCATTGACGCTGATCGAGATCGCCGCGCCCCTGGCCTTGCCGGTGGCCGACGTATCACAGGCACTCGCGCGGCTGGAGAGCGAAGGCTACGTGCTGCGCGGCCGTTTCAGCCCCGGCGCCAGCGCCGAACAATGGTGCGAACGTCACCTGCTGGCGCGCATTCACCGCTACACGGTCAAGCGCCTGCGCCGGGAAATCGAGCCGGTGGCGTTGCAGGATTTCATGCGTTTTCTGTTCGACTGGCAGCACCTGTCGAACGGTACCCGCGGCCAGGGCAGCGTAGTGTTGCCGCAGATCGTCGCGCAGTTGGAAGGGTACGCCGCAGCCACTTCGGCCTGGGACAGCGATTTGCTCAGCGCACGAATCAAGGATTACGCGCCCCACTGGCTGGACGATTTGTGCCGCAGCGGCAAAGTGGTGTGGACGCGCCTGAGCAACAAGGCCGGCGCGACGGCCCTGCGCAGCACGCCAGTGGTGCTGTTGCCCCGCAGCCAGGTGCCATTGTGGAGTGGACTGACCGAAGCGCCGGACAGCACCGAGCTGTCGCCCAAGGCACAGAAAGTCCATCAGGCGCTGCGGGAAAACGGCGCGCTGTTTTTCGATGAATTGATCCACGAAGCCCATCTGCTGCGCAGCGAACTGGAAACCGCGTTGCAGGAACTGGTGGGCGCGGGGCTGGCGAACGCCGACAGCTTCGCCGGCCTGCGCGCCCTGACCACGCCGGCGAGCAAACGTCAGGCCCGCAGCAGTCGGCGCGGGCGTGGCGCGTTTGTCGGCGGGATGGACGATGCCGGGCGTTGGGCCCTGGTACGGCGGGCGCCGGTGGCGGATGGCACACGTCCGGGGGCTCACTCGGCCGAGACGCTGGAGCATGTGGCGATGACCTTGCTGCGCCGCTACGGGGTGGTGTTCTGGCGCCTGCTGGAGCGCGAGGCGGACTGGCTGCCCAGTTGGCGCGAATTGCTGCGTACGTTCCACCGGCTGGAGGCCCGGGGCGAGATTCGTGGCGGGCGGTTTGTGAGTGGTTTGGCGGGGGAACAGTTTGCGTTGCCGGAAGCGATTCCGCTGCTGCGGGAAGTTCGGCGGCGGCCCCACGATGGAAGCTTGATTGCCGTGTGTGGGGCGGATCCGCTGAACCTGGTCGGTACGCTGCTGCCGGGTAGCAAGGTGCCGGCGTTGAGCGGCAATCGGTTGGTGTACCGGGATGGATTGCCGGCGGCGGTGGAGATTGCCGGCAAGCAGCAGGTGTTGCTGGAGTTGGATCAGCAGGAGGCCGGGTTGGTGCGGGAAAAACTGATCAGACACTGACTTGTGCAGCGCCCGTAATGACGCCTTCGCGAGCAAGCCCGCTCCCACTTTCAATCCGGTTCCGCCCTTGGAATGCGGTCGAATGTGGGAGCGGGCTTGCTCGCGAAGAGGCCGGCGGCCTCAACACAAAACTATTGGGTTCTAGGCTGCTCGGTAAGCACCACCGACGAAGGCACTTCTTCCTCCGGCTCATCCACCTGCTGCCCGACCCGCTGCGGCAGCATCACCTGCTGTGGATAAGTTTGCGCGAAGTGAACAAAGGCACAGTTATCCACAAGCTTTTTCAAGCGCTGGTTAAACGCGCGGCTCACCGCATATTGCCCACCCGACACCGTGCGGAACTGCGCCGTCAGCACCACGCCGTTGAGGTCCATCTTGTCGACGCCAAATACCTCCAGCGGCCCTTGCAGGTTGTACTTGAGGAACACGTCGTCGCGGATCGACTGCCCCGCCTCGCGAATCAGCTCCACGGCCTTGTCGACATCGGTGTCGTAGGTGAACTGCACCGAGAAGAACGCATAGGCGAATTGCCGCGACTGGTTGGTGACGGCCTTGATCTGCCCGAACGGCACCGAATGCACAAACCCCTTGCCGTCCCGCAGGCGCAGGGTGCGGATGGTCAGCCCCTCGACGGTACCGGCGTGGCCGGAGTCGAGCACCACCCAATCGCCAATCGACAGGGTGTCTTCGATGATGATGAACAGCCCGGTGATTACATCCTGCACCAGTTGCTGGGAGCCAAAACCAATGGCCAGGCCCACCACCCCGGCACCCGCCAGCAGCGGTGCGACGTTGATCCCCAGGTTGGCCATGGTGGTGATCGCGCAGATCACCACCAGGATGATTTTCACTGCGTTGCGCAGCAGTGGCAGGATGGTTTTCACCCGCGTGCTGGGCTGGCGGCTGGAGCGTTTGTTGACCGGGGGTTTCAATGCTTCCTGAATCGCCGTGTCGAGCACCACCCAGAACAGCCAGGTCACCAGCAGGATCAAACCGATGCTGCTCAGGGAGTCGCTGATGGCCCGGCCCACGGAGTTGCGCTGGGCAAACTCAAACAGCGAAACGCCCCAGATACGCCCGAGGATTTCGATAAAGGCGATGGCCATCACGATGCGCAACAGCGCGTGCAGCAGGCTGAGGAAACGTTCCTTGTAGGCACTGCTGCGCTGCACCGCCACCGTGCTGCGGGACTGGAACAGGTGCTGCAACACGGTGCTGAGAAACACCGTGCCGATCAGCAGGATCGTGGTGAACAGTGCGCAGCGCAGGGCTTTCTGGCTGTCGTCGCCGGCGCCGATCAGGTTGATCGCCGACACCAGCACCATCAATAGAATCGGCCAATACCACAGTCCGGAAAACACCCGCAGGGATTGCTGCACCGCCGGGTGTTTCAGGCGCTGGGCCAGGGGCCGGTTGCGGATCAAATGCGCCACCGGACGGCGCAGGCGAATCACCAGCATGCCGAAAATCACCGAGGCAAACAGCCCGGTGAAGATCGCGACGCTGGCGGTGATATTGCCCCCCAGTTGGCGGGCGATCTGTGGGCTGGTCAGCGCATCGCTGAGGGCGGCAAGGAAGCCGATCAGGAACAGCGGCTTGGGGCAGTAGTCCCGAATAATCTTCACCGCAGGGCGCTTGTGGCCGACGTTGAACATGACGATCACGCACAACAGGATCGAGGTGGAGAAAATGCCGCTGCTGGTGGCGTAGGCAAAACACAGCGCCAGCGCACGGCCCACCGAGGTGGGCAGGAAGTGGCTGACGTAGAGCGTCAATGGCAGGCAGATAAGCGCCGGTATCGTGTAGGGAATCAGGTAACCCAGCAACGCCTGGAGGCGCTGGCGCGGTGCGATATGCCGCTGCAGGCTCAGGCGCTTGACGATAAAGCGCCCCAGCAGGGTCAGCGCGGCGAACGCGCCGATCCACACCCCGGACAACAACAGGAAATCCCCGGCTACGCTCCACGAGGAACGTTCGGACGGCTGGTTGACCAGCTTGTCCACCTCATCCGCCGCCCGGTCGGCCCGCAGCCGCCAGGCGTCGACCAGGTTCTGGTTGAGGTCGAGTTTGTCCTGCACATCATCGATGCTGGAGCTGATGGCGCCGAGCAGGCCGCCTTCTACCAACAGTTCCGGCTGGGCCGGGGCGGCAGGCGCTGGAGCCGCGGGGGCGGTGGCCGCTTGCAGCGCGCCGCTGCCGCAGAACAGCAGCGTGCCGAGCAGTAGCACAGTCTTTAAATTCAACAAAACACCGGGCTCCTTCAGAAGGGTCTGTAAGGAACTGACGGGTTTGACGCCTGATCGTTCCCCGTATACTTCGATCCGTGCGCCCCAGGCAAATATCAAATGCCAATACCTGTCTTTTTCCGCACAAGCCGAACCCCGAGACTGCGCTCCTGATTGAAACACACCGGAGTTGCAGCCATGCCCATTGCCTTGCTCGCGCTGACCCTCAGCGCTTTTGCCATCGGGACGACCGAGTTCGTCATCGTTGGCCTCTTACCCACCATCGGCGCCGACCTGGGTGTCGACTTGCCGTCCGCCGGCCTGCTGGTCAGCCTCTACGCCCTGGGCGTGGCCATCGGCGCTCCGGTACTCACCGCCCTCACCGGCAAAGTGCCACGCAAACTGCTGTTGTTGTCGCTGATGGTGCTGTTCACCCTCGGCAACCTGCTGGCCTGGCAAGCGCCGAGTTATGAGTCCCTGGTACTGGCACGGATCGTCACCGGCCTGGCCCACGGGGTGTTCTTCTCGATTGGCTCCACGATCGCCACAAGCTTGGTGCCCAAGGAAAAAGCCGCCAGCGCGATTGCCATCATGTTTACCGGCCTGACCGTCGCGTTGGTGACCGGTGTGCCACTGGGGACGTTTATCGGCCAGCACTTCGGCTGGCGCGAAACCTTCCTCGCCGTCTCGGCCCTGGGCTTGATCGCGTTT
The DNA here is from genome assembly GCF_013385565.1 of Pseudomonas sp. E6002. Taxonomy (NCBI): domain Bacteria; kingdom Pseudomonadati; phylum Pseudomonadota; class Gammaproteobacteria; order Pseudomonadales; family Pseudomonadaceae; genus Pseudomonas; species Pseudomonas sp. E6002. The sequence continues at coordinate 50,920 of NZ_JACAPT010000029.1, read as the reverse complement.
ATCGGCAGCCTGCTCTACGTACCGAAAAACATCGCCCACAGCAAGCCCGCGTCGCTGTTGCAGCAACTGCAAGTGTTGAAACAACCACGGCTGCTGCTGGTGTACGCCATGACGGCGGTGGGTTACGGCGGCTCGTTCATCGCGTTCACCTACCTGGCGCCAATCCTTCAGGACATCTCCGGGTTCAGCGCCGGCACCGTCAGCCTGGTGTTGCTGGTGTATGGCATCTCGGTGGCCATCGGTAATATCTGGGGCGGCAAGCTGGCCGACAAACGCGGCCCGATCAGCGCCCTGAAAATCATCTTTGCCCTGCTCGCCGCTGTGTTGTTCGTGCTGACCTTCACCGCGGGTAATCCATGGCTGGCCCTGGCCACTGTGCTGGTGTGGGGCGCGGTCGCTTTCGGCAATGTGCCGGGCTTGCAGGTGTATGTGGTGCGCCAGGCGGAACATCACACGCCGAACGCGGTGGACGTGGCCTCGGGCCTGAACATTGCGGCGTTCAACCTGGGGATTGCCGGTGGCGCGTGGGCCGGCGGCATGATCGTCGCCCACATGGGCTTGATCCACACGGCGTGGATTGGCTGCTCGGTGGTGTTGGTGGCCTTGGCGCTGACGGCCTGGAGCGGGCGCCTTGACCGGCTGGGGCCGGTGTATGCCGAAAGTTCGACCCGGGTGGTTGGCGGGCACTGATCCCGCAGCGATAAAGAACCCAATGTGGGAGCGGGCTTGCTCGCGAAAGCGGTGTGTCAGTCAACAGAGATATCGACTGACCCACCGTCTTCGCGAGCAAGCCCGCTCCCACATTTTGAGAGGTGCCGTCTGTAGGACCATCGAAACTTTCTCCCGATCCTCACAGTCATCCAAAAACGGAGGTCACCACACAGTTAACCCACGGGAGTCACCATGGCCGCGATTCATATCGGCATTTCCGGCTGGCGCTACACGCCCTGGCGGGGGGATTTCTACCCCGAGGGCCTGACCCAGAAGCGCGAGCTGCAGTTTGCCTCACGGGCGGTCAACAGCATCGAGATCAACGGCTCGTTCTACGCGCTGCAAACACCCAAGCGCTACGCCGAGTGGTATGGCGACACGCCTGAAGGGTTTGTGTTCAGCGTCAAGGCGCCGCGCTATATCACGCATATCCTGCGGTTGCGGGAGGTGCACAAGCCGATGGCGAATTTCTTCGCCTCCGGGGTGCTGGAACTCAAGGAAAAGCTCGGGCCGATCCTCTGGCAGTTCCCGCCCAGTTTCAAATTCGACCCGCCGTTGTTTGAAGCCTTTCTCGCCGAATTACCCACTACTACCCAGCAGGCCGCCGCCCTCGCCCGCGAGCATGAGCCGCGCCTGAACGGCAAGGCGAGCCTGCAAGCCCACGGTAAAAAGCCGCTGCGCCATGCGGTGGAGATTCGCCACAAGAGTTTCGCCGTGCCGGAGTTTGTCGAGATGCTCGACAAGCACGGCGTGGCCCTGGTGGTGGCGGACACAGCCGGCAAGTGGCCCTACCTGGAAGACGTCACGGCCAACTTTGTGTACCTGCGCCTGCATGGGGACAAAGCGCTGTATGCCAGCGGCTATACGCCCGAAGCGCTCAAGCGCTGGGGCGATCGCATCGAACGCTGGAGCCACGGCAAACAACCCGCCGATGCACAGTTGATCGACCCGAAGCACAAACCCCGCGCCCGCAAGCAGCGCGAGGTGTTTTGCTACTTCGATAACGACATCAAGGTGCGCGCGCCCTTCGACGCGCGCCAATTACTGCAGCGTTTTGGCCTGGACCAGGCACTGGCCACCGAACCCGGCAAGTTGCCGGACACGGGAGTGTTGCCATGACCCATCCGGAGCTGATGCCAACCACGCCCACCGAAACCATCACCCGCTTCAGGGTGCTGACGGTCAATACCCACAAGGGCTTCACCGCGCTCAACCGGCGCTTCATATTGCCCGAGTTGCGTGAGGCGATTCGCAGTGTGGCCGCCGACGTGGTGTTCCTTCAGGAAATCCACGGCACCCATGAACGCCACCCCAAGCGCTACAGTAACTGGCCGAGCATGCCGCAATACGAGTTCCTCGCCGACAGTATCTGGCCGCAATACGCCTACGGTCGCAACGCGGTGTATCCCCATGGCGACCACGGTAATGCGTTGCTGTCGAAATTCCAGATCATCCGCTACGACAATCTCGACATCTCCCAGAGCGGCCACGAAAGTCGCGGGCTGCTGCATTGCGTGCTGCGCTTGCCGGGCAACGTGCAGGACGTGCATGCCATCTGCGTGCACCTGGGGCTGCGGGAAGTCCATCGCCAGCAGCAACTGCGCCTGATCGCGCAGCGGGTCGCCGAGATTCCCGCCGACGCGCCGGTGATTGTCGCCGGTGATTTCAATGACTGGCGCCAGCGCGCCGATCTCGCCCACTGCGGGCTGCGGGAAGTGTTTATCGAAACCCACGGCAAGCCGGCCCGCACCTTCCCGGCGCGCCTGCCGCTGCTGCCGCTGGACCGCATCTATGTGCGCAACCTCAAGGTGCATCAGCCCCAAGTCCTGACCAGCCGCCCGTGGTCACACTTGTCGGACCATGCGCCGCTGTCGGTGGAGATCGAGTTATGAACAGCGCACCACTGGAAAAGGTCGCGGTGGAACACATCGCGACCGACCAACCGCCGGATGATGCCGTGGCCCGGGACCTGGATTACGGCTGGCAAAGCGGTAACCAGATCGAGTTGCTGGAGAACGGCGAGGCCTACTTTCCCAAAGTGTTCGAGGCGATGCGCCAGGCCCAGCGGGAGATCTTGCTGGAGACCTTTATCCTTTTCGAAGACAAGGTCGGCCACGAGCTCAAAGGCATTTTGATCGAGGCGGCGCAGCGTGGCGTCAAGGTTGTCGCCAGCCTCGACGGCTTTGGTTGTGGCGAGCTGACGCCGGGGTTTCTCAGCGAATTGAGCCAGGCCGGCGTGACCGTGCAGATGTTCGACCCGGCCACCAAGACCCTGGGTTTTCGCACCAACTGGTTTCGCCGCCTGCACCGCAAGATTGTGGTGGTGGATGCCAGTGTGGCGTTTATCGGCGGGATCAATTTCTCGGCGGATCATCTGGGGGATTTCGGCCCCGAAGCCAAGCAGGATTATGCCGTGCAGGTGCAGGGCCCGGCAGTCGCCGACCTGCATCATTTCGCCCTCGCACAAAGCGGCCGGCGCGTGCGCAAGCGGCGCGGCTGGCGGCGCGAGCAACGCCCGTCGCCATGGGCTGCCGGCGAAGGCGATGGCCTGGTACGGCTGATCTACCGGGACAATCTGCAACACCGTACCGATATCGAAGAGGCCTACCTGCACGCCCTGCGCAAGGCCGAGCGGCGGGTGGTGATCGCCAACGCCTATTTCTTTCCCGGCTACCGCCTGCTGCGGGAAATTCGTAATGCCGCGCGGCGCGGCGTGCACGTGCAGTTGATCATGCAGGGCCAGCCGGATGTGCTGCTGGCCAAGCTGGCGGCACGCATGCTCTATGACTATTTGCTCAAGGAAGGCGTGGTGATCCACGAGTATTGCCAGCGTCCGTTGCACGGCAAGGTGGCGCTGGTGGATGAAGAGTGGAGCACGGTGGGTTCGAGCAATCTCGACCCGCTGAGCCTGTCGCTGAACCTGGAAGCGAATGTGCTGGTTCGTGATCGTGGCTTCAACCAGCAGTTGTTCGAGCGCCTGGAATATCTGAGCCAGAACCACTGCAAGACCATGCCGGAAAACCGCGCGCCTCGCGGCTGGTTCTGGCGGGTGACCGTGGGTTTCGTGGTGTTCCATGTGCTGCGGCATTTTCCGTCGTGGACTGGCTGGTTGCCGGCCCACAAGCCGAGGTTGAAACCCTTCGTTCTTGAGGAGCGTGCGGATCATGACCCAAGCTCGCATCGCTGAAGAAAGCGCTCGCCCCGGCTTCTTGAAACGCTGGAAAAAGCCGCTGACGGTAGTGTTTTTCCTGGTGCTGATCGTGTTGTTCACCCTGCTCGCCCGGCGTATCGACTGGAGCGAAGTGCTCGACACCCTGGGCAACTTCAAGCTGCGCACGCTGCTCATCGCGGGTGCGCTGACCCTGTGCAGTTTCCTGGTGTATTCGTGCTTCGACCTGATCGGCCGCACCTACATCCGCCAGCCGTTGGGCTGGAAACAGATTTTGCCGGTGGGCATCATCAGCTATGCGTTCAACCTCAACCTGAGCGCGTGGGTAGGTGGCATCGCCATGCGCTATCGGTTGTATTCCCGACTCGGGGTGAGCAGCGGGAACATCGCGAAGATCCTCGGCTTGAGCCTGGCCACCAACTGGTTCGGCTACATGGCGATCGCCGGCGCGGTATTCAGCAGCGGGCTGGTGACATTGCCGCCGGGGTGGAAGCTCAGCAGCGGTGCGTTGCAAGGCGTCGGCGTGCTGTTGGTACTGGCGAGCCTGGGTTACCTGCTGGCCTGTCGCTTGTCGAAAAAGCGCGCATGGTCGATACGCGGGATTGAAATCAGCCTGCCGTCGCTGCGCATGGCAGTGTTGCAGTTGGCGCTCGGCGCGCTGAACTGGTCGCTGATGGCAGCAGTGATTTTTACCCTGCTGCCCAAGCAGCTGGATTACCCCGTGGTGCTCGGGGTGTTGCTGATCAGCAGCATTGCCGGAGTGGTCACACACATCCCGGCGGGGCTGGGTGTGCTGGAGGCTGTCTTCATTGCCTTGCTGCAGCACGAAGCGTCCCGCGGCAGTCTGCTCGCGGGGCTGATCGCCTACCGCGCAATCTACTTCATCCTGCCGCTGCTGGTGGCCCTGGTGATGTACCTCGCGGTCGAAGCCAAGGCCAAGGCATTGCGCGTGAAGAAAACGCCTACGACTGGATGATGCTCAAGCGCTCGCCCACCACCATCTCGGTAATCCAGTCCACCAGGATCGAGGTGTAGGCCTGCTGGGAAACCGGATCACTCAGGGAATGATCCGCACCGTCGATAATCCGGTGAGTCAGCGAATGCGTCTGCCGGCAGGCGGCGCGGTAGCTCATGATGGTGGCGTGGGGCACGTGGTCGTCGGTCTCCGACTCCACGATCAACACATCACCGGTAAACGCCGCGCAAGCATGCAGGGCGCGATTGGTTTCGGCGTGCACAAAGGTGCCGCGATAATCCATCAGGTCGGCTTTATCGAGGTCGCGCTTGGGCTTGAGCCATTCCTGGTCGCGGTACAGCGCGGGCACCCGCAAAGCCAGCCAGCGCACGGGGCGCAGCGAAGTGAGGATGGCGGCCAGGTAACCGCCGTAGCTGGTGCCCACCACCGCCACCGCCGAGGTGTCGATGGCCGGGTGTGACAACAGGCGGTCGTAGGCCGCGAGCAGGTCGCGCAGGTTGTCTTCGCGGGTGACGCGGGATAACGGAATGCCGTTGCCGGCATGGCCGCGCAGGTCGAATGTAAGGCATACACAACCGAGCCCGGCGATACCCTTGGCGCGTTCCAGGTCACGCTCCTGGCTCCCGCCCCAGCCGTGCACAAACAACACCCCCGGTACTTTCGATTTGGGACTGAGGAAGGTCCCGCTCATCTGTTCGTCGTCGATATCAATGGCAATGGTTTCGCTTCTAGCCGTCATAGGATTTGACCGTCACGTACTTGAGAAGAAAGTCGCTGTTTTCTGCCGGGCCCCGGTACACCTCGATCGCGTCAGCCGGCAGTGGCTGGTCGACGTAGGTTTCTACCGACGAGACATAAATCGCCCGCAGCCCGGGATTGTTGACGAAGCTTTGCAGCGCCGCGACTTCCGCGCTGCTGGCCCCGCCCATGCGCCAGGATTGCTCGAGCACGCCGCTGCGGCGTTGGCCGTCGCTGTCCAGGCCCTGGGCGATATCGTAATTGCGCCGCGAAGCGTAGAACCCGGGATAGGCCTCATCCGCCGCGTTATCGAAGACCTGCGCTTGCTGGATGGCCAGGCGCACGTCATCGGGCAGGTCGAGCTTGAGCAGGTCTTCGTAGTAGCCCTGGACCACCAACAGGTTGGAACCACCATAGACCTCTTCGCCCTGCCCGTCCCGGGTCAGGTATTGATCGCCGCAGTAGCTGATGACGTGATCGCCGATAAAGCTCTGGCCGACACTGTGGGTGACCACGTCACTCAGGTCCTGCTCCAGCACCACGCCGTCGCTGAACAATTGCGCCGCATCAGGGCGCGCGAGGATGGCATCGAACTCGTCGAGGCTGCGGATCACTTCCTGGCCGCGACCGGCGCAGGCATGCACGGGCTTGAGACGGATCGGGCCGGTGTACAGCAAATGGGTCGCCGCCGGCCGCGCATCTGCCAGGGCGTGCACACTCAACCCATCCAGCACCACATTGCGGATGCGCTCGGAAAACAGCGGCGACCAGCCTTCGGGCGCAACCGCGTTTTTATTCAGCAAACCGTGGCTGATGGCCTTGGTGCAGATGAAATCGTGATCGACGTAGCCGCCCCACAGATCCTCAGGGCCTTTGACGCCGAATTGCCGCGCCTGGGCCGCACCGACCAGCGTCTGAGTGGGTAACAGGTAGAGCTCGCGCCCACTGTGCAGCTCAGGGTTATAGCTGCCGCCATATTTGAGCCCGAGGACGTGCGCCAGCCAACGGGCCAGGGCGCGGTTGGTCTCCACTTCGTGCAATGGCGCTTGCGGACGGATTGAATGCGCCACCACGATTTTTTTGCGATTTGTCGGGGTCATGCGTCCCCCTTGGCTCTGCTGCCATGTGTGTAAGGAAACGGTAGCAGGGATCAAGCCAAGGCGGCGTTTGTTTAAACGCGCGGGGAATCAATCAGTTGCGGGAAAAGCGATAGCACTTGGCCTGTTTTATTCTGCACGAAGTGCTCAAGGTGTCGCGGCGTTCTGCACGATTCAGGCTTGCGCCTTGGTGGGCGTCACGCCGAAACGGCTGCGGTAATCACTTGGCGCCAGCCCGGTGATTTTCTTGAAGGTGGCGCGGAAGGCGCCGGGGTCCTGATACCCCACGGTCCAGGCGATGTGATCAATGGTGCCGTTGGTGAACTCGAGCATCTGCCGCGCCTTACCCACTCGCAGGTGCTGGCAGTATTCGGTGGGTTTCAACCCCGTAGCGGCGCGGAACCGTCGCAGGAAGGTGCGTTCCTCAAGTCCCGCCTCCTGCGCCATGGCAGCCAACGAAACATCCACCGCACCGCTGGCCTGCAGCCAATGTTGCACCCTGAGAATCGCAGCGTCGCCATGGGCAAGGATCGGCGCAAAGTTACTGCCGCACTCACTGGCGCTGTCACTGTGTTCGATCACCAGGAAACGCGCGGTGCTGGCAGCGATGCTCGGGCCGAGCAAACGGTCCACCAGGCGCAGGCCCAATTCGGACCAGGCCATGAGGCCGGCGGTGGTGATCAAGTCACCGTCGTCGACGATGGGTTTGTCGGCCTCCAGGCGAATCGCCGGGTAACGCGCGGCGAAGGACTTGGCCGACGTCCAGTGCGTGGTGGCGCTGCGACCGTCCAACAGGCCGCTTTCCGCCATCAGGATCGAGCCCACGCACACCCCGCCCAGAATGGTCCCGGACCGATGTTGCTGGCGCAGCCAATCCAGCAATTCGGCGGACGCCTGGCCCTCGGAAAAGCCGGCAATGGAGGGTGGAATCAGCAAGGACGTCAGCGCGTGCCCTGGGCCGGGCTGGCTGTCGAATACGCGGGTCGGCGCACCGCCTGTTTCAGCCTGCCAATGGCTGATGCGCAGGGACGGCAGTTGCTCGGACTGATGCTCGGTCGCAATCCGGTTGGCGACCGCGAACAGGTCGGTCAAGCCATGCACGGCGGCCATTTGCGCACCGCTGTAGATCAGCACGCCGAGTTCGACGATCGCCATTGTCAGTTTTCCCTCTGTTATTGTCGGTGCGGCCAATCCCCAGGCGTCACGCCAGCCAGGATACTGGACGCATCAACCCTCACAAGGAAACCAACATGGCCAAGCAAGCGCTCATCCTAATCGATATCCAGAACGACTACTTCCCCCAGGGCAAGTGGCCGCTAGACGGAGTGGACGCGGCGGCAGACAAGGCGCAGCAAGTGCTACAGGCATTTCGCCAGGCAGGCGATACGGTGATTCACGTACGCCACGAATTCACCTCCGACGATGCCCCCTTCTTCACCCCGGGCTCGGAAGGTGCACACCTGCACCCCAAGGTGCTGAACCAGGCCGACGAGCCCGTGGTGCTCAAGCATTTCGTCAATGCGTTCCGCGAAACCAACCTGCGGGCCCTGCTGGAACAACGCAGCATCACCGAACTGGTGGTGGTGGGCAGCATGAGCCATATGTGCATCGACGGCGTGGTGCGCGCCGCGTCGGACCTGGGCTACAGCGTGACCGTGATCCACGATGCCTGCGCCACGCGGGACCTGGAATTCAATGGCAGCGTCGTGCCGGCAGCCCAGGTGCATGCGGCGTTTATGTCGTCGCTGGGGTTTGCTTATGCGAGCGTGGTATCGGCGGAACAGTTCTTGTCCGCCGATTGACCTTCTCCGCGCTTACCGGGTAGCGATGATGAACAGGCGCGGAAACGGCAGCAACACAGTGCCATCGGCCAGCGCTGGATAAGCCTTGGTGATCCGCGCCAGGTACTCGTCGAGGAAGGCGTTCCTTTCTGACTCGGTCAGGGGCGCCAGGAATGGACGCAACGCCGAACCCTTGAACCACTCCACCACCGCGGCGGAACCTGCCAGCGGATGGTGGTAAGTGGTGCGCCATACATCCACGGTGGAACAGTGTTGGCTCAGCAACTCAAAGTAGTAGCTCGCGGTATGGCGTTCATTGTGTTTGACGCTGCCGATCTTTGCGGCCCACGGGCCGTCCGCCGCGACTTCCCGCGCCAGCTTGTGGGCCGGCTCGTCAAGATTGTCGGGCGTCTGCACCGCCAGGGTGCCGCCGGAGGTCAGTTGATTGACTAAATGCGGATACAGCGTGGCGTGATCAGGCAGCCATTGCAGCGACGCATTGGCGAGGATGACGTCGAATTTCTGCGCCGGGTTCCAGGCGCCAATATCAGCCAATTCGAAGTTCAACGCGGGCAGGCGCTTGCGGGCGTCGACCAGCATGTCATCGGAACTGTCCATGCCGGTGACCACTGCCTGCGGAAAGCGATCAGCCAGGACTTCAGTCGAATTGCCCGGGCCGCAACCCAGGTCGACAGCGGTACGCACGTCACCCTCAGGGATGGCTGCTACCAGATCCCGGACGGGACGAGTGCGCTGTTGTTCGAACATCGAGTATTGCTTGGCTGACCAGGTCATTGCGGCATTCCTTCTTCTGTGAGGAGTGAGGACAGCCTAAATCTTGTGATCCATGAGAACAAATGCCACGATTGATCATCTCCCATACCTGAAAAGTATCCCTATGCTGGAACTCAGGCAGCTCAGGGCCTTCGTCGCGATTGCCGAAGAAGGCTATATCACCCGCGCGGCAGAACGACTGGGCATGCAGCAACCGCCGCTGACCCGCCTGTTGCAAAGTCTTGAAGCCGAGTTGGGTGTGGTGCTGATGGAGCGCCTGCCACGAGGCGTGCGCCCGACCACCGCGGGGCTGGCCTTGCTGGAAGAGGCGCGGCATATCTTGGGCAGCGTCGATGGTGTGGCCGACATTGTGCGCCGCGCCGCCCGAGGTGAACGCGGACGCCTGGCGATTGGTTTCACCAGCTCTGCCGCCTTGCATCCGTTTGTGCCCAGCGTACTGCGCCTGTTTCGGGAAACCTTTGTCGGCGTTTCAGTGGTACTGGAAGAAGCCGGTACCGGTGAACTGCTGGACGCGTTGCTGCACGAAAAGCTCGACGCGGCGTTCATTCGCTCGCCGCTGAGCGGGACGCAGGCGTTGCAGGACCAGCCAATTCTGGTGGAGCCAATGTTGCTGGCGCTGCCTACCGACCACCCACTGGCTATCAACCCGTCGACGCCGCTGCCATTGGCGGCATTGGCCACCGAGGCGTTTGTGCTGTATCGCCGCCGGGTGGGGCTTGGGTTGTATGACGCGATTCTGGTGGCGTGTCGAGAAGCGGGTTTCAGCCCGCAGGTTGTGCAAGAGGCGCCGCGCATGACGGCGACGTTGAGCCTGGTGGCTGCGGGGCTTGGGGTTTCGATTGTGCCTGCCTCAATGCAACGGTTGCGGGGCGACGGGATTGTTTATCGCGAGCTTTCGGAGTGCCGGAGCCTGGTGGCGCCGTTGCACCTGGCTACCCGGGTAGGTGATACGTCGTCGGTATTGGAGAGGTTTCGGGAGTTGGTGGTGAGCGCCGCTTCTACTGACGTTTAGCGGATTGCCGTGTCCGCAATGAAAAACCCCCGGGGCCAAGGCCACCGGGGGTTTTCTGGTGTTACGCGACAGTTCTGGGTCTCAAGCGACCTTAGAACGGAATATCGTCATCAAAGCTGTCGAAGTCGGCTGCCGGCTGAGGAGCGGCCTGCTGTGGCGCTGGACGCGACTCACGCTGTGGCTGCTGGGTTGGCTGCGGACGGGACTGCTGCTGTGGACGCGGTGCCGAGTTGGACATGCCGCCCTGGCCCTGTTGGTCGCCCTGTGGACGGCCGCCCAGCAGTTGCATGGTGCCTTGCATGTCGACCACGATTTCGGTGGTGTAACGCTTGATGCCGTCTTTTTCCCACTCGCGGGTTTGCAGCTTGCCTTCGATGTAGACCTGCGAACCTTTGCGCAGGTACTCACCGGCGATCTCTGCAACCTTGCCGAACATCGACACACGGTGCCATTCGGTTTTCTCGACCTTCTGGCCGGTTTGCTTGTCGGTCCACTGTTCGCTGGTTGCCAGACTCAGGTTGGTCACGGCGTTACCGTTCGGCAAGTAGCGAACTTCGGGATCCTGGCCGCATGTACCGACCAATATGACTTTGTTAACCCCACGGGCCATAACGTTCTCCTAGGCTGGGCGCGCTGTCGGCACTGGGTTGACCAGTTGCTCGAGCGTCGCGCGATCCAATAATTCGGTGTCCAATTTGATGTAGATGGCGGCTTCTTCAGTAACAACCACAGCATCCGTAACCCCAACAACGGCCTTAAGGCGCTCGACCAGACCGGCTTCGCGGATCGCTTCGGGCGATAACGGCAAGCGCAGGCTCGTCACATAGGGAGGTTCGCGCATGGTAACAGCAAAGGCTAGCCAGAGGGCAGCCAGACCTGCGCATCCCAGGAACACAACCGACAAACCGCCATGCTGGAACATCCAGCCGCCCATGATCCCGCCCAGTGCAGAACCGAGGAACTGGCTGGTGGAATACACGCCCATCGCCGTGCCTTTGCCGCCGGCCGGTGAAACCTTACTGATCAGCGAAGGCAGTGAAGCCTCCAGCAGGTTGAACGCGGTGAAGAACACCACCGTGCCGATCACCAGCGCCCGCAGGCTGTCGCCGAACTGCCAGAAGAATAGCTCAGTGAGCATCAATGTCGCGACGGCGCCCAGCAGAACTCGTTTCATTTTGCGTTTCTTCTCGCCATAGATGATGAACGGGATCATGGCGAAGAACGAAATCAGCAGCGCGGTCAGGTACACCCACCAGTGCTGCTCCTTGGGCAGCCCGGCTTTTTGCACCAGGGCCAGGGGCAAGGCGACGAAGCTGCACATCAGCATTGCGTGTAATACGAAGATACCCAAATCCAGGCGCAACAGGTCCGGGTGCTTGAGTGTCGGCAGCAATGCCTGCTTGGCGACGCCCGACTCACGGTGCTGCAACGGCCCCGTGGAATGCGGAACCATGAAGGCGACAATCACGATGCCGAACAGCGCCATGCCACCGGTGGCCAGGAACAGACCGTGCAAGCCGAACGCGCGGGTCAGCAGCGGGCCGACTACCATCGCCACGGCGAACGAAAGACCGATGGTCATGCCGATCATCGCCATGGCCTTGGTACGGTGTTGTTCGCGGGTCAGGTCGGAGAGCAGTGCCATGACGGCGGCGGAAATCGCGCCGGCGCCTTGCAGGACGCGTCCGGCGATCACGCCCCAGATAGAGTCGGCATTGGCCGCAAGCACACTGCCCAGGGCGAAGACGATCAGGCCGAGGTAGATCACCGGCCGGCGGCCGATGCGGTCGGAAATGACGCCGAACGGAATCTGAAACAGCGCCTGGGTCAGGCCATAGGCGCCAATCGCCAGGCCGATCAGGGCCGGGGTCGCTCCTGCGAGATCCATTCCATAGGTCGCCAGCACCGGCAACACCATAAACATGCCAAGCATACGGAATGCGAACACTAGGGCCAGACCGCTTGCTGCGCGGGTCTCGCTGCCACTCATGCGTTCGCTGTGGGGATCGTGCATGGATAAACCTCGTGTGAACCGGCGGCGATTCTACCAGTCCCATCGATTGAGAGGGTATATGCGGCGCTTTGCCGCGCAGCTTTCATGTAAGGCGGCACCCGGCACTTTGACAGTGTATATTCATCCAGTCTTTAGCCGTATACTCCTGCATTATTTACGCCCGCCGTGCGAGGCCATCTTGGACAAGATCCTGATTCGTGGGGCTCGAACCCACAACCTGAAGAACATCGACCTGACCCTGCCACGGGACAAACTGATCGTCATCACCGGCTTGTCCGGGTCCGGCAAGTCGTCCCTGGCGTTTGACACGCTGTACGCCGAAGGCCAGCGCCGCTACGTGGAATCCCTGTCGGCCTATGCCCGCCAGTTCCTGTCGATGATGGAAAAGCCCGACGTCGACACCATTGAAGGCCTGTCGCCTGCGATTTCCATCGAACAGAAATCCACCTCCCACAACCCGCGTTCCACCGTGGGCACCATCACCGAGATCTACGACTACCTGCGCCTGCTGTATGCCCGCGTCGGTATTCCCCGCTGCCCGGACCACGACATTCCCCTGGAAGCCCAGACCGTCAGCCAGATGGTCGACCTGGTGCTGGCCCAGCCGGAGGGCGCCAAGCTGATGCTGCTGGCACCGGTGATTCGCGAGCGCAAGGGTGAACACCTTTCGGTCTTTGAAGAACTGCGTGCCCAGGGTTTCGTGCGTGCCCGCATCAACGGCAAGCTCTACGAGCTGGACGAAGCGCCGAAGCTGGATAAACAGAAAAAGCACTCGATTGATGTGGTCGTCGACCGTTTCAAGGTGCGTGCCGATTTGCAGCAGCGCCTGGCGGAGTCTTTCGAGACCGCGCTGAAGCTGGCAGACGGTATCGCCCTGGTGGCGCCGATGGACGACGAACCCGGGGAAGAAATCATCTTCTCCGCGCGCTTCGCCTGCCCGATCTGCGGCCATGCCATCAGCGAGCTGGAACCGAAGCTGTTTTCCTTCAACAACCCGGCCGGCGCTTGCCCGACCTGTGATGGCCTCGGGGTTAAGCAATTCTTCGACATCAAGCGCCTGGTCAACGGTGACCTCACACTGGCGGAGGGTGCGATACGTGGCTGGGACAGGCGTAACGTCTATTACTTCCAGATGCTGGGGTCGTTGGCTTCGCACTACAAGTTCAGCCTGGAAGTGCCGTTCAACGAACTGCCGGCCGAACAGCAGAAATTCATCCTGCATGGCAGCGGTTCACAGAACGTCGACTTCAAGTATTTGAACGACCGTGGCGATATCGTCAAACGCTCGCACCCGTTCGAAGGCATCGTGCCGAACCTGGAGCGGCGCTACCGCGAGACAGAGTCCGCCAGCGTGCGCGAGGAGCTGGCCAAGTTCCTCAGCACCCAGCCTTGCCCGGATTGCCGTGGCACACGCCTGCGCCGTGAGGCTCGGCATGTGTGGGTTGGCGAGAAGACCCTGCCGGCAGTGACCAACCTGCCGATTGGCGATGCCTGCGAATACTTCGGCACGCTGAAACTGACGGGCCGCCGCGGGGAAATTGCCGACAAGATCCTCAAGGAGATTCGTGAACGGCTGCAGTTCCTGGTCAACGTGGGCCTGGACTACCTGTCGCTGGACCGCAGTGCCGACACGCTTTCCGGCGGTGAAGCCCAGCGGATTCGCTTGGCCAGCCAGATCGGTGCCGGCCTGGTGGGCGTGTTGTACATCCTCGATGAACCGTCGATTGGATTGCATCAACGGGACAACGACCGCTTGCTGGGCACGCTGAAGCACCTGCGGGACATCGGCAATACGGTGATCGTGGTCGAGCACGATGAAGACGCGATTCGCCTGGCCGATTATGTGGTCGATATCGGCCCGGGAGCGGGTGTTCACGGTGGGCATATTGTCGCCGAGGGCACGCCGGCTGAAGTAATGGCGCATCCTGACTCGCTGACCGGTAAGTACCTGTCGGGTCGCGTGAAGATCGCCGTGCCGGCCAAACGCACCCCGCGCAACAAGAAGATGGCACTGCACCTCAAGGGCGCGCGTGGCAACAACCTGCGCAATGTCGACCTGGAGATCCCGCTGGGCCTGCTGACCTGTGTGACCGGTGTATCCGGTTCGGGCAAATCAACGCTGATCAACAACACGCTGTTCCCGTTGAGTGCCACTGCACTGAACGGCGCGACCACCCTGGAAGCCGCCGCTCACGACAGCATCAAGGGCCTGGAACACCTGGACAAGGTGGTCGATATCGACCAAAGCCCGATTGGCCGCACACCGCGCTCCAACCCGGCGACCTACACCGGGCTGTTCACGCCGATTCGCGAGCTGTTCGCCGGCGTGCCGGAATCGCGCTCCCGTGGCTACGGGCCTGGCCGGTTCTCGTTCAACGTCAAGGGCGGCCGCTGCGAAGCGTGCCAGGGCGATGGCTTGATCAAGGTGGAGATGCACTTCCTGCCGGACATCTACGTGCCGTGCGACGTGTGCAAGAGCAAACGCTATAACCGCGAAACCCTGGAGATCAAGTACAAGGGCAAGAGCATCCACGAAACCCTCGAGATGACGATCGAGGAAGCGCGGGTGTTCTTCGACGCGGTACCGGCCCTGGCGCGCAAGCTGCAGACACTGATGGATGTTGGCCTGTCGTACATCAAGCTGGGTCAGTCGGCGACGACGCTGTCGGGCGGCGAGGCCCAGCGGGTCAAGCTGTCTCGCGAGCTGTCCAAGCGTGACACCGGCAAGACGCTGTACATCCTCGACGAGCCGACCACAGGCCTGCACTTCGCGGATATTCAGCAATTGCTGGACGTGCTGCATCGCCTGCGTGACCACGGCAATACGGTGGTAGTGATCGAGCACAATCTGGATGTGATCAAGACCGCCGACTGGCTGGTGGACCTGGGGCCGGAAGGCGGTTCCAAAGGTGGGCAGATCATTGCGGTCGGCACACCGGAGCAAGTCTCGGAGATGAAGCAGTCTCACACCGGCTTCTACCTCAAGCCTCTGCTGGCTCGCGACAAGGACTGATTGTTCAGCCCCACGAAAAAGCCCCTGTCACCGTGTAAGTGACAGGGGCTTTTTAGTAGCTGGAGGAATCAGAACTGCGATTGCAGGTAATTCTCCAGGCCAATCAGCTTGATCAGGCCCAACTGCTTTTCCAGCCAGTAGGTGTGATCTTCTTCGGTGTCATTCAACTGCACCCGCAGGATTTCCCGCGTGACGTAGTCGTTGTGCTGCTCGCAGAGCTCAATGCCCTTGCAGAGCGCGGCACGGACCTTGTACTCAAGGCGCAAGTCGCTGGCGAGCATCTCAGGCACCGTGGTGCCGGTATCCAGGTCGTCGGGACGCATACGGGGCGTGCCTTCGAGCATCAGGATACGGCGCATCAGTGCGTCGGCGTGCTGTGCCTCTTCTTCCATTTCATGGTTGATACGCTCGTAGAGCTCGGTAAAGCCCCAGTCTTCGTACATCCGCGAGTGAATGAAATATTGGTCACGAGCTGCCAGTTCGCCCGTCAGCAACGTGTTGAGGTAATCGATTACGTCGGGGTGACCTTGCATCGCCCTACATCTCCCTGCTTGAAAGTCTGTAGTTTGAACCATGATGACCCGGAGGTCACGGGACCAACGGCAGAAAAGTGAAGATTTCCGGTGAAAAGTAGCTTAAATAACGCAAAAACCGCCCAAATGAGGGCGGTTCTGCTTATCGTTTAGAGTCAGTTAAGCGATACACCCAGTGCAGATGCGATCCCTTCTCCATAAGCCGGGTCGGCCTTGAAGAAGTACTGCAACTGGCGCTGCACCACGTCGCTGGAAACACCCGCCATTGCGCCGGCGATATTGTTGATCAGCAGGGCTTTCTGCTCATCGTTCATCAGGCGGAACAGCGCACCGGCATGGCTGTAGTAGTCGGTATCTTCGCGGTGATCGTAACGATCAGCCGCACCGCTCAGGGCCAAGGCTGGCTCGGCGTACTGAGGAGCCTGCTTCGGCGCATCGGCGTAGCTGTTTGGCTCGTAATTGGGGGCCGCACCACCATTGGAGCCGAATGCCATCGAACCATCACGCTGGTAGCTGTTGACCGGGCTGCGTGGCGCATTCACCGGCAGTTGCTGGTGATTGGTACCTACGCGGTAGCGATGGGCATCGGCGTAAGCGAACACGCGCCCTTGCAGCATGCGGTCTGGCGACAGGCCAACACCCGGGACCATGTTGCTTGGACCGAAAGCCGCCTGTTCAACTTCAGCGAAGTAGTTCAGCGGGTTGCGGTTCAGTTCCAGCTCACCCACTTCGATCAGCGGGAACTCTTTCTGCGACCAGGTCTTGGTCACGTCGAACGGGTTTTCGTAGTGAGCGTTGGCCTGGGCCTCAGTCATGATCTGAATGCACACACGCCATTTCGGGAAGTCACCACGCTCAATAGCACCGAACAGATCGCGCTGAGCGTAATCAGGGTCGGTACCCGCCAGGCGTGCAGCGTCAGCCGGCGCCAGGTTCTTGATACCTTGCTTGGTCTTGTAGTGCCACTTCACCCAGTGACGCTCGCCTTTGGCGTTAATCAAGCTGTAGGTGTGACTGCCGAAGCCGTGCATGTGACGGTAGCCGTCCGGGATGCCACGGTCCGAAAACAGGATGGTGACCTGGTGCAGCGCCTCAGGGGAGTGCGACCAGAAGTCCCACATCATCTGTGCACTTTTCAGGTTGCTTTGCGGCAGGCGCTTTTGGGTGTGGATAAAGTCGGGAAACTTCAGCGGGTCGCGGATGAAGAACACCGGGGTGTTGTTACCAACGATGTCCCAGTTGCCTTCTTCGGTGTAGAACTTCAACGCGAAACCACGCGGGTCGCGCTCAGTATCAGCCGAACCACGCTCGCCACCCACCGTGGAGAAGCGCAGGAAAGTCGGAGTTTGCTTGCCCACAGAATCGAAGAGCTTGGCGCTGGTGTACTGCGTGATGTCTTGAGTGACGGTGAAGGTACCGTAAGCGCCCGAGCCTTTGGCGTGTACACGACGCTCAGGAATGTTTTCACGGTTGAAGTGAGCGAGCTTCTCGATCAGGTGAAAGTCGTCGAGCAGCAGCGGGCCGCGTGGGCCGGCGGAACGGGAATTCTGGTTATCCGCGACAGGTGCGCCGCTGGCGGTAGTAAGGGTTTTATTCTGGCTCATGCTCAATCTTCCTCAGGTCAGTCTTGGAACTGCCGGCTAATCGGCTTGGAGCGATTATTGATCAGGAAGATGACACCATCAAATTTATTAAATCATACCCACCGATAGAAATTAACTAACGATCCATCCGAACGGATATCAGAAGTAGCTGCACGGGCTGAACGTGTATTCGCTCGAGGTAATTCCAGTTTTCAACGCGCACAAAAAACCGGGCACTAGGCCCGGTTCTTCGTTACAGACTGACGTCTTACTCAGCGGATACAGCTTCACCGCCAACTGGACGATCGATCAGCTCAACGTACGCCATAGGCGCGTTGTCACCAGCGCGGAAACCGCACTTGAGGATGCGCAGGTAGCCACCCTCACGGGTAGCGTAACGCTTGCCCAGGTCGTTGAAGAGCTTACCAACGATAGCTTTCGAACGAGTACGGTCGAAAGCCAGACGGCGGTTAGCCAGGCTGTCTGTCTTGGCCAAAGTAATCAGCGGCTCAGCAACGCGACGCAGTTCTTTAGCTTTCGGCAGTGTAGTTTTGATCAGCTCGTGCTCGAACAGCGACACCGCCATGTTCTGGAACATAGCCTTACGGTGCGAGCTGGTACGGCTCAGGTGACGACCACTTTTACGATGACGCATGGTTCATTCCTTACCAAACTCACGTTCGGTGATTACGACGATCAGGCAGTCGCCTTGTCGTCCTTCTTAAGACTTGCAGGCGGCCAGTTGTCGAGGCGCATGCCGAGGGACAGACCGCGGGAGGCCAGAACGTCCTTGATTTCAGTCAAGGATTTCTTGCCCAGGTTCGGAGTCTTCAACAGTTCTACTTCGGTGCGCTGAATCAGATCACCGATGTAGTAAATGTTTTCCGCCTTAAGGCAGTTAGCCGAACGTACAGTCAGTTCCAGATCGTCAACCGGGCGAAGCAGGATCGGATCGATCTCGTCTTCCTGCTCGATTACCACTGGTTCGCTGTCACCCTTGAGGTCGACGAACGCAGCCAACTGCTGTTGCAGAATGGTTGCAGCGCGGCGGATAGCCTCTTCAGGATCCAGAGTACCGTTGGTTTCCAGATCAATAACCAGCTTGTCCAGGTTAGTACGCTGTTCGACACGGGCGTTTTCCACCACGTATGCGATACGGCGAACCGGGCTGAACGAAGAGTCGAGCTGCAAGCGACCAATGCTGCGGCTTTCGTCTTCATCGCTCTGACGCGAGTCGGCCGGTTCATAACCACGACCACGAGCTACGGTGAGCTTCATGTTCAGGGCGCCGTTAGACGCCAGGTTAGCGATTACGTGATCGGGATTAACGATCTCGACATCATGATCCAGCTGAATATCGGCAGCGGTAACCACCCCCGAACCCTTCTTCGACAAGGTCAGCGTAACTTCGTCACGGCCGTGCAGCTTGATAGCCAGACCTTTAAGGTTCAACAGGATTTCAATTACGTCTTCCTGTACACCTTCGATGGCGCTGTACTCGTGGAGCACACCGTCAATCTCGGCCTCGACTACTGCACAGCCGGGCATTGAGGACAACAGGATGCGGCGCAGCGCGTTGCCCAGGGTGTGGCCAAAACCACGCTCGAGAGGCTCGAGAGTGATCTTGGCGCGGGTTGGACTGACAACCTGCACATCAATGTGACGGGGTGTCAGGAACTCATTTACCGAAATCTGCATGGATGCACCTATTTTCTAGCCCTTACTTGGAGTAGAGCTCGACAATCAGGCTTTCGTTGATGTCGGCGGACAGATCACTGCGAGCAGGAACGTTCTTGAAAACGCCCGACTTCTTCTCAGTGTCTACTTCTACCCATTCTACGCGGCCACGTTGGGCACACAGATCGAGAGCTTGGACAATGCGAAGTTGATTTTTTGCTTTCTCGCGAATCGCGACCACGTCACCAGCACGAACCTGGTACGACGGGACGTTAACGGTTTGGCCGTTTACGCTGACGGATTTGTGCGATACCAGCTGACGGGATTCGGCACGAGTCGAACCAAAGCCCATACGGTATACAACGTTGTCCAGACGGCATTCGAGCAGTTGCAGCAGGTTTTCACCGGTTGCACCTTTCTTGCCAGCAGCTTCTTTGTAGTAGCCGCTGAACTGACGCTCGAGAACGCCGTAGATACGACGGACCTTCTGCTTTTCACGCAGTTGGGTGCCGTAGTCGGACTGGCGACCGCGGCGTTGGCCGTGGATACCAGGTGCTGCTTCAATGTTGCACTTCGATTCGATCGCGCGCACGCCGCTCTTCAGAAAGAGATCGGTGCCTTCACGACGAGCGAGTTTGCATTTTGGACCAATGTAACGAGCCATTCTTTACAATCTCCTGGATTACACGCGGCGCTTCTTCGGCGGACGGCACCCGTTGTGCGGGATTGGCGTCACGTCGGTGATGCTGGCGATCTTATAGCCACAGCCGTTCAATGCACGGACAGCAGACTCACGACCTGGACCTGGACCTTTGACGTTGACGTCGAGGTTTTTCAGGCCATATTCCAGCGCAGCTTGACCAGCACGTTCAGCAGCTACTTGAGCAGCAAACGGGGTGGACTTGCGGGAACCGCGGAAACCCGAACCACCGGAGGTAGCCCAAGAAAGCGCGTTACCTTGACGGTCGGTGATGGTCACGATTGTGTTGTTAAAAGATGCATGGATGTGGGCGATGCCATCAACCACTGTCTTTTTAACTTTTTTACGAGGACGAGCAGCAGGTTTTGCCATGATTAATTTCCTGTCGATTCGCGTGGGCGATTACTTGCGGATCGGCTTACGCGGACCTTTACGGGTACGCGCGTTAGTCTTGGTACGCTGACCGCGTACTGGAAGACCACGACGATGACGCAGACCACGGTAGCAACCGAGGTCCATCAAACGCTTGATTTTCATGTTGATTTCGCGACGCAGGTCACCTTCAGTGGTGAACTTCGCCACTTCGCCACGCAACAGCTCAATCTGCTCGTCGCTCAGATCCTTGATCTTTGCGGCTGGGTTTACCCCAGTATCTGCGCAAATTTTCTGCGCAGTAGTGCGACCAACACCATAGATGTAGGTCAGCGAGATAACAGTGTGCTTGTTATCTGGAATGTTAACGCCTGCAATACGGGCCATTCAGTGGGACTCCAATTGACAGCTACCTACGCCCCGGAAGCCAAGAAATAGGGCGCGAGATAATATCGCTGTAATAACAAATAATCAACCCGGCAGCGCACTAGCTGCCGGGCTTCAAGCGGATCACACTCAGCCTTGGCGCTGTTTGTGACGCGGTTCCGCGCTGCAAATTACTCGAACAACACCTTCGCGGCGAATAATCTTGCAGTTACGGCACAGCTTTTTCACCGATGCACGAACTTTCATCACCAACTCCTCGAACCTTATGGGTACTCAGCGCAACATGCCGCTGCCGTAACCCTTCAGGTTGGCTTTCTTCATCAGGGATTCGTACTGGTGCGAAACGAGGTGCGATTGTACTTGGGACATGAAGTCCATCACAACCACGACGACGATCAGCAACGAGGTCCCGCCAAGGTAGAACGGAACGTTTGCTGCAACCACCAGGAACTGGGGCAACAGGCAGACGGCCGTCATATATAGAGCACCGAACATGGTCAAGCGAGTCAGAACGCCATCAATGTAGCGCGCAGACTGCTCACCTGGACGAATACCCGGAATAAAGGCACCGGACTTCTTCAGGTTTTCCGCTACGTCTTTCGGATTGAACATCAACGCCGTATAGAAGAAGCAGAAGAAAATAATCCCTGCACTAAACAGCAGAATATTCAACGGCTGACCAGGAGCGATCGACTGCGAGATGTCCTGCAACCAGCCCATACCTTCAGACTGACCGAACCAGGCACCCAACGAAGCCGGAAACAGCAAAATGCTGCTCGCGAAAATGGCAGGAATAACCCCGGCCATGTTCACTTTCAGCGGCAGGTGGCTGGTCTGCGCGGCAAAGACCTTGCGGCCCTGCTGACGCTTGGCGTAGTGAACAGCAATACGACGCTGGCCACGCTCAATGAACACCACAAAACCGATAATCGCTACTGCCAACAAACCGATGGCAACCAGGGCGAAGATATTGATATCACCCTGACGTGCAGACTCGAAAGACTGCCCAATCGCTCTCGGAAGACCGGCAACGATACCTGCGAAAATCAACATCGAGATACCGTTACCAACACCACGCTCAGTAATCTGCTCACCCAGCCACATCATGAACATCGCACCAGCCACAAATGTGGATACCGCGACGAAATGGAAGCCAAAGTCACCAGTGAACGCAACACCCTGCCCGGCCAGGCCAACGGACATGCCGATAGCCTGGACCAGAGCGAGGATGACAGTGCCGTAGCGGGTGTACTGGCTTATCTTGCGACGGCCAGCTTCACCTTCCTTCTTCAACTGCTCCAACTGCGGACTGACGGCGGTCATCAGTTGCATGATGATCGATGCCGAGATGTACGGCATGATCCCCAGTGCAAAGATGCTCATCCGTTCCAGCGCGCCGCCGGAAAACATGTTGAACAAGCTAAGAATGGTCCCCTCATTCTGTCGAAACAGGTCTGCGAGTCGGTCCGGGTTGATACCTGGAACCGGGATGTGTGCGCCTATTCGGTAGACGATAATCGCCAGGAACAGAAAACGCAGACGAGCCCAAAGTTCAGACATACCGCCTTTGCCGAGCGCTGAGAGAGCACCTTGCTTAGCCATTTATTCCTCGAACTTGCCGCCAGCTGCTTCGATAGCCGAACGCGCACCTTTGGTGGCGCCGATTCCCTTGCCGATAGTGACAGCGCGAGCCACTTCACCGGACAGCATGATTTTCACACGCTGTACGTTGACGTTGATCACGTTGGCATCTTTCAGGGTCTGCACGGTAACGATGTCGCCTTCCACTTTGGCCAGCTCGGACAGACGCACTTCTGCGCGGTCCATGGCTTTCAGGGAAACGAAACCGAACTTCGGCAGGCGACGATGCAGCGGCTGTTGACCGCCTTCAAAGCCTGGAGCGATGGTGCCACCGGAGCGGGAGGACTGACCTTTGTGGCCACGGCCACCGGTCTTGCCCAAACCACTACCGATACCACGGCCCGGACGATGCTTTTCGCGACGGGAACCCGGCGCTGGACTCAGATCATTGAGTTTCATCGAATTAACCCTCGACACGCAGCATGTAGTAAGCCTTGTTGATCATCCCGCGATTCTCGGGAGTATCAAGTACTTCTACAGTGTGACCGATGCGACGCAGACCCAAACCCTTAACGCACAATTTGTGGTTAGGGATGCGGCCGGTCATGCTTTTGATCAGCGTTACTTTAACGGTAGCCATGATCAGAAGATCTCCTTGACGCTTTTGCCACGCTTGGCGGCAATGGATTCAGGAGACTGCATTGCTTTCAAACCCTTGAAAGTGGCGTGAACCACGTTTACCGGGTTAGTCGAGCCGTAGCACTTGGCCAGAACGTTCTGAACGCCAGCAACTTCGAGGACAGCACGCATAGCGCCGCCAGCGATGATACCGGTACCTTCAGAGGCAGGCTGCATGTACACCTTCGAAGCGCCGTGAGCGGACTTCATTGCGTACTGCAGAGTGGTGCCGTTCAGATCAACTTGGATCATGTTGCGACGAGCAGCTTCCATTGCCTTCTGGATCGCAGCAGGCACTTCACGTGACTTGCCACGGCCGAAGCCAACGCGCCCTTTACCATCACCTACCACGGTCAACGCGGTGAAAGTGAAGATACGGCCGCCTTTAACGGTTTTGGCTACGCGGTTAACTTGAACCAGCTTCTCAATGTAGCCTTCGTCGCGCTTTTGGTCGTTATTTGACATAACTTAGAACTCCAGCCCAGCTTCACGAGCAGCATCAGCCAGCGCTTTCACGCGGCCGTGGTACTTGAAGCCAGAGCGGTCGAAAGCCACTTGCGAGACGCCGGCGGCCTTAGCACGCGTAGCGACCAGCTGGCCAACCTTAGTGGCCGCGTCGATGTTGCCAGTGGCACCATCACGCAGTTCTTTATCCAAAGTCGAGGCGCTTGCCAGGACTTTGTTGCCGTCGGCCGAGATGACCTGGGCGTAGATGTGCTGCGACGAGCGGAACACGCAGAGACGCACGACTTCGAGTTCGTGCATTTTCAGGCGTGCTTTGCGAGCGCGACGCAGTCGAGTAACTTTTTTGTCGGTCATTTGCTATGCCCTACTTCTTCTTGGCTTCTTTACGACGGACGACTTCGTCCGCGTAGCGCACACCTTTGCCTTTGTACGGCTCTGGTGGACGGAAGTCGCGGATCTCAGCGGCCACCTGACCTACCAGCTGCTTATCAATACCCTTGATCAGGATATCGGTTTGGCTAGGGGTCTCAGCGGTGATGCCTTCCGGCAGTTCGTAATCCACTGGGTGCGAGAAGCCAAGGGCCAGGTTCAGAACCGTGCCTTTTGCTTGCGCTTTGTAACCAACACCGACCAGCTGGAGCTTGCGCTCGAAGCCTTGGCTTACGCCTTGGACCATGTTGTTTACCAACGCACGAGTGGTACCGGCCATTGCGCGAGTTTGTTGATCGCCATTGCGAGCAGCGAAACGCAGCTCACCAGCTTCTTCAACGATCTCAACGGACGAATGGATGTTCAGTTCCAGAGTGCCCTTGGCACCCTTCACCGAAAGCTGTTGGCCTGCGAATTTTACTTCGACACCGGCTGGCAGCTTAACGGGGTTCTTAGCGACGCGTGACATGCTTATCCCCCCTTAGAACACAGTGCAAAGAACTTCGCCGCCGACACCGGCAGCGCGCGCAGCACGATCCGTCATCACACCTTTGTTGGTGGAGACGATAGACACACCGAGACCGCCACGAACTTTTGGCAGATCATCAACGGACTTGTACTGACGCAGGCCTGGACGGCTAACGCGCTTCACTTCTTCGATGACCGGACGGCCTTCGAAGTACTTCAGCTCGATGGACAGCAGTGGTTTGATTTCGCTGCTGATCTGATAACCCGCAATGTAGCCTTCGTCTTTCAGGACTTTGGCAACAGCAACCTTCAACGTGGAAGATGGCATGCTTACGACGGACTTTTCAGCCATCTGGGCATTACGGATACGAGTTAGCATGTCCGCTAACGGGTCCTGCATACTCATGGCTAGACGCTCCTAATACAAAAAAATTAGCCTTGCGGCCATTACGTGTCGCCGAGAATCTCCGAGCACAAAACACACGGGCTCAGGCGAGCCGCGTATTTTAGACACACTCCGGAAATGAAACAAGCCCCAAAAGGGGCTTGTTCCAGATTCTAGGCCACCGGTGGTCAGTATCTTGCGATCCTGGCCACCGAGACTTCGAACGTACTTACCAGCTGGCTTTAACCAGACCTGGTACGTCACCACGCATTGCCGCTTCACGCAGTTTGTTACGGCCGAGGCCGAACTTGCGGTAAACGCCGTGTGGACGACCGGTCAGGCGGCAGCGGTTACGCATGCGCGAAGCGCTTGCGTCACGTGGCTGCTTCTGCAGAGCAACTGTAGCTTCCCAACGTGCTTCTGGACTTGCGTTCAGATCAACGATGATTGCTTTCAGTGCTGCACGCTTCTTGGCGTACTTGGCAACCGTGAGCTGACGCTTCAGCTCGCGGTTTTTCATGCTCATCTTGGCCATGGTCCTACTCCAATCAGTTGCGGAACGGGAATTTGAACGCACGCAGCAGAGCGCGGCCTTCATCATCGTTCTTGGCAGTGGTGGTCAGGGTGATGTCCAGACCGCGGAGAGCATCGATCTTGTCGTAGTCGATTTCCGGGAAGATGATCTGCTCTTTAACGCCCATGCTGTAGTTACCACGACCATCGAAGGACTTGGCATTCAGGCCGCGGAAGTCGCGGACCCGAGGCAGGGAGATCGACAGCAGACGATCCAGGAATTCGTACATACGCTCACGGCGCAGAGTCACTTTGACGCCGATCGGCCATCCTTCACGGACTTTAAAGCCAGCGATGGATTTACGAGCGTAGGTCACAACGACTTTTTGGCCGGTGATCTTTTCCAGGTCAGCAACAGCGTGCTCGATGACTTTTTTGTCGCCGATCGCTTCGCCCAGACCCATGTTCAGGGTGATTTTGGTAACGCGCGGAACTTCCATCACGTTCGAAAGCTTAAGTTCTTCCTTAAGTTTCGGTGCGATTTCCTTCCGGTAAATCTCTTTTAGTCGTGCCATGGTCTTCTACCTAGCAGTGTTCAAGCATCAACCGCTTTTTGGGTCGACTTGAAGACACGAATTTTCTTACCGTCTTCTACTTTGAAACCAACGCGGTCAGCCTTGTTGGTTTCGCCGTTGAAGATGGCGACGTTAGAAGCGTGCAGTGGCGCTTCTTTCTCGACGATACCGCCTTGTACGCCCGACATCGGGTTAGGCTTGGTATGACGCTTGACCAGGTTCAGACCACCAACGACCAGACGGTCATCAGCAAGAACCTTCAGCACCTTACCGCGCTTACCTTTGTCTTTGCCGGCGATCACGATGATCTCGTCGTCACGACGAATCTTTTGCATGTCGGATCTCCTTACAGCACTTCTGGGGCGAGCGAGACGATCTTCATGAACTTCTCAGTACGAAGTTCACGGGTCACTGGCCCAAAGATACGGGTGCCGATCGGCTCTTGCTTGTTGTTCAGAAGAACAGCAGCGTTGCCATCAAAGCGGATAATGGAGCCATCTGCACGGCGTACGCCGTGACGAGTGCGGACTACAACAGCAGTCATCACTTGGCCTTTTTTCACTTTACCGCGAGGAATTGCTTCCTTCACGGTAACTTTGATGATGTCACCGATACCAGCGTAACGACGATGGGAGCCACCCAGCACCTTGATGCACATAACGCGGCGTGCGCCGCTGTTATCGGCCACATCGAGCATGGATTGAGTCTGAATCATATAATTTCTCCGACCCCTAGTCCTTAGACTTCCACAGCGCGTTCGAGAACATCAACCAGGGCCCAAGACTTGGTCTTGGCCAACGGACGAGTTTCACGAATAGTGACTTTGTCGCCGATGTGGCACTGGTTGGTTTCGTCGTGCGCGTGCAGCTTAGTCGAACGCTTAACGTATTTACCGTAGATCGGGTGCTTAACGCGACGCTCGATCAAAACGGTGATGGTTTTGTCCATCTTGTCGCTGACAACACGGCCAGTCAGCGTACGGACAGTCTTTTCGGCTTCAGCCATGATCACTTACCTGCCTGCTGGTTGAGCACAGTCTTCACGCGAGCAATGTCACGCTTAACTTGCGAGAGCAGATGAGACTGCCCCAACTGGCCAGTTGCTTTCTGCATACGCAGATTGAACTGGTCGCGCAGCAGGCCGAGCAGTTGCTCGTTCAGCTGCTGTGCGGATTTTTCACGAAGTTCATTCGCTTTCATCACATCACCGTCCGTTTAACAAAGGAGGTGGCGAGCGGCAGCTTTGCAGCAGCCAGGGCGAAAGCCTCACGCGCCAGCTCTTCAGTAACACCCTCGATTTCATACAGGACTTTGCCTGGCTGAATCTGGGCAACCCAATATTCCACGTTACCCTTACCTTTACCCATCCGAACTTCGAGGGGCTTTTTGGAGATAGGCTTGTCCGGGAATACACGGATCCAGATCTTGCCGCCACGTTTAACGTGACGGGTCAGTGCACGACGCGCTGACTCGATCTGACGAGCGGTGAGACGACCACGAGCTACAGACTTCAGCGCATATTCGCCGAAGCTGACTTTGCTACCGCGCTGAGCCAGACCACGGTTGTGGCCTGTCATCTGCTTGCGGAACTTCGTACGCTTTGGTTGCAACATTTGGCGTACCCCTTACTTAGCAGCTTTTTTACGAGGCGCTGGTGCTTGTGGTTTCAGTTCTTCTTGGCGACCACCAATTACTTCGCCTTTGAAGATCCAAACCTTTACACCGATCACACCGTAGGTGGTGTGAGCTTCGTAGTTGGCATAGTCGATGTCGGCACGCAGGGTGTGCAGTGGCACACGACCTTCGCGATACCATTCAGTACGTGCGATTTCAGCACCGCCGAGACGACCGCTCACTTGGATTTTGATGCCTTTGGCACCAATGCGCATGGCGTTCTGTACTGCGCGCTTCATAGCGCGACGGAACATAACGCGACGCTCCAGCTGCTGAGCTACGCTCTGCGCAACCAGCATACCGTCGAGCTCCGGCTTGCGGATCTCTTCGATATTGATGTGCACAGGCACACCCATTTGCTTGGTCAGGTCCTGACGCAGTTTCTCAACATCTTCACCTTTCTTCCCGATAACGATACCTGGACGAGCGGTGTGGATGGTGATACGTGCAGTTTGAGCAGGACGATGGATATCGATACGGCTCACGGACGCGCTTTTTAGTTTGTCTTGGAGATACTCACGCACCTTCAGATCAGCGAACAAGTAGTCCGCATAAGTCCGACCGTCTGCGTACCAGACGGAGGTGTGCTCCTTGACGATTCCCAGGCGAATGCCAATGGGATGTACTTTCTGACCCATCTCTTCGACTCCGTTACTTGTCAGCAACCTTGACAGTGATATGGCAAGACCGCTTGACGATGCGATCAGCTCGGCCTTTGGCACGAGGCATGATGCGCTTCAGCGAACGCCCTTCGTTGACGAAAACGGTGCTGACCTTCAGGTCATCAACGTCTGCGCCTTCGTTGTGCTCGGCGTTGGCTACGGCCGACTCCAGCACTTTCTTGATGATCTCGGCGGCTTTCTTACTGCTGAAAGCCAACAGGTTGAGCGCTTCGCCCACCTTCTTCCCGCGGATCTGGTCGGCGACCAAGCGGGCTTTCTGGGCGGAGATTCGAGCGCCCGACAACTTAGCGGCTACTTCCATCGTTCCTTACCCCTTAACGCTTGGCTTTCTTGTCTGCCACGTGCCCACGATATGTGCGGGTACCGGCAAACTCGCCTAGTTTGTGGCCGACCATGTCTTCGTTCACGAGAACTGGAACATGTTGACGACCGTTATGCACTGCAATGGTCAGACCGACCATTTGTGGCAGGATCATCGAACGACGCGACCAGGTTTTCACCGGTTTGCGATCGTTCTTTTCCGCCGCCACTTCGATCTTCTTCAGTAGGTGAAGATCAATAAAAGGACCTTTTTTCAGAGAACGTGGCACTGTCGTATCCCTCTATTTACTTGCGACGACGGACGATCATTTTGTCGGTACGCTTATTACCACGAGTCTTCGCGCCCTTAGTCGGGAAGCCCCATGGCGATACCGGATGACGACCACCAGAGGTACGACCTTCACCACCACCGTGTGGGTGGTCAACCGGGTTCATGGCAACACCACGAACGGTTGGGCGAACGCCACGCCAGCGTTTGGCACCAGCTTTACCCAGCGAACGCAGGCTGTGCTCGGAGTTCGAGACTTCGCCCAGGGTCGCACGGCATTCAGCCAATACTTTACGCATTTCACCAGAGCGCAGACGCAGGGTCACGTAGACACCTTCACGAGCGATCAGCTGAGCCGAAGCACCAGCGGAACGAGCGATTTGCGCGCCTTTACCCGGCTTCAATTCGATGCCGTGTACGGTGCTACCAACTGGAATGTTGCGCAGTTGCAGAGCGTTGCCCGGCTTGATCGGTGCCAAAGCACCTGCGATCAGCTGGTCACCAGCACTCACGCCTTTAGGGGCGATGATGTAGCGACGCTCGCCATCTGCGTACAGCAGCAGAGCGATGTGAGCAGTACGGTTTGGATCGTATTCGATACGCTCGACAGTGGCAGCGATGCCATCTTTGTCGTTGCGACGGAAGTCGACCAGACGATAATGCTGCTTATGGCCACCACCGATGTGACGAGTGGTAATACGACCATTGTTGTTACGACCACCAGTCTTCGATTTCTTCTCGAGCAGCGGTGCGTGAGGAGCGCCTTTATGCAGCTCCTGGTTGACCACCTTGACCACAAAACGGCGGCCAGGGGAAGTCGGTTTGCATTTAACGATTGCCATGATGCACCCCTTCCTTACTCAGCACTGCTGCTGAAATCGAGATCTTGGCCTGGCTGAAGGGAGATAACTGCCTTCTTCCAGTCATTACGCTTGCCCAGACCGCGAGCAGTGCGCTTGCTCTTACCCAGAACATTCAGGGTAGTAACACGCTCTACTTTCACGCTGAACAGGCTTTCGACGGCCTTCTTGATTTCCAGCTTGGTTGCGTCAGTTGCAACCTTGAAAACGAACTGGCCTTTCTTGTCAGCCAGAACCGTAGCCTTTTCGGAAACGTGCGGGCCAAGCAGAACTTTAAATACGCGTTCCTGGTTCATCCCAGCAGCTCCTCGAATTTCTTCACGGCCGACACGGTGATCAACACCTTGTCGTATGCGATCAGACTAACTGGATCGGAACCTTGCACGTCACGTACATCAACGTGTGGCAGGTTGCGAGCAGCCAGGTACAGGTTCTGATCAACAGCTTCAGACACGATCAGGACGTCAGTCAGGCCCATGCCGTTCAGCTTGTTCAGCAGATCTTTGGTTTTCGGCGCTTCAACAGCGAAGTCCTGAACCACGACCAGACGATCAGTACGCACGAGTTCAGCAAGGATGGAGCGCAGTGCTGCGCGATACATCTTCTTGTTGAGCTTCTGGGTGTGATCCTGTGGACGTGCTGCGAAAGTGGTACCGCCGCCACGCCAGATTGGGCTACGGATAGTACCGGCACGAGCGCGGCCAGTACCTTTCTGACGCCAAGGGCGCTTACCGCCACCACGAACGTCGGAACGGGTCTTTTGCTGCTTGCTACCTTGACGGCCGCCGGCCATGTAGGCCACGACTGCTTGGTGAACCAGCGTCTCGTTGAATTCGCCGCCAAATGTCAGTTCGGAAACTTCGATCGCTTGAGCGTCATTTACGTTTAATTGCATGTCAGCTTCCCCTTAACCGCGAGCCTTGGCCGCTGGACGTACAACCAGGTTGCCGCCAGTAGCGCCAGGAACAGCACCCTTGACCAACAACAGATTGCGTTCAGCGTCGACGCGCACTACTTCGAGGGACTGCACGGTCACGCGCTCAGCGCCCATATGACCGGACATTTTTTTGCCCTTGAATACACGACCAGGAGTCTGGCACTGGCCAATAGAGCCCGGGACGCGGTGGGAAACGGAGTTACCGTGAGTGTTGTCTTGGCCACGGAAATTCCAACGCTTGATCGTACCCTGGAAGCCTTTACCCTTGGACTGACCGGTTACATCAACCAGTTGACCAGCGGCGAAGATTTCAGCGTTGATCAGATCGCCAGCCTGGTAGTCGCCGTCTTCAAGACGGAACTCCATGACAGTACGACCAGCTGCAACGTTTGCTTTAGCGAAGTGACCTGCTTGAGCAGCAGTCACACGCGAAGCACGACGCTCGCCGACAGTGACTTGCACTGCACGATAGCCATCGGTTTCTTCAGTTTTAAACTGGGTGACGCGATTCGGTTCGATCTCAATGACCGTGACCGGAATGGAGACACCTTCTTCGGTGAAAATACGGGTCATACCGCATTTACGACCGACTACACCAATAGTCATGTTGTAAACCTCATGAGTGTACGGGGC
The DNA here is from genome assembly GCF_013385565.1 of Pseudomonas sp. E6002. Classification (NCBI taxonomy): domain Bacteria; kingdom Pseudomonadati; phylum Pseudomonadota; class Gammaproteobacteria; order Pseudomonadales; family Pseudomonadaceae; genus Pseudomonas; species Pseudomonas sp. E6002. The sequence continues at coordinate 19,893 of NZ_JACAPT010000029.1, read as the reverse complement.
TTTCACCCGCTATGGCCGCCCATTTCAGAGCGTTACACGACTAAGACCCAAGTCTTAGCCGAGGCTGATCTGTACTTCCACACCGGCCGCCAGATCAAGCTTCATAAGTGCATCAACGGTTTTATCCGTTGGCAGGACGATGTCCAGCACGCGCTTATGAGTACGGATCTCGTACTGGTCACGCGCGTCTTTGTTGACGTGCGGGGAGACCAGAACGGTGAACCGCTCTTTACGGGTAGGCAGTGGAATTGGACCACGCACTTGAGCACCAGTACGTTTCGCGGTTTCCACGATTTCCTGGGTGGATTGGTCGATCAGTTTGTGGTCAAAAGCCTTCAACCTGATACGAATTTGCTGATTTGCCATTGGATTTCAGACTCCGGCTGCTATTCCCAGCGAGCGCAACACGCCCGTTAAAAGGAGGCGCAATTCTATAGACGCCCCATATGGGTGTCAACTCAATAAAAAAGCCCCCGCTGAGCGGGGGCTTTTTCAAGTCATCACTTATTAAGCGATGATTTTGGCTACGACGCCAGCGCCGACGGTACGACCGCCTTCACGGATAGCGAAACGCAGACCATCTTCCATTGCGATGGTTTTGATCAGGGTGACAACCATTTTGATGTTGTCGCCTGGCATTACCATTTCAACGCCTTCCGGCAGTTCGCAGTTACCGGTCACGTCAGTGGTCCGGAAGTAGAACTGTGGACGGTAGCCTTTGAAGAACGGAGTGTGACGACCGCCTTCTTCTTTGCTCAACACGTACACTTCAGCTTCGAAGGTAGTGTGCGGCTTAACCGAACCTGGCTTGACCAGAACCTGGCCACGCTCAACGTCGTCACGCTTGGTACCACGCAGCAGAACGCCGCAGTTCTCGCCTGCACGACCTTCGTCGAGCAGTTTACGGAACATTTCAACACCGGTGCAGGTGGTGACAGTAGTGTCACGCAGACCAACGATTTCCAGTGGATCTTGAACCTTAACGATACCGCGCTCGATACGACCAGTCACAACAGTACCACGACCGGAGATCGAGAATACGTCTTCGATTGGCATCAGGAACGGCTTGTCGATAACACGAACTGGATCTGGGATGTAGCTGTCCAGAGTCTCAACCAGTTTACGAACGGCAGTGGTGCCCATTTCGTTGTCGTCAAGACCGTCCAGAGCCATACGAGCAGAACCGATGATGATCGGAGTGTCGTCGCCTGGGAAGTCGTAAGTGCTCAGCAGATCGCGCACTTCCATCTCAACCAGTTCCAGCAGCTCAGCGTCGTCTACCAGGTCAGCCTTGTTCAGGAAAACCACGATGTACGGAACGCCTACCTGACGGGACAGCAGGATGTGCTCACGGGTTTGTGGCATCGGACCATCAGCGGCCGAGCAAACCAGGATCGCGCCGTCCATCTGGGCAGCACCGGTGATCATGTTCTTCACATAGTCAGCGTGACCTGGGCAGTCAACGTGAGCGTAGTGACGGATCAGCGAGTTGTATTCAACGTGCGCGGTGTTGATGGTGATACCACGAGCTTTTTCTTCTGGTGCGCTGTCGATCTTGTCGAAGTCAACACGAGCCGAACCGAAAACTTCGGAGCAGACGCGAGTCAGAGCAGCGGTCAGAGTGGTTTTACCGTGGTCAACGTGGCCGATAGTGCCAACGTTTACGTGCGGTAGGGAACGATCAAATTTTTCTTTAGCCACGACAATTAACTCCTTGCCTAAAGGACTGAATCAGCCTTGTTTTTTGGATACAGTTTCAGCGATGTGCGCCGGAGCTGTGTTGTATTTTTTGAATTCCATAGAGTAGCTTGCGCGACCCTGAGACATGGAACGAACGTCGGTCGCATAACCGAACATCTCGCCCAACGGAACCTCGGCACGAATCACTTTGCCGGAAACCGTATCTTCCATACCCAAGATCATGCCGCGACGACGGTTAAGGTCGCCCATCACGTCACCCATGTAGTCTTCAGGCGTAACGACTTCTACTGCCATGATTGGCTCAAGCAACTCACCACCGCCCTTCTGGGCCAGTTGCTTGGTAGCCATGGAAGCAGCCACCTTAAACGCCATCTCGTTGGAGTCGACGTCGTGGTAAGAACCGTCAAAAACGGTCGCCTTCAGGCCGATGAGCGGATAGCCGGCAACAACACCGTTCTTCATCTGCTCTTCGATACCCTTCTGGATAGCCGGGATGTATTCCTTAGGAACAACACCGCCCACTACTTCGTTCACGAATTGCAGACCTTCCTGACCTTCATCAGCAGGAGCAAAACGGATCCAGCAATGGCCGAACTGGCCACGACCGCCGGACTGACGAACGAATTTGCCTTCGATTTCGCAGTTCTTCGTGATGCGCTCACGATAGGAAACCTGAGGCTTACCGATGTTGGCTTCGACGTTGAACTCACGGCGCATCCGGTCAACCAGGATGTCCAGGTGAAGCTCGCCCATGCCGGAGATGATCGTTTGACCAGTCTCTTCATCAGTCTTGACGCGGAAAGATGGATCTTCCTGAGCAAGCTTGCCCAGAGCGATACCCATTTTTTCCTGGTCATCCTTGGTCTTAGGCTCAACGGCAACCGAAATAACCGGCTCCGGGAAGTCCATGCGAACCAGGATGATTGGCTTGGCAGCGTCGCACAAGGTCTCACCAGTGGTGACGTCCTTCATGCCGATCAGGGCCGCGATGTCACCAGCGCGTACTTCCTTGATCTCTTCACGGGCGTTTGCGTGCATTTGCACCATACGACCCACACGCTCTTTCTTGCCTTTAACCGAGTTGATCACGCCGTCGCCGGAGGCCAACACGCCCGAGTAAACGCGGACGAAGGTCAAAGTACCCACGAATGGGTCAGTAGCGATCTTGAACGCCAGAGCCGAGAACGGCTCGCTGTCATCGGCGTGACGCTCCATCTCTTCTTCCTCGTTATCAGGGTTGGTACCCTTGATAGCAGGAATGTCGGTTGGAGCAGGCAGGTAGTCGATAACGGCGTCGAGAACCAGGGGAACACCCTTGTTCTTGAAGGAAGAACCGCAAACAGCCAGAACGATCTCACCAGCGATAGTACGCTGACGCAGAGCGGCCTTGATTTCCACGTTGGTGAGTTCTTCACCTTCGAGGTACTTGTTCATCAGCTCTTCGCTGGCTTCGGCAGCAGCCTCAACCATGTTGTTACGCCACTCGTCAGCCAGCTCCTGCAGCTCTGCAGGGATAGGCTTACGAACAGGAACCATGCCTTTGTCAGCGTCATTCCAGTAAACAGCTTCCATGTTGATCAGATCGATCTGACCCTGGAAGTTGTCTTCGGAACCGATAGCCAACTGGATTGGCACCGGAGTATGACCCAGACGCTGTTTGATCTGACCGATCACGCGCAGGAAGTTGGCACCAGCACGGTCCATCTTGTTTACGTAAACAAGACGTGGAACGCCGTACTTGTTGGCCTGACGCCATACGGTTTCCGACTGAGGCTCAACACCCGAAGTACCGCAGAACACAACGACAGCGCCGTCGAGTACACGCAGGGAACGCTCAACTTCAATGGTGAAGTCTACGTGGCCCGGGGTATCGATTACGTTGAAGCGGTGCTCGTCCTTGTACTGCTTCTCGGAACCTTTCCAGAAGGCGGTAATAGCAGCAGAAGTAATGGTAATACCACGCTCCTGCTCCTGAACCATCCAGTCTGTGGTCGCGGCGCCGTCATGCACCTCGCCCATTTTGTGACTTTTGCCGGTGTAAAACAGTACGCGCTCGGTGGTGGTGGTTTTACCAGCATCCACGTGAGCAACGATACCGATGTTACGGTAGCGGCTAATCGGAGTAGTACGAGCCATAAAGCCCTCGCAAAATTAGTGAAGCTAGAATTAGAAGCGGTAGTGCGAGAAAGCTTTGTTGGCTTCAGCCATACGGTGCACGTCTTCACGCTTCTTAACAGCAGCACCTTTACCTTCAGCAGCGTCCAACAGTTCGCCAGCCAAACGCAGGGCCATAGACTTCTCGCCGCGCTTACGGGCGAAGTCTACCAACCAGCGCATTGCCAAAGCGTTACGACGGGACGGGCGAACTTCAACCGGAACCTGGTAAGTAGCACCGCCTACACGGCGCGACTTCACTTCGACCAGCGGAGCGATGGCGTCGAGAGCTTTCTCGAAGATTTCCAGGGGGTCGCTGTTCTTGCGTTCTTTAACCTTTTCCAGCGCGCCATAAACGATACGCTCGGCAACGGCTTTCTTGCCGCTTTCCATTACGTGGTTCATGAACTTGGCCAGGATTTGGCTTCCGTATTTTGGATCGTCAAGCACTTCGCGCTTGGCTGCTACGCGTCTTCTTGGCATGGATAAGCCCTCAAACGGTCTTCAGGTTCGCTCGGAATCGGTGCCCTTTCGGGACGCCTCCGACCTTACTCTTATCGACTCAGAAAATAAGATGATTCAGTTTTACAAAAAGCCGCTACTACTTAGGCTTCTTGGTACCGTACTTCGAACGACCCTGGTTACGACCTTTAACGCCGGAAGTATCCAAGGAGCCGCGTACGGTGTGGTAACGAACACCTGGCAAGTCTTTTACACGACCGCCGCGGATCAGTACCACGCTGTGCTCTTGCAGGTTGTGACCTTCACCGCCGATGTACGAGGAAACCTCGAAACCGTTGGTCAGGCGCACACGGCATACTTTACGCAGTGCCGAGTTAGGTTTTTTCGGCGTAGTGGTATACACGCGAGTGCATACGCCACGACGTTGCGGGCAGTTCTGCAGCGCAGGCACGTCGGATTTCTCGACGATACGCTTACGCGGCTGACGTACCAGCTGGTTGATAGTTGCCATCTACTAGCTCCACTGTTGTCTTGCGACGCTATTGTCTTGCAAGAAAAGCAAAATGGCAGGAACGAATTCCCGCCAAATTTAGGGGTACAAGAGTCTAAAGAGGATCTTGTCCCCAGTCAAGGCAAGGCCCCGACCTCCCCTTCCATCGAACCGGGACAAATCTGTCTCGATCCGACGAACGGGGCTGCCAGGGCCCGGTCTTATTTACCGCAGAACTCAGTTACCGCTTGAGTTCAGCGCTTCGGTCAGTGCAGCTTCCACTTCACTGGCGCTTACGCGCAACGGCTTGTCGAGTTCACGGCGACGCTTACGCTCGCTGTGGTAGGCCAAACCGGTACCGGCCGGGATCAGACGACCCACAACCACGTTTTCTTTCAGGCCGCGCAGGTAATCGCGCTTGCCGGTTACCGCTGCTTCGGTCAGTACGCGAGTGGTCTCCTGGAAGGAGGCCGCCGAGATGAACGACTCAGTGGACAACGACGCCTTGGTGATACCCAGCAACACACGAGTGAACTTGGAAACGAATTTCTCGTCGTTCGCCAGGCGCTCGTTCTCTACCAGTACGTGAGTCAGTTCCATCTGGTCGCCCTTGATGAAACTCGAATCGCCGGATTCAGCGATTTCAACTTTACGCAGCATCTGACGCAGGATGGTCTCGATGTGCTTATCGTTGATCTTCACGCCTTGCAGACGGTAAACGTCCTGGATCTCGTTAACGATGTACTTGGCCAGCGCACTCACACCCAGCAGACGCAGGATGTCGTGTGGATCGCTCGGGCCGTCGGAGATAACTTCGCCGCGGTTTACCTGTTCGCCTTCGAAAACGTTCAGGTGACGCCACTTCGGAATCAGCTCTTCGTACGGATCGCTACCGTCGTTCGGGGTGATAACCAGGCGGCGCTTGCCCTTGGTCTCTTTACCGAACGCGATGGTGCCGCTGACTTCAGCCAGAATCGACGCTTCTTTCGGACGACGAGCTTCGAACAAGTCGGCAACACGCGGCAGACCACCGGTGATGTCACGGGTCTTCGAAGTTTCTTGCGGGATACGAGCGATAACATCACCGATCGCGATCTTCGCACCATCCGCAACACCGACCAGGGCGTTGGCTGGCAGGAAGTACTGAGCGATAACGTCAGTGCCTGGCAGCAACAGATCCTTGCCGTTGTCATCAACCATCTTCACGGCAGGACGGATATCTTTGCCTGCAGCTGGACGGTCTTTGGCGTCGAGTACTTCAATGTTGGTCATACCGGTCAATTCGTCAGTCTGACGCTTGATCGTGATGCCTTCTTCCATGCCCACGTAGGTCACGGTACCTTTCATTTCGGTAACGATTGGGTGAGTGTGCGGATCCCACTTGGCCACGATTGCGCCAGCGTCGACCTTGTCACCTTCTTTAACCGAAATCACAGCACCGTACGGCAGCTTGTAACGCTCGCGCTCACGACCGTAGTCATCAGCGATTGCCAGCTCACCGGAACGGGACACAGCAACCAGGTGGCCATCCACTCGCTCAACGTGCTTCAGGTTGTGCAGACGGACGGTACCGCCATTCTTCACCTGAACGCTGTCGGCTGCGGAGGTCCGGCTTGCCGCACCACCGATGTGGAACGTACGCATGGTCAGCTGGGTACCCGGCTCACCGATGGACTGGGCAGCGATAACGCCGACCGCTTCACCGATGTTCACCTGGTGACCACGAGCCAAGTCACGGCCGTAGCACTTGGCACAAATGCCGTAGCGGGTTTCGCAGCTGATCGGCGAGCGAACAATCACTTCGTCGATGCTGTTGAGTTCGATGAACTCGACCCACTTCTCGTCTACCAGGGTGCCGGCAGGAACGATGACTTCCTCGGTACCTGGCTTGAATACGTCACGGGCGATTACTCGACCCAGTACGCGCTCACCCAACGGCTCTACAACGTCGCCGCCTTCGATGTGCGGAGTCATCAGCAGACCGTGTTCGGTGCCGCAGTCAACTTCAGTCACAACCAAGTCTTGCGCAACGTCTACCAGACGACGAGTCAGGTAACCGGAGTTAGCGGTTTTCAACGCGGTATCCGCCAGACCTTTACGAGCACCGTGAGTCGAGATGAAGTACTGAAGTACGCTCAAACCTTCACGGAAGTTCGCAGTAATCGGCGTTTCGATGATGGAACCGTCCGGCTTGGCCATCAGGCCACGCATACCGGCGAGCTGACGGATCTGCGCAGCAGAACCCCGTGCGCCCGAGTCGGCCATCATGTACATCGAGTTGAACGACTCTTGATCGACTTCCACGCCATGACGGTCGATAACACGCTCTTTCGAGAGGTTCGACATCATCGCCTTCGACACTTCGTCGTTGGCCTTGGACCAAAGGTCGATCACTTTGTTGTACTTCTCGCCCTGGGTTACCAGGCCGGAGGCGTACTGGCTTTCGATCTCTTTCACTTCATCGGTGGCAGCACCGATGATGGCGGCTTTCTCGTCCGGGATAACGAAGTCGTTAACACCGATGGAAACGCCGGAAATGGTCGAATAAGCAAAACCGGTGTACATCAACTGGTCAGCGAAGATAACGGTCTCTTTCAAACCAACCACGCGGTAGCACTGGTTGATCAGCTTGGAGATCGCCTTTTTCTTCATTGGCTGGTTGACCACGTCGTACGACAGGCCAGGCGGAACAACCTGGAACAGCAGCGCACGGCCGACAGTGGTGTCGACAATACGGGTGTTCTTGACGCTGCCACCGTCACGATCGTTGATAGTTTCGTGGATGCGGACTTTAACCTTGGCGTGCAGTGCGGCTTCGCCGGCACGGAACACACGGTCAACTTCCTGCAGATCCGCGAACACACGACCTTCGCCCTTGGCGTTGATCGCTTCACGAGTCATGTAGTACAGACCCAATACAACGTCCTGCGACGGAACGATGATTGGCTCACCGTTGGCTGGCGACAGAATGTTGTTGGTCGACATCATCAACGCACGCGCTTCCAGCTGGGCTTCCAGCGTCAGCGGTACGTGCACGGCCATTTGGTCGCCGTCGAAGTCGGCGTTGTACGCAGCACAGACCAGCGGGTGCAGCTGGATAGCCTTACCTTCGATCAGTACTGGTTCAAACGCCTGGATACCCAGACGGTGAAGGGTCGGTGCACGGTTGAGGAGAACCGGGTGTTCACGGATCACTTCAGCGAGAACGTCCCAAACCTCTGGCAGCTCGCGCTCGACCATTTTCTTGGCAGCTTTGATGGTGGTCGCGAGACCACGCATTTCCAGCTTGCCGAAAATGAACGGCTTGAACAGCTCGAGAGCCATCTTCTTCGGCAGACCGCACTGGTGCAGACGCAGGGTCGGGCCTACGGTAATTACCGAACGACCGGAGTAGTCAACACGCTTACCGAGCAAGTTCTGACGGAAACGACCCTGCTTACCCTTGATCATGTCAGCCAGGGATTTCAGAGGACGCTTGTTCGAACCGGTGATAGCGCGGCCACGACGACCGTTGTCGAGCAGGGCATCGACAGCTTCCTGCAACATACGCTTTTCGTTGCGCACGATGATGTCCGGAGCGGACAGGTCGAGCAGACGCTTCAAGCGGTTGTTACGGTTGATCACGCGACGGTACAGGTCGTTGAGGTCGGAAGTCGCGAAGCGACCACCATCCAACGGTACCAGCGGACGCAGGTCTGGCGGCAGAACCGGCAGAACGGTCAGCACCATCCACTCTGGCAAGTTGCCGGAACCCTGGAAGGCTTCCATCAACTTCAGACGCTTGGACAGTTTCTTGATCTTGGTTTCGGAGTTGGTTTGCGGAATTTCTTCACGCAGACGGCCAATCTCGTGTTCCAGGTCGATAGCGTGCAGCAGTTCGCGGACAGCTTCGGCACCCATGCGGGCATCGAAATCGTCGCCGAACTCTTCCAGCGCTTCGAAATACTGCTCGTCGTTCAGCAGCTGACCCTTTTCAAGGGTGGTCATGCCTGGATCGATAACGACATAGCTCTCGAAGTAGAGAACGCGTTCGATATCACGCAGGGTCATGTCCATCAGCAAGCCGATACGGGACGGCAGTGATTTCAGGAACCAGATGTGGGCAACCGGCGAAGCCAGCTCGATGTGCGCCATGCGCTCACGACGAACCTTGGCCAGTGCAACTTCAACGCCGCACTTCTCGCAGATCACACCACGGTGCTTCAAGCGCTTGTACTTACCGCACAGGCACTCGTAATCCTTTACCGGGCCAAAGATCTTGGCGCAGAACAGGCCGTCACGCTCTGGTTTGAACGTACGGTAGTTGATGGTTTCCGGCTTTTTAACTTCACCGAACGACCACGAACGGATCATCTCAGGCGATGCCAACCCAATACGGATGGCGTCGAACTCTTCGACTTGACCCTGGTTTTTCAGCAAATTCAGTAGGTCTTTCAAGGCCTTTCCTCCTGGCGGAGCAGAGAGCGGGCTAAACAGCCCCGCTCTCGATTCGCGTCACGTGTTATTCGGTTTCCAGATCGATATCGATGCCGAGGGAACGAATTTCTTTGATCAACACGTTGAAAGACTCGGGCATGCCCGGCTCCATACGGTGATCGCCGTCCACGATGTTTTTGTACATCTTGGTCCGACCGTTCACATCGTCCGACTTCACTGTGAGCATTTCTTGCAGAGTGTAAGCAGCACCGTATGCTTCCAGTGCCCAGACCTCCATCTCCCCGAAACGCTGACCACCGAACTGAGCCTTACCACCCAGCGGCTGCTGGGTAACCAGGCTGTACGAACCGGTAGAACGAGCGTGCATCTTGTCGTCTACCAAGTGGTTCAGCTTCAGCATGTACATGTAGCCAACAGTAACCGGGCGCTCAAACTTGTTGCCGGTACGGCCGTCGAACAGCTGCATCTGGCCGCTTTCTGGCAGGTCTGCCAGTTTCAGCATGGCCTTGATTTCGCTTTCCTTGGCACCGTCGAACACCGGGGTAGCCATTGGAACGCCGCCGCGCAGGTTCTTCGCCAGATCCAGGATTTCCTGGTCGGAGAAGGTGTCCAGCTCTTCGTTGCGACCGCCGATCTCGTTGTAGATCTCGTGCAGGAACTTACGCAGGTCTGCGACCTTGCGCTGCTCTTCGATCATACGGTTGATCTTCTCGCCCAGACCTTTGGCCGCGAGGCCCAGGTGGGTTTCAAGGATCTGACCAACGTTCATACGCGAAGGTACGCCCAACGGGTTGAGGACGACGTCTACCGGGGTGCCATTGGCATCGTGCGGCATGTCTTCAACCGGCATGATCACGGAGACCACACCTTTGTTACCGTGACGACCGGCCATCTTGTCGCCCGGCTGGATGCGGCGACGGATTGCCAGGTAAACCTTGACGATTTTCAGCACGCCTGGAGCCAGGTCATCGCCCTGCTGCAGTTTGCGCTTCTTGTCTTCGAACTTGTCGTCCAGCAGACGGCGACGATCGACGATGTAGGCCTGGGCCTTCTCGAGCTGCTCGTTCAGAGCATCTTCAGCCATGCGCAGTTTGAACCACTGCCCGTGCTCAAGACCGTCGAGTACTTCGTCGGTGATGTCCTGACCTTTCTTCAGACCTGCGCCGCCTTCAGCCTTGTGGCCTACCAGGGCGGAACGCAGACGTTCGAAGGTCGCGCCTTCAACGATACGGAACTCTTCGTTCAGATCCTTGCGGATCTCGTCGAGTTGGGTCTTCTCGATGGACAGCGCACGAGCATCACGCTCAACGCCGTCACGGGTGAAGACCTGTACGTCGATGACAGTGCCCTTGGTACCGGTAGGTACACGCAGGGAAGTGTCTTTAACGTCGCTGGCTTTTTCACCGAAGATGGCACGCAACAGCTTCTCTTCCGGAGTCAGTTGGGTCTCGCCTTTCGGAGTGACCTTACCTACCAGAATGTCGCCTGCGCCAACTTCAGCACCTACGTAAACGATACCGGCTTCGTCCAGCTTGTTCAGTGCAGCTTCACCCACGTTCGGGATGTCTGCAGTGATTTCCTCTGGCCCAAGCTTGGTGTCACGCGCCACACAGGTCAGTTCCTGAATGTGGATCGTGGTGAAGCGATCTTCCTGAACCACACGCTCGGACAGGCAGATGGAGTCTTCGAAGTTGTAACCGTTCCAGGCCATGAACGCGATGCGCATGTTCTGACCCAGTGCCAGCTCACCCATATCGGTGGACGGACCGTCTGCCATGATGTCGCTGCGCTGAACCCGATCACCCTTGCTGACCAGCGGACGCTGGTTGATGCAGGTGTTCTGGTTGGAGCGGGTGTATTTGGTCAGGTTGTAGATGTCGACACCGGCTTCGCCAGTTTCAACTTCGTCATCGGCAACACGAACCACGATACGGCTGGCATCAACGGAGTCGATCACGCCGCCACGACGAGCCACGACGCAAACGCCGGAGTCACGGGCTACGTTACGCTCCATGCCGGTACCTACCAGCGGCTTGTCAGCGCGCAGGGTCGGTACAGCTTGACGCTGCATGTTGGAACCCATCAACGCACGGTTGGCGTCATCGTGTTCCAGGAACGGGATCAGCGACGCTGCAACCGAAACTACCTGCTTCGGCGATACGTCCATCAAGGTGACGTCTTCCGGCGCCTTGACGGTGAACTCGTTCAAGTGACGAACAGCTACCAGCTCGTCGATCAGCATTTTCTTGTCGTTCATCGTGGCCGAAGCCTGAGCGATCACGTGATCAGCTTCTTCGATGGCGGACAGGAACACAATCTCGTCGGTGACCAGTGCGTCTTTCACCACGCGGTACGGGCTCTCGAGGAAGCCGTACTGGTTGGTGCGCGCATAGGCAGCCAGGGAGTTGATCAGGCCGATGTTCGGACCTTCCGGCGTTTCAATCGGGCATACACGACCGTAGTGAGTCGGGTGTACGTCACGGACTTCAAAGCCTGCACGCTCACGAGTCAGACCGCCCGGGCCCAGTGCGGAAACACGGCGCTTGTGGGTGATCTCGGAGAGCGGGTTGTTCTGGTCCATGAACTGCGAGAGCTGGCTGGAACCGAAGAACTCTTTCACCGCCGCAGCCACTGGCTTGGCGTTGATCAGGTCTTGCGGCATCAGGCCTTCGCTTTCGGCCATCGACAGACGCTCTTTGACCGCACGCTCAACACGTACCAGGCCAACGCGGAACTGGTTCTCGGCCATTTCGCCTACGCAGCGAACACGACGGTTACCCAGGTGGTCGATGTCATCGACGATGCCTTTGCCGTTACGGATGTCGACCAGGGTCTTCAGTACCGCGACGATGTCTTCCTTGCACAGCACGCCCGAACCTTCGATCTCGGTACGACCGATACGACGGTTGAACTTCATCCGGCCGACCGCAGACAGGTCATAGCGCTCAGGGCTGAAGAACAGGTTGTTGAACAGGGTCTCGGCAGCGTCTTTGGTTGGTGGCTCGCCAGGACGCATCATGCGATAGATCTCGACCAGCGCTTCCAATTGGTTGCTGGTGGAGTCGATCTTCAGGGTGTCGGAGACGAACGGGCCGCAGTCGATGTCATTGGTGTACAGGGTCTCGATGCGAACAACCTGGGACTTGGCGATTTTCGCCAGGATCTCGGTGTTCAGCTCGGTGTTGCATTCAGCCAGGATTTCGCCGGTGGCCGGGTGCACGATGACCTTGGCGGTGGTGCGACCCAGGACGTAGTCCAGAGGCACTTCCAGCGTCTTGATACCGGCTTTTTCGATCTGGTTGATGTGGCGCGCGGTAATACGACGGCCGGCTTCAACGATGACCTTGCCTTTGTCGTCCTGGATGTCCAGAACGGCAATCTCACCACGCAGGCGCTGAGGCACCAACTCCAGGCTGAGGGTTTCGCCGCTCAGGTGGAATACGTTAGTGGTGTAGAAAGCGTCCAGCACTTGCTCAGTGGTATAGCCGAGCGCGCGCAGCAGTACTGAGGCCGGCAGCTTGCGACGACGGTCGATACGCACGAACACGCAGTCTTTCGGGTCGAACTCGAAGTCCAACCACGAACCGCGGTACGGAATGATCCGCGCGGAGTACAGGAGCTTGCCGGAGCTGTGCGTCTTGCCGCGGTCGTGGTCAAAGAACACGCCCGGGGAACGGTGCAGCTGGGAAACGATAACGCGCTCGGTACCGTTGATAACGAAGGTACCGTTCTCAGTCATCAGGGGGATTTCACCCATGTAGACTTCTTGCTCTTTGATGTCCTTGATCGCTTTGTTCGACGACTCTTTGTCGAAGATGATCAGACGGACTTTTACCCGCAAAGGTACGGCGTACGTAACACCGCGCAACACGCATTCTTTGACATCAAATGCCGGTTCGCCCAGGCGATAACCGACGTACTCCAGCGCAGCATTGCCGGAGTAGCTGATGATCGGGAAAACGGATTTGAAGGCCGCATGCAGGCCCACGTCGCGGAACTGATCTTTGGTCGCTCCCGCCTGCAAGAATTCACGATACGAATCCAGCTGGATAGCCAGAAGGTACGGGACATCCATGACGTCCGGCAACTTGCTAAAGTCCTTGCGGATACGTTTTTTCTCAGTATATGAGTAAGCCATCAGCGTTCCCCAGCTTGGTCACCTGCTTGTTTGGCCCCTCCCGACGGGAGCAGCCAGAAAATCTTGCAAACCCCATGGTTTGCGCCACCGCATCGGGTGGTTACAGCGCGTTATAGGCGACGACCGAGTCGATTGCCAATAACGGAAAAAGGCCGGTGGCAAGAGCCACCAGCCATCAGCCTTCAGCTTAACGCTTGGGCTGGAGACGCAAGGTCGATGCTTACTTCAGCTCGACTTTAGCGCCTGCTTCTTCCAGCACTGCTTTAGCTTTGTCAGCTGCGTCTTTCGACACTGCTTCCAGAACCTGGGCAGGGGCGCCGTCAACTACTGCCTTGGCTTCTTTCAGGCCCAGACCGGTCAGTTCACGTACTGCCTTGATCACGTTTACTTTCTTCTCGCCAGCTTCCAGCAGCATGACGTTGAATTCGGTTTGCTCTTCAGCAGCAACAGCGGCAACAGCTGGGCCAGCCGAAGCAGCGGCAGCGGAAACACCGAATTTTTCTTCGAAAGCTTTGATCAGCTCAACAACCTGCAGAACCGACATTTCAGCTACGGCGTTGAGGATATCGTCTTGGGAGATAGACATTGCTGTAATTCCTGAATTGGGGGACGGCCTACGCGGCCATCGAAATAAACAAAAATACGCGAGAGGAGATGCTCAGCCTTAGGCTGCGGCAGCTTCTTTTTGCTCGCGAACTGCGGCCAGAGTACGAGCCAACTTGCTGGTAGCGCCTTGAATCACGCTCATCAGCTGAGAAATAGCTTCGTTACGGGTCGGCAGTGTTGCCAGTACGTCGATTTGGTTAGCTGCGAGGAACTTGCCCTCGAACGCAGCTGCCTTGATCTCGAACTTATCCTGACCCTTGGCGAATTCCTTGAACAAACGGGCAGCAGCGCCAGGATGTTCCTTGGAGAACGCAATCAGGGTCGGGCCAGTGAACACGTCGTTGAGGACACTGTATTCAGTGTCAGCAACAGCGCGCTTGAGCAGGGTGTTACGTACAACACGTACGTATACGCCAGCTTCACGAGCCTCTTTACGGAGTCCGGTCATAGCGCTTACTGTCACACCACGGGCATCAGCCACGACAGCGGACAGAGCAGCTTTGGCAGCCTCGTTGACTTCAGCGACGATGGCCTTCTTGTCTTCGAGATTAATTGCCACGGGTTTAACTCCTGCTTGTTACCGTTTCATCTGGCCTGGGCCGGATGTCGTTTTGGTGTCTGATTCGGTAAGGAACCGGGAGCACCATCTGCGTAGGCTTGTGGTTTAAGACTTGCGTCGCCTACGGTCTTGGATAGCCCCCGCCAGGCAGGGACCCCAATCTTTCAATTGGCGCAATTACTTGCGCCAATTTGTGTCTTATACGTCCAGCGAGCCTTGGTCGATGACCAGACCTGGGCCCATAGTGGTGCTCAGGGTAACGCGCTTGACGTAGATACCTTTCGAGGAAGCTGGCTTGATACGCTTCAGATCAGCGATCAGGGCTTCAACGTTTTCCTTCAGCTTGACGGCATCAAAGCCGACTTTGCCAACGGAGGTGTGAATGATGCCGTTTTTGTCGGTGCGATAACGAACCTGACCAGCCTTGGCGTTTTTAACCGCGGTAGCTACGTCTGGAGTCACGGTGCCGACTTTAGGGTTAGGCATCAGACCACGTGGACCAAGGATCTGACCCAGCTGACCTACAACGCGCATTGCATCCGGGGAAGCAATTACGACGTCATAGTTCAGGTCGCCGCCTTTCATTTCGGCAGCCAGGTCGTCCATGCCAACGCGATCGGCGCCGGCGGCCAGAGCAGCTTCAGCTGCTGGGCCTTGGGTGAAGACAGCTACACGTACGGTCTTGCCAGTACCGTGTGGCAGCACAGTAGCGCTACGAACGACCTGGTCGGATTTACGTGGGTCAACGCCCAGGTTTACAGCAACGTCAACAGACTCGCTGAACTTGACAGTCGACAGCTCGGTCAGCAGAGCAGCAGCGTCTACAAAATTGTAGGACTTGCCCGCTTCGATTTTGCCGGCGATAGCCTTTTGGCGCTTGGTCAGCTTAGCCATTACACACCCTCCACGTTAAGGCCCATGCTACGAGCAGAACCGGCGATGGTACGCACGGCTGCATCCATATCAGCTGCAGTCAGATCCGCGTTTTTGGTTTTCGCGATTTCTTCCAGCTGAGCACGGGTCACGGTGCCAACCTTAACGGTGTTAGGACGAGCGGAACCGCTAGTCAGACCAGCAGCTTTCTTCAACAGAACCGAAGCCGGGGTCGACTTGGTTTCGAAGGTGAAGCTACGGTCGCTGTATACAGTGATGATCACTGGAGTCGGCAGACCTGGCTCAATACCCTGAGTACGGGCGTTGAAGGCCTTGCAGAATTCCATGATGTTCACGCCGTGCTGACCCAGAGCTGGACCAACAGGTGGGCTTGGGTTGGCCTGAGCGGCCTTCACTTGCAGCTTGATGTAAGCGGTAATCTTCTTGGCCATGAGGCACTCCAATTACGGGTTCGAACGCCTCGAAAGGCTCCCCGGTTACTTGCGCGTTTATCCCAGTGACGACAAAACCCCACAGCCTAAGGCTGCGGGGTTGGGATGCTTGCTCAGCTAGACTTTTTCGACCTGGCTGAACTCTAGCTCTACCGGAGTAGAGCGACCGAAAATGAGCACTGCCACTTGGATCCGGCTCTTTTCGTAGTTAACTTCTTCGACGGTGCCGTTAAAATCAGCGAACGGACCATCTGTGACACGAACAACCTCACCCGGCTCGAACAACGTCTTCGGCTTGGGCTTGTCGCTACCATCAGCAACGCGACGCAGAATTGCTTCTGCTTCTTTGTCAGTGATCGGAGCAGGCTTATCAGCGGTACCGCCGATGAAACCCATGACGCGAGGAGTGTCCTTGACCAAGTGCCAAGTACCCTCATTCATATCCATTTGAACCAGCACGTAGCCAGGGAAGAACTTACGTTCGCTTTTGCGTTTCTGGCCATTACGCATTTCAACCACTTCTTCAGTGGGAACCAGAATTTCGCCGAAGCCATCTTCCATGCCTGCCAGCTTTACGCGCTCTAGCAAAGAGCGCATGACATGCTTCTCGTAACCCGAGTAAGCATGCACAACGTACCAACGCTTAGCCACGGGACACCCTTAGCCAACAATCAAGGAAACAAGCCAGCCGAGCAGGGAATCAAGCCCCCACAACAGCAACGCCATAACCAGAACAACAGCTACCACGATCAACGTGGTCTGCGTGGTTTCTTGGCGAGTCGGCCAAACGACTTTACGGATCTCGGTACGAGCTTCCTTCACCAGGACCGCAAACGACTTGCCTTTTGCAGTCTGCAGGCCAACAAAGGCAGCAACAGCAGCAAGGGCGAGCAATGCGAGGACACGGTACAGGATTGGCGACCCAGAGTAGTACTGGTTGCCAACAACGCCTACAACCACAACAGCGACTACTACAAGCCACTTGAGCAGATCGAAGCGAGAGCCTTGAGCTTCAGCCTTAGGAGTCATCTATGAAGATCCTGTGAAAAGAAAGCCAGACACACCAAGTGAATCTGGCAGGTCAGGAGGGAATCGAACCCCCAACCTACGGTTTTGGAGACCGTCGCTCTGCCAATTGAGCTACTGACCTAAAACAAAATCAGGCCGACAATTATGCCGATCTGAAAAAGACTTTACAACAACAAACCCCTGCAGACCTGAAACCCACCCAAACAAAACAGCGAGAGAGGGCATATTCAACCGGAGGTAGCTGTTAAAACAAAGGCAGATATTTTCATATCTGCCTTGTTATATGGAGCTCTTGAGCGGATTTGAACCGCTGACCTCACCCTTACCAAGGGTGTGCTCTACCAACTGAGCTACAAGAGCGAAACAACTTGCACAACCTGCAAACTTGGAGCGGGTAGCGGGAATCGAACCCGCATCATCAGCTTGGAAGGCTGAGGTTCTACCACTAAACTATACCCGCGGAGCTTGCAGCTCACGCTAAAATGGTGGAGGGGGAAGGATTCGAACCTTCGAAGTCGTAGACGTCAGATTTACAGTCTGATCCCTTTGGCCGCTCGGGAACCCCTCCTAAGCGAGCCGGCATTCTACATCATGCCAGCCTTCTGTCAAGCATTTTCTCATTAAAAAATATGAGGTTAGCTGCGTTGACCTTCACTTCACCGTGTCGACCTAGAAGGTCTTCACTGCGAAGCGGGCGCCATTCTATGCAAACTATTCGAAGGTTGCAATGCCTTCGCACGGCATTATTTTATGTTTTAACTCATTGAATTCATTAGCAAGGTTTTCAAAGGGCAGATCATCGGCCAGACGCCTGCTTTCAGGGGCCACTCGCAGCCAGTATCCCGACGCATCAGGCAGGTTCAGAGACTGCAGCCTGACCTTGATATCCAGGCTGGTGAGGCGCTGCTCAACGGACTGAGCCTCTTTCTGATCAGGCAAACCGCCGATATACAAGCACGTCGCCTGCGCATCAGGCGCTTTTGCCCTGTCTCGCCGAACCATCGCATCAGCCGATTCGCTCAACAGGCGGATATCTTGCTGAGAACCACGATAGAGAGCCAAAGGCGTGACATCTTTAGCGCGCAGAGGGGCCTCCTGCTGATGCCAGATGTAATAGAAGACATTGAGGACCAGCAAAAGCAGAAACAGCCAACGCATAAAAACCTCAGGACAAAGGGCACGCCATCGCCAAGCCAACAAAAACCAGATCAGGGACAAGCCTACCGTGAGGCACAGCGTCAGCCACGAGCTCAGCATCCCCACCGGTAAGGAAGACGGTAAAATCGCTCCCCCAATAGCTTCGAGCCAACTCCAGCTGGGTCAACACAAAGCCCCTCAGCATGAGCGTACAGCCGCGCTCTACCGCCTCCACAGTTGTGCGCCCTGGAGACAGTGCCTCAAGAGCCCGTTCAGCGGCGATATCGTCATAGCGTATTTTGCGGGTATGTGTTCGAAGCTGATTACGCATCAGCGGCATCCCCGGACAAATGAAACCGCCGAGATGCTCACCGTCTGCGGAAATGAAGTCTGCTGTTGCGGCGGTGCCAAAATCGAGCACCAGGCACGCGCCCGACGCCAGCTGAAACCCACCCAGCATCGCGAGCCAACGATCCAG
The DNA here is from genome assembly GCF_013385565.1 of Pseudomonas sp. E6002. Lineage (NCBI taxonomy): Bacteria > Pseudomonadati > Pseudomonadota > Gammaproteobacteria > Pseudomonadales > Pseudomonadaceae > Pseudomonas > Pseudomonas sp. E6002. Next base: position 1,377 of record NZ_JACAPT010000029.1, on the reverse strand, counting down.
TCCCAGGCGCTCGAAATCTTCGTACCCGTTCCGCACCCCACCCATCTGCCTCGCCGAAGCAGCACACAGCACCTTGACGCCAAATGCCTCGACCAGGGTAGCGACCAGTTGACTTGTCTCATCCGAAGCGCGAACACTCACCAGCCGGCAGTCTTTTAACGCGAGCCCCGTGAGCGCGAACAAGCTGTCGATCAGCGAGGCATCCGACCCAACGACACCTTCGGCAAAGATACGAGCCTTATCCGACTCAAGTACCCGCCATTTGATAAAGCTATTCCCACAGTCGAGCTCAAGAATCATCACGCAACCTCAGGCTTAGCTCACCACCGCTATATACTTTCTCAACACCATCCACGCTCAACCGCAATGCACCTTGCCCATCGACCCCCAGCACCACGCCGTCAATCTGGTTCACGCCCGCGATGAGCGATACAGGCCGGCCCTGCCATAAATGGCTTTGCTCCCACTCACCCTGGATTGCCGAAAATCCAGATGCCTGGTGACGCTCAAGATAAGCCTGCAGCTGCACTCCAAGACGCGCTACCAGGTAGTTGCGATCAACAGCACTGCCGCTCTCCAACTGTACGGAGCTCCATTGCTGATCGACCTCATCCGCCTTCTGCATGTTCACGTTGATGCCGATACCAATAACGACGTGACAGACGTCAGCGGGATCCCCGACCAGTTCCAGGAGAATTCCGGCGATTTTTTTCTGCCCGACCAAAACGTCATTTGGCCACTTCAATCCTGCACCACGAACACCCGCGTCGCGCAGCGCCTGCATAACTGCAAGTCCGACCACCAGGCTTAGCCCTTCCAACTGACGCATGCCGCCTTCGATCCGCATCACAAGGCTGTAGTAGACGTTTTGAGCGAAAGGACTGACCCACTTTCGTCCGCGCCTTCCCCTGCCTGCAGTTTGCTGCTCTGAAAGCACAAGAAATGGCGCAGTGCGACCCGATTCAATCAGCCGCAATGCCTCGGCATTGGTAGAGTCAATGGAGTCAGAGATATGAACAGGCCATGCAGGAACAGGTACATGCCGAGCTATTTCATCGGCACTTAACAGTATCAGGGGCGCAGCCAACTGATACCCCCTGCCGCGCACTTTATGGATAGGTAGACCCAATTCCGCCTCGAGATGCTGAAGCTGCTTCCATACAGCACTGCGACTGACACCCAAGGCAGCACCGAGCGCCTCCCCGGAGTGGAATCGACCATCTTTTAGAAGTTTCAACAACGTCAGCATGCAGGTCTCGCCTCACAATGAGGCACGCATGATAGCCATGCATTAGGCCATTGCATAGAAAGGCAGGACGTTAGCATTGAAGATGCTTGAAATTCGACCGCCCAAATTTTCCGACCGCGCAAAACAAA
>NZ_JACAPT010000028.1:0-106220 GCF_013385565.1 Pseudomonas sp. E6002 | reverse complement strand
ACCGCAGCAACGGATATGTACTCGATCAACCAACCAACCAACCAACCAACCAACCCAAAACCCAAGCCCAAATAAAAGGCCTCGAACTAGCGAGGCCTTTTATTTGGGCTTCAATCTCTTCAACTCTGTGGCCTCATCCCTTGGGACATCCCAAACATGAACAACAACAACTCATGATCAGGCTTGGCCGCGACACCGACCTTGGCGATCCGCGGCATCGGGCATTGCTGCCCGACACCCTGCACCGCACTGAGAACTTGTGTCCGGGGCTGCTCCCAGGCAGCCAGGGCCAGGGCAGCTATGCCCAACGCCCCCAACAGAAACAAACCTCGTGCAATTTCTAGCTTCATTACGTTAAACCCTTGATAGCGCTGCCAAACGCCGTCTCGTAAAAGTAGCTCAGTTTTTGCCAGTCCGTAGCATTCCACGACGAATGGCGGCGCAACTGCAACATGTCATGCCGGGCCGCCCGCAAAGCGGTCAAGCGCTGCCGGCACTTCTCGAAATCCAGCAACGCCACCTCAACCTTCGCCGCGTCACCCTCACCCGTCACCCGCACAAAGATATGCTTGATATACAGGCAACCATGCTGCCAACGCCCCTTGTGCATCCGCGCCAACGTACCAGCCAGTTCCTTGAGCAAACGCTCATGCACCAACTCGCCATACTGCTCACGACCACCGGCGGCGTACCAGTTTTCAATCTCGTCGAAACCGTCCAGCGACGCCGTCACCAACAACGCCTTCCATTGGTGCTCAGGATCGCGACGGGCCTCGCAGAACACCAACTCCGGCACGCGTACATCCAGCAAGCGCAGGCCCTTCAGGGCGTCACGCTCACGCAACACAGTGGGGCGCCCAAACGGATGGAGCCAACTGCGGTAGATATGGCCCGTCTGGCGCTTGCTATAGAGCAAACGCCCATTGGTCCCCGTTACCCGTTGCACACCACTTTCACCGCCGCGACGACGATTGGGCTCTTCGACCCACTCGCCCTGCTGGCGCCAGAAATAATCAAATCGCTCTTCGGGAGCTACTTCACTACCTGGTAAACACTCGACAGCCATCCTGTTACCTCTTGCGCAATACATACACTCGCCACATGGCGTAGAGCGGTATGAAGTCCAGAGATTCCTGAACACGGAAACCGGCCTGCTCAAACTCTGCCTCAACAGTAGCAGCCGGTAACACGAACCGATTTTGGTAACCTTCCTGCTCACCTTTGTTGCGACGGCGCACTTCGGTACGCTTGCGTTTCCACGCCTTGAAGTTGCCGTCCACCCACAGCGAGATAATCACGCTGTCACGGGTAACACGCTGAAATTCGCGCAGTATTGCCAGCCTGTGCTCGGGGTCACCAATGTGGTGCATCAAGCGCATGCAGAAAATACTGTCGACCGCGTTATCTGGCAAATCGATATCAAAGGCAGACGTTTGCAAGGGGCGTACCCGTTTCACCACATCCGCCGGTTGGGCGACGGTGGCAATCTTCAACATCGACGCGGAGTTGTCGGCGCCGATGATCACGCGGTTGGGCTTTTCTGCCAGCAACGGCCAGAAACGCCCGGCACCACATGGCAGGTCCAGCACCAGGCCAGGCTCACCGGCCATGGCCAGCGCACCACGGGCCAATTGCTCGTCGCGTTTGTGGGACAACCGGCGAGCCAGATTGTCCTGGTGTTTGAGTAAATAATTCTGCGCGTGCTGATCGTCGTACTTTTCGGAAAATTCGAGCTTGATCGGGGTAGGCATCACCGGGTCTCCAGTTACTGATGCCTACAACCTTAAAAAGAATCCTGTGATCAACAGGTCAACACGTTGTGAAAAACTTGTCCTGTCGAATCGTATACATTACAAAACTTTGCAGACACAAGTCGTGGCATGATGCCATCTTCGGCGAAAATCAGGAAGTCTGCCGCAGCTTAGCGGCAGGGCAGCCATCAGGCTTTGACCTGACTCAATTCGACGTGAAAGCGGCAGCCGTTGGGCTCCATGGTGCTGAGGCTGACGCTCCAACCCTGGTTCTCGCAGATGCGCTGAACCAAGGACAAACCCAGGCCAAGGCCTTCACCGCGCTTTTCACTGCCACGCACAAACGGTTCGAACATCGCTTCGCGCTTGTCCTCGGGAATGCCCACGCCAGTGTCTTCCACCACAAAACCGCTCGGTTCCAGGGTAAGGCGGATCAAGCCATGCTCGGTGTAGTGCAGGGCATTACGCAACAGGTTGCCCATGACCGCGTGCAGGAAGGTCGCGTTGTAGCGGGTATCCAGTGGATTGCCCGGTTGATAGATCAGCTCAAGGCCTTTGCGCTCGATCGGCTCACGCCAGATCCCCAGCAAGTCCTCGGCCACCTGGGCCAAGTTGGCCTGGGGCGACATGCCGGCCTCCTCGCGCTGGGCACGGGCCAGCATCAGGAAGGTCTGCACCAGTTCGCGCATTTCTTCACAGGCCCGCGCAATGCGCTCGACCTGCTTGCGGCCGCGCTGGTCAATCGCGGGGTTCTCCAGCAACAGTTCGCAGGAGCTGGCGAGCACCATCAGCGGGGTGCGCAATTCGTGGCTCACGTCACTGGTAAACAGTTGCTCCCGGGACAATGCCTGGCGCAAACGGCCCAGGGTGGCGTCGAACGCCACGGCCAATTCGCCGACTTCATCCGCGGCGTAATCCGGCGCCAGCGGTGGTGCCAGGCCGAGTAACTGGTCGCGGTGCCGCACCTGGCGGGCCAGGCGTACGACCGGCGCCATTACCTTGCGCGCCAGTACCCAACCGAGAAATACCGCCAGCGCCAGGCTGAGTACAAACCCCACCAGCACGACAGCAAACAGCACGCGCTCGCGTTCTTCAAAATCGCTCTGGTCTTGCAGCAGGACATAACGGCGACCGTCAACGATTTCGACCATTGCGTGGTAGGAAAGCTGTTCGCGGAACACCTCGTGAAAACCGGCGTCGAGGTGGCGCAAGTCCTTGGGCAGTTCAAAATCGCCAGGGCCGCCGCTGAAGTAGAACAACTGGTCGGGCTCGGGGCGATGGCTCCAGTCCTCGACGCTGTCCATCAGCAGCAGCCGTTGCAAGTCACCGCCCAGGCCTGCCGATATGAGTTTTTCTTCCACCAGGTGCACCGTAGCGACGATACCCATGGCGAAGGCCCCCGCCACCAGCGCGCTCATCAAGGCGAAGGCGATGATGATCCGCTGGGCAAGGCTTTGCTTAAACTCCATCACGACCCTCGGCCAGGCGATAACCCACACCGTGCACCGTTTGCAGCAACGGCTTGGCGAAGGGTTTATCAATCACCTGACGCAGTTGATGGACATGGCTGCGCAGGCTGTCGCTGTCCGGGCAGTCATCGCCCCACAGGGCTTCTTCGAGAATCTCACGGCGCAATACATGCGGGCTTTTCTGCATCAGCACCGCCAACAGCTTCAGGCCGACCGGGTTGAGCTTGAGCAGGCGCCCTTCGCGGGTGACTTCCAGGGTGTCGAGGTCGTAGTTCAGGTCACCCACTTGCAAGGCACGGCGCCCGCCACCCTGGGCACGACGCAGCACCGCTTCGATACGCGCGGCCAGCTCCGACAGCGCAAACGGCTTGAGCAGATAGTCATCAGCGCCGGACTTGAAGCCCTGCAGCCGGTCATCCAGTTGGTCGCGCGCAGTGAGCATGATCACCGGCGTGTCGCGGCGCGCGTCTTCACGCAGGCGTTTGCACAGGGTGTAGCCATCAATGCCAGGCAGCATGATGTCGAGCACGATCAGGTCGTAATGTTCGGTGGCAGCCAGGTGCAGGCCCGACAAACCGTCCTGCGCACAGTCTACGGTGTAGCCCTTCAGCCCCAGGTAATCGGCCAGGTTGGCCAGAATATCGCGGTTGTCTTCAACCAATAAAATTCGCATGGGCAGTGTCTCCGTACGCGGTAACGGCCGTGTTGGCTCGCGCAGCTTAAGGCCAAGTATGGCTCACGGCTAGGCCTGAAGGCCGCGCCGATTACTGTTTTCAACCGATTGGGGAACTTAACGAGTTTTTCACTATAGGTTCACAAGCTGACTACAGTGTCAGCGCGAAGATCGCGCCCATCGAAAATAAGGAACGTTGACATGGGTTTTCCAAAAACGGCGCCAATGCGCTATTTGCTGTTGGTGACCGGTGCCTGGCTGGTGGTTTTTCTACTGACCCGCAGCGTGCTGCTGGTAACCCATCTGGATGAGGTGAGCGGCAACCTGCTGCCGGTATTCGGCGTAGGGCTGCTGTATGACCTCGGCTTCCTCGCCTATGCCGCCCTTCCCCTGGGCCTGTATTTGCTGCTGTGCCCGCCAGGCTTGTGGCGCCGTCGCGGCCATCGCTGGTTCCTGCAGGCGGTACTCACCGTCAGCCTGTTCGCCATGCTTTTCACCAGCGTGGCCGAATGGCTGTTCTGGGACGAGTTCGGCGTGCGCTTCAACTTTATTGCCGTGGATTACCTGGTCTACTCCAAGGAAGTGCTGAACAACCTGCTGGAGTCGTACCCGATCGGCAAGCTGCTGAGCCTGCTGGCCGTGATGGCGATCGTCTTGAGCGTGGTCTTGCGTAAACCGTTCAACGCGGCCATGGACGCGCCGTTGCCTGCTATGCGCAAGCGTCTGCTCAGTGCCCTTGGCCTGTTGCTGGTGGCCGGCCTGAGCCTGCAACTGATCAACCAGGACAGCCCGCGCAGCCAGGGCGGTAACGCCTACAACAACGAATTGGCCAGCAACGGCCCCTATCAGTTCTTCGCCGCCTTCCGTAACAACGAACTGGACTACACCCAGTTCTACAAGAGCCTGCCGGCGGATGTAGTCGCCAAGCACTTGCGCGCCGAACTCAGCGAGCCCAACGCACGGTTTATCGGCACGGATCCGCTGGATATCCGTCGCGCCATTACCAACCCGGGCACGCTGCGCAAACCCAACATCGTGCTGGTGACCATCGAAAGCTTCAGTGCCAAGTACATGGGCAGCAACGGCGACCCGAATAACCTCACGCCCAACCTCGATGCGCTGCGCAAACAGAGCCTGTACTTCAATAACTTCTACGCCACCGGCACTCGCACCGACCGCGGCCTGGAAGCCATCACCCTGGCCATCCCGCCGACGCCCGGGCGTTCCATCGTCAAGCGTATCGGCCGGGAAAGCGGTTTCGGCAGCCTCGGCCAGCAGCTCAACGCCATCGGCTACGACAGCGTGTTTGTCTACGGCGGCCGGGGCTACTTCGACAACATGAACGCGTTTTTCAGCGGCAACGGTTACCGCGTGGTCGACCAGAGCAGCGTGCCCGAATCCGAAATCAGCTTTAAAAACGCCTGGGGCATGGCCGACGAAGACCTCTATAAACAGACGCTGAAACTGGCGGACGCCGACTACGCCAAGCAGCAACCATTCCTGCTGCAACTGATGACCACCTCCAACCACCGTCCGTATACCTACCCGGCTGGCCGCATTGATATCAAATCCGGTGACGGTCGCGACGGCGCGGTGAAGTACACCGACCATGCCATCGGCCAGTTCCTGGAGGCGGCGCGCCAGAAACCCTGGTTCGACAACACGATCTTTATTTTCGTCGCCGACCACACGGCGGGCAGCGCCGGCAAGGAAGACCTGCCGATGGTCAACTACCAGATCCCGCTGTTCATCTACGCACCCAAGCTGGTAGACGCCGGCGAGAACGCGAAGCTGGCCAGCCAGATCGACCTCGCCCCGACCCTGCTGGGCTTGCTGAACCTGAGCTACGAGTCGACGTTCTTTGGCCGCAACCTGCTGCAAGACAACCCGCTGCCGCCACGGGTAGTGGTCGGCAATTACCAGTACCTGGGGTTGTTCGACGGCAAGGACCTGGCGATTCTCAGCCCGCGCCAAGGCTTGCGTCGGCATGACCAGGCCCTGGGCGACAGCCACGAAATCCGCGTTGGCAGCGATGACCCGTTGATCCAGCGGGCCATCACCTACTACCAGGGCGCCAGTTATGGCTACAAGCAACAGTTGCTGAGCTGGAGGGTGCCCAAGGACGAGGTTCCCCAAGTGAGTACACGCTAACCAAAATGCCCCGGCCAGGTCTGACCGGGGCTTTTTTTAGAGTCTGAGTTCACCATGCAAGCAATCGCTGTTCGTCCGCTATCCCAACCCCTCAACTTCTGGCTGTGCCTCGGTGTGCCTGCCGTTCTGGCGGTGGCCATGTTGCTGCTGGAGCTGACGTCGCTGGACATGGACATCGCCAGGCTGTTTTACGACGCGTCCGAAGGCGGCTTCGTGGGCCGGCACAGTTTTTTTCTGGAGGACATTCTTCACGATCGCGCCAAGCAGATGGTGATCGTATTTTCGGTGCTGGCAATCGCCGGGTTTGCCGGGGCCTTTGTCTTTGAGCGGCTCAAACCCTATCGCCGGGAACTGGGCTGCCTGGTGCTGTCGCTGGCACTGGCCACCTCGTTCGTTTCACCGTTGAAGACGGTGACCGGGGTGCAATGCCCGTGGAGCGTCAAGGAGTTTGGCGGCCAGGAGACGTACAGCGAACTGCTGAGCCCCAGGCCGCCGACCGACAAGCCTGGCCGTTGCTGGCCGGGCGGACATGCGGCGACCGGGTTTGCGCTGTTTGCGTTGTTTTTTGCCGTGAGGGATCGCCGACCGCGGATGGCGCGCTCGGCGTTCCTGTTTGCGCTGGGCCTGGGCACGGTGCTTTCGGTGAGCCGCACGATGCAAGGGGCGCACTTTCTTTCCCACAACGTGTGGACGGCAATTTTCAGCTGGCTGATTTGTTTGGGCGCCTATTACTTCCTGCTGTACCGGCCGGTGAAAACACCGCAGCCCGCCTTCCGCAAGCAGCCCGTGACGCCGTGATGAACAGCCCTTGCCTAGCCGGGGGCAAGGGCGCAACACTCTGCGCACTTTTTGGCAACGATCCTGCTGAGCCATGTCCGATACCCTGTTGCTGATCGAAGACGACCTGCCCCTGGCGGCACTGACGGCCGAGTTCCTGCGCGCCGAAGGCTTTAGCGTTGCAGTGGAACACCGTGGCGACCGCGCCGCCCAGCGTATCCAGGATGAACAGCCGGCACTGTTGATCCTCGATGTGATGCTGCCGGGCATCGACGGTTTTACCCTGTGCCGACAGATTCGCGACCACTACCCCGGGCTGATCCTGATGATGACGGCGCTGGACGAGAACGCCGAACAATTGGTGGGGTTTGCCACCGGGGCCGACGACTACGTGGTCAAGCCGATCGACCCGCAACTGTTGCTGGCAAGGATCCGCTCGCTGCTGCGCCGCCATCCCCAGGCCCCCCGCAGTTACTACCAGTGGGGCGCTTTTCGGCTGGACCTGAACAACCACTTCGCCTGGCTTGGCGAAGCGCCCTTGCAGTTTTCGGTGGCCGAATTCGAGTTGCTCGCCATCTTTGCCCGCCATTGCGGCGTATTGCTCACGCGGGAAAAGCTGCTCCAGCGCCTGCGCGGCCTGGAGTACGACGGGCTGAACCGATCGATTGATATGCGGGTGTCGCGCTTGCGCAAAAAACTGATGAGCCTTGAGTGCCCCGTGACCATCCAGACCATCACGGCGCAGGGATACCTGTTCGTCGAAATCCCGACGGGGAGCCAGCATGCTGTCTAAAGTTCGCCCGTGGATGGCCATCGCGGCCTGCACCAGCTGGGCCGCCCTCACTTTTTACTTGTTGTGGTTGTGCACGAACGCTGCGGTGTTTATCGGCGACTACAGTTTCCTGCGCCTGATGGCCGGGCCGGGTTATCTGGTTGCCGAGCAACTCAAGGCCTTGCCCGCCGAACAAAGGGAGGCGCGCATCGAGTCACTGCAAGCACGCTTTCAGTACCCGGTGAGCCTGGTGAAAAAGGATGATATCGAGCTGCCGCCTGAAGCTATTGTGATGCTCGACCACCATCAGCCGGCGCAGAACAGTGATGAGGACGTCACCTACTTCCCGCTGGACGATGACACGGTGATTCAATTCGGCCCCTTGTGGGGAACCGCCGAAGTGAAGGACCTGCTGCAATATCCGGTGTACTGGGTGACCGCCTGTGTCGCCGGCCTGCCGGTACTGCTGTTTCTCTGGATTGCCCTGCGTGCCCGGCGCAAATACATCCATGACCTCGATGCCCTTGATGCCTGCATTGCTACCCTCGCCCGCTCGCCCAACACGCTGCTGCCCGCGATGAGCCAGGAGTGGGCGCCGCTGCTGCTGACCTTGCAACGGCATGCGCTGGATATCAGCTCGATGGGCGAACGCCACCGGGAGGTTTCCCAGGCGGTGTCCCACGAACTGCGCACACCCCTGGCGCGGATGCGTTTTGCCCTGGCACTGCTGAGTAAAAGCGCCGACCTCGACACCCGCACCCGCCTGCAAGAGCGCCTGCACACCGATATCGAAGAGCTGGAGTCGCTGGTTCGCGCCAGCCTCGCCTTTGCCCGGCTGGCCGATGCACCCAGCGACCTGCAGCATGAGCCAATCAATCTCCATGCCTGGCTGCAGCAGGAGTTTGCCCTGCTGGACGGGCACCATCGCTTGCTGACCCTGGACACCGACCCGGCCGACCTGGAACTGATCGGCGACCGCGCCTTGCTGCATCTGATCGTGCGCAACCTGTTAAGCAACGCCATTAACTACGCCCGCGAACGGGTGAACGTCAGCGCTGCGTGCCAGGGCCAGCACCTGGTGCTGCATGTGGATGATGACGGCCCGGGCGTACTGCCGGAAAACCGCGAAAAGATCTTCGAACCCTTCGTGCGCCTGGCCATGGGCGGCGACGAGCCCAGCGGGTTTGGCCTGGGCCTGGCGCTGGCCAAGCGCGCCACCCATTGGCACCGTGGGGAACTGTCGATCACCCGCAGCCCGTTGGGCGGCGCACGCCTGACCCTGACCCTGGCGCTGCGCCCGGGTTAGGCTGTTACAGCCTGTGACAGTGGAACATCCACGCTGCCGCTAACCTCGCGACCTTGCCCTTTGGATCAGGTTGGAGAGTCAGCTCATGCGTCACCCTAGACGGCATCTGCCCACGCTGCTGTTATCACTGTGCATGGCCGCCGGTTCATGGTCAGGCGGCGTTGCGGCCCAGAATGTCCACGCGCCCTACTACCCCGGCACCATCCTGCCCAATCGCCAGCCCCAGGCGACCATGGATCAACAACTGGTCACGTTCTACAAGGACTGGAAGGCGGTTTACCTGTCGGGGGAATGCGGCAGCGGCCGGTATTTCATCAAGGTCAACGCCGACCACAAATCCGTGGGTGGTGGCGCCGCGCCCAACACCATCACGGTGTCCGAGGCCCATGGCTACGGCATGCTGCTTACTGTGATGATGGCCGACTACGATGACCAGGCCCAACGGACTTTCGACGGCATGGTGCGCTACTTCCAGGATCACCCGGCAGCGTCCGATCCCGGCTTGATGGCCTGGAACCAGACCGAGGGATGCGGCGACTCCACCGATCCTTTCCGTGGCGACGTCAGTGCCACCGATGGCGACCTGGACATCGCCTACGCCCTGCTGCTGGCCGATCAGAAATGGGGCAGCGAGGGCACCATTGACTATCGCAGCGAGGCCAACACGGTGATGGCGGCGATCATGAAACACGAGGTGCACCCCAGGACTCAGCACCTGATGCTCGGCGACTGGGCCGGTACCGACGGTGACGCAGAGCTTGAGTACACCACCCGCAGCTCGGACTTCATGCAGTCGCACCTCTACAGCTTTTTCACCATGACCGGGGACAAGCGCTGGCAGGCGGTGCGCGACAAGACCTATTCGATCATCAGTGACTTTACCCAACGGTACAGCGCCAACAGCGGGCTGGTGCCGGACTTCATCAGCCACCTGGACACCTCGATCACCCCGGCGCGGCCCGATCTGGTGGAAGGCCCATACGACGGCAGCTATTCGTGGAACGCGGCCCGCTACCCGTGGCGCATCGGCCTGGATTACCTGATGTACGGTGACCCGCGTGCGCTGTACACCTTGACCACCTTCAACCGCTGGGCACGCGCCACCACCCACGATGAGCCGGGCAACTTCAACAGTGGCTACCGAATCGACGGCAGTGCGATCGAGGAAGCGCACAATGAGCCGGCCTTTGTGGCGGCACTCGGGGTCAGCGCAATGATCAACCCCGACAATCAGCTGTGGCTCAATAACCTTTGGGACAACCTGCAACGCCGGTCCATCCGTGACCATGACTATTACGGCAATACCCTCAAACTGCTGGGCATGGTGGTCATGTCCGGCCATTGGGAGCGGCCCCAACCGGCGCCCCTCAAAAAAACCGCACACGTGCCTGTCCATCCGTCATCCGGCTCTGCGGCACCGGGACCCGTGGCATCTTTGCCGCCCGCCTCGCACCTGATGCTGGCTCGCGGCTTCATGTTCAAGAAACTGCTGGGGCGTCGCGGCGTCAGCTGAGGCGTGCGCGTAAAGAGAGACGCGGAGCGTCCCTGGCGGCATTCCCACGCAGAGCGTGGGAACGATCAGCATAAAAAAACCCCGCCTGCATCGCTGCAGGCGGGGTTTTTCAGTATCGGGGTAAGGCTGGCTTACATCATGCCGCCCATGCCGCCCATACCGCCCATGTCTGGCATACCGCCGCCAGCTGGAGCATCTTCTTTGATCTCGGCGATCATTGCTTCAGTGGTGATCATCAAGCTGGCAATCGACGAAGCCGCTTGCAGAGCCGAACGAGTCACTTTAGCCGGGTCCAGGATGCCCATTTCGATCATGTCGCCGTATTCGCCGGTAGCAGCGTTGTAACCGAAGTTACCCGAACCCTGCTTGACCTTGTCGACCACTACGCTTGGCTCGTCGCCGGAGTTGGCAACGATCTGGCGCAGAGGTGCTTCAACAGCACGACGCAGCAGAGCGATACCGACGTCTTGGTCAGCGTTGTCGCCTTTGAGCTCGGAGATAGCCTGCAGGGCACGAACCAGCGCCACGCCACCGCCAGGTACCACGCCTTCTTCAACGGCTGCACGGGTAGCGTGCAGGGCGTCTTCAACGCGGGCTTTCTTCTCTTTCATTTCAACTTCGGAACCCGCGCCAACCTTGATCACTGCAACGCCGCCGGACAGCTTGGCCAGACGCTCTTGCAGTTTTTCACGGTCGTAGTCGGAAGTGGTATCAGCCACTTGAGCGCGGATCTGGGTAACACGTGCCTGGATGTCAGCTTCAACACCAGCACCGTCGATCACGGTGGTGTTTTCCTTGGTCACGGTGACGCGCTTGGCATTACCCAGGTGTTCCAGGGTAGCGCTTTCCAGGCTCAGGCCGATCTCTTCGGAGATAACGGTACCGCCAGTCAAAACAGCGATGTCCTGCAGCATTGCCTTGCGACGATCGCCGAAACCAGGTGCCTTGACAGCAACCACTTTCACGATACCGCGCATGTTGTTCACAACCAGAGTCGCCAGGGCTTCGCCTTCAACGTCTTCGGAAACGATCAGCAGTGGGCGGCCGGCCTTGGCAACAGCTTCCAGAACTGGCAGCAGTTCACGGATGTTGGAGATCTTCTTGTCAACCAGCAGGATCAGCGGGCCGTCGAGCTCGGCGGTCATGGTGTCTGGCTTGTTGACGAAGTACGGGGACAGGTAGCCACGGTCGAACTGCATGCCTTCAACAACCGACAGTTCGTTTTCCAGGCCCGAGCCTTCTTCAACGGTGATCACGCCTTCTTTACCGACTTTTTCCATGGCTTCGGCAATGATGTCGCCGATGGAGCTGTCGGAGTTGGCCGAGATAGTGCCGACCTGAGCGATTGCCTTGGTGTCAGCGCATGGCTTGGACAGGGACTTCAGCTCTTTGACAATGGCGATGGTCGCCTTGTCGATGCCGCGTTTCAGGTCCATCGGGTTCATGCCGGCAGCGACGGCTTTCAGGCCTTCGTTGACGATCGACTGAGCCAGGACGGTCGCGGTGGTGGTGCCGTCGCCTGCGTCATCGTTGGCACGGGAGGCAACGTCTTTGACCAGCTGCGCGCCCATGTTTTCGAAGCGATCTTTCAGCTCGATTTCTTTGGCGACGGAAACGCCGTCCTTGGTGATGGTCGGAGCGCCGAAGCTCTTCTCGATGATCACGTTACGGCCTTTAGGGCCCAGGGTCGCTTTTACTGCGTCAGCCAGGACGTTCACACCGGCGAGCATTTTCTTACGGGCGGAATCGCCGAATTTAACTTCTTTAGCAGCCATGATCGATATTCCTTAAATACTTTGTAGTAACGGGAAGATGAGCGGGGAAATCAGCCTTCCAGAACAGCGAGAATCTCGTTCTCAGCCATTACCAGCAGGTCTTCGCCGTCGATTTTCACAGTGTTGCTGCCGGAGTAAGGGCCGAAAACAACCTTGTCACCCACTTTCACAGCCAGCGCACGTACTTCACCGTTTTCCAGGGTCTTGCCTGGGCCAGCAGCGAGAATCACACCGTGGTTGGCTTTCTCAGCAGCCGAACCTGGCAGCACGATACCGCCAGCGGTTTTCTTTTCTTCTTCACTGCGACGGATGACGACGCGGTCATGCAGAGGACGAAGCTTGCTCATTGTCGATCTCTCCTAATTGTGTTTTTCATCGGCCGGTGTCAATTCCGGCTAGTTAAATTCCGGCGGTGCCGGTCGCGGTTCGCGGCGCGAAACGCGGAAGTCTGTCTGGTGTCGCCACCAGAAACCTTGCGGTGACCGTTACATAAGGGCGCATAAGCTTATTACAAGGGTACCGAGATGAAAATTTTTGTGTCGGGGGGCGTCTTCAAAAGCCGCACGGCACCCGCGGGTGCCGTGCCAGTGAGGAGATTACTTGGGGTCGCGGTGTTCGAACTCACCTTCGATCACGTCACCTTCGCGCCCCAGGGGCTGGCGCGGGGCCGGGCCACCACGGGGTTGCAGGTCATCGGCAAAGGCGCGCTGGCGAATGGCAGCCTCTTCGGCACGCTGGCGCATCTTGCCCGCCAGCACTTTGCGAGTGAATGGCAGCAACATCACCAGGCCAACCACATCGCTGATAAAGCCCGGCAGGATCAGCAGGCCACCGGCCAATGCCATCATCAGGCCTTCGAGCATGGTCTGGGCCGGCAGCTCGCCGCGATTCAGGCTTTCACGGGCACGCAGCGCCGTGGCCAGGCCGGCGACGCGCAGCACCAGTACGCCGAGCATCGAGCCGAGAATGATCAGCAGCAGCGCCGGGAAAAACCCGATTGCCCCGCTGACTTGTACGAATACGAACAGCTCAAGCACCGGAAACAACAAAAAGAGCAACAAAAAAGGGCGCATCAAATGGTTCCTCAACGCAAGAATGCCTTGCTACTCCACCTTAGATGACGTCGCCGTTTCGTGAATTCAAGCTTCAGCGGCTGCTTTTTTCGGCCAGACCTCGGCGTGAGCCAGGAAAACCAAGGCTTCGCGTACTTGTGTCGGCGTGTTGCAAGGCTCGGCAAAGGGCAGCCAGTAGAGGGCCTGGCCAATGCGCAAGTGCATGCCTTCGCTGTCGATACCGGCCAGTTGCGCAGGCTCGGAGGTCGGCAGGCCGGCCAGTTCGACATAGTGGGCAATCGCCTTGGTGTGGTCGCTGTTCATGTGCTCGACCATGCTCAGCTCGGCCTTGCCGGCAAACGGATTGGCCAGGGTCAGTTGGTCGACCCAGTGGATCGCGCCGAACCCGCCGATATAACGATGGCGCACCGGCTTGAGCACCCAGAAGTCAAAATCATGGGCCTTGTGGTAGTTCGCCGAGTCCGGGAAATAGCGGTAATAACGCTCGGCGGCGGCTTCAATCGCAGCGCCGTCTTCGAGCTTTTCGGCCTCGGCGAGGTAGGTCAGGCGCCCTACCGCTTGCACGTCGTCCGCCTCACGCTCACCGACCAGCAACGAGCACTTGGGGTCTTTCTGCAGGTTGTGGGTGTGCTGGGCGATACGGCTGATCAGGATCAGCGGCCAACCCTCGGCGTCCAGGCAATACGGCACCACCGAGCCAAAAGGGAAACCGGGCATGGCCTTGGACAAGGTGGCGAGTGCCCCACGGTATTCCTTGAGCAGTAGTTCTCGGGCATTCTTGGCAACGTGCGCGCTCAACTTATGACTCCTTCGATAAATTTCGTCAAAAAACAAACTTGGATAGCCGCTTAATTCTGCCCACAGGACTTGCGAATGCATCTCAACGACAAAGTAATCATTATCACCGGCGGTTGCCAGGGTTTGGGCCGCTCCATGGCCGAGTATTTTGCCGCCAAAGGTGCCAACCTGGCGCTGGTGGACCTCAATCAGGAAAAACTCGACCAGGCGGTGGCCGCCTGCCAGGCCCATGGAGTGAAGGCCCGCGCCTATCTGTGCAACGTGGCGAATGAAGAGCAGGTGACCCACACCGTGGCACGGATCGCCGAAGACTTCGGTGCCATCAACGGCTTGATCAACAACGCCGGAATCTTGCGTGATGGCTTGCTGCTCAAGGTCAAGGACGGCGAGATGACCAAGATGAGCCTGGCCCAGTGGCAGGCGGTGATCGATGTCAACCTTACCGGGGTGTTCCTGTGCACCCGTGAGGTGGCGGCAAAAATGGTGGAGCTGAAGAACCAGGGCACCATTATCAATATCTCGTCGATCTCGCGGGCCGGCAATGTCGGGCAGACCAACTACTCCGCCGCCAAGGCCGGTGTAGCGGCCGCCACTGTGACCTGGGCCAAGGAGTTGGCGCGCTACGGCATCCGCGTGGCGGGCATCGCACCGGGGTTTATCGAGACCGAGATGACCCTGGGCATGAAGCCCGAGGCCTTGGAGAAGATGACCGCCGGCATTCCCCTCAAGCGCATGGGGCGGCCTGAGGAGATTGCCCATTCAGCGGCGTATATCTTCGAGAACGACTACTACACCGGGCGGATTCTGGAAATGGACGGCGGGTTACGCCTTTAATTACCAGGCGACGCCGAACCCTGCGGTGTAGCGGGTCTTGCTCAACGCGCTTTCCGAGTCGCCACTAATAATGTCGCGCTCGGCCTTGAGGTTGAGGGAGGCCCACTCGGTGACTTTGTAGCGCAAGCCCATTTCCGCATCCAGGGAGTACTCGGACGGCCCGGCCAGCGGCTTGCCCACTTCGCCATTGGTGAAGAATTCAACGGTCTTGCCCACCAGGTAGCGGTTGTAGTTCCACTTCATGGCCAGCGAATAGAAATTGTCCTTGCCGCCGTCCTGGTATTCATAGTCGGTGCGGTTGACCAGCGAACCGAGGGAGAACGCGCCCAGTTCGTCGTCCCAGAATTGGTAGCCCGGGCCGGTACCCACGGTGCGCTGGCGGGACAGGTCCTCGACCTTGTCGCGCTTGTAGGTCAAGCGGCCCTGCCAGAACCAGTGTTCGGTAATAAACCGGTCCAGGTCGTACTCCAGCGCCCAGTTGTCGGTGGTGGTCACGTCGTCCTGGAATTCGCGGTTGTATTCGCCCTCGGCGGTATGGCGCCACTGGCCATGGCGGGCAGTGGTCTTGAAGTCGATGTCGTAGTCGTTGGTGTCTTTTTCCGCGCGCTTGTAGTCCAGCGCCATATCGACATTGCCCTTCCACACCAGGTCCTCGATCACCGGCTTGGGCTTGATGATCTGCTGGATGCTCGCCAGCTCGACAGTCTTGGGCGCCTCGCCGTTGGCCAGGATGACCTTGCCATCGTCGGCCGGCTGCAGGGACTTGGCCTTCTCACCGCTGTAGGCATCCTGCTTGACCAGCAATTCCTGATCGCTCTCCAGGGTCTTGACCTGCTTCCAGTCCACCGGGATCGCGCCGGCATAGTCGGTCTGGATCAGCAGCTTGCCACCGTCGAAAACCTTGATCTTGCCGGTCAGGCGGTCACCGTTCTTCAACCAGACGGTGTCGGCGAGCAACGGGGTGGAGGCGCTGAAGACAGCGAGGCACAGCAGGGTTCTGGACAACATAAGCGGATATGGGGCTCGAGTTTGACGAAAAAACGGGCATTATCGGGGTGGATAACTTCTTAGCAAGGACTGACTCAGGTATTCGTATCGAGTTCCGCTCTCAGCCCCCCATTTTTCAGAAATTTCTTACAAATAGACGGATATTTTCATCGGATATGCCACCGTGAACGAACTGACCGACGCTCCGCAAAGCCCCGCTGAAATGCGCCGCACCGTGCTGTACCTGACCCTCGCCCAAGTGCCCGAAGGCTGCGTGATCAGCTACGGGGAGCTGGCACACCTCGCCGGTTTGGGTCGCGCCGCACGTTGGGTGGGTCGCACCCTGAGCCAACTGCCCGAGGACACCAAACTGCCCTGGCATCGCGTGCTGGGTGCCGGTGGTCGGATAAGTCTGCCGGTGGGCAGTGCCTCGGGTGACGAGCAACGTGCGCGTTTGCGCGGCGAAGGCGTCAGCATCCTGAACAATCGTGTTGATATTCAGCGTCATGGCTGGCGCCCGGTAGAGCACAGCGGTTAGAGTGCGCGCTTTATTTGCGTAATTCTGAGGCAGACTCCAGCCCATGCCCCGTAAAACCTGGCGCGCCGCGCTCGCCGCCTATGCCAGCCCCTCGACGTTAGTGCTGTTGCTGCTCGGCTTTGCTGCCGGCTTGCCTTACATGTTGGTGTTCTCGACGCTCTCGGTATGGTTGCGCGAGGCCGGCGTGGCCCGCGAAACCATCGGTTATGCGAGCCTGATCGGCCTGGCCTATGCCTTCAAGTGGGTCTGGTCGCCCCTGCTCGACCAATGGCGCCTGCCACTGCTCGGCAAGCTCGGACGTCGTCGCTCCTGGCTGGTACTGTCCCAGACGCTGGTGATCCTCGGATTGATCGGCATGGGTTTCTGTGATCCGCAAAAGCATCTGTCCTGGCTGATCGCCATCGCCGTGATCGTGGCCTTCGCTTCCGCCACGCAAGATATCGCCGTAGACGCCTACCGCCTGGAAATCGCCAGCGACAGCCAGCAGGCCGCGCTTGCCGCCAGCTATATGTCCGGTTATCGCGTGGCCGCGCTGCTTGCCACCGCAGGTGCGCTGTTTTTTGCCGAAGGCTTCGGTTCCACCGGGTTCAACTACAAGCATTCGGCATGGGCCGGTACGTACGTGCTGTTTGGTGCACTGATGGTGCCTGCGCTGCTGACCACGCTGTTCATGCGCGAACCCAATGTGCCGCTGCGTACCCAATTGCAGGCCGGGCGCTACAGCTTTGCTCACCAGCTGGTCTCGGTGTTCGTGTTGATCGTGCTGCTGGTGTCGGTGCCGGCGATGTTCACCCAGCTGTACAACACTGACTTCGCCAGCGTGCTGTTCCATGGGGTCAGCCTGCTGGACCTGCTGCTGGAAGATCGCGCGTTCCTGCGGGCCATCCTCTACATCATCCTGACCACGCTGTGCCTGTCGACCATGGGCCGCCGGGGCCTGGCGCCGGTGCTCACGCCGGTCAACGATTTTATCCTGCGCTACCGCTGGCAGGCCTTCCTGCTGTTGGGGCTGATTGCCACCTACCGCATGTCGGACACGGTAATGGGCGTAATGGCCAACGTGTTCTATATCGACCAGGGCTTTACCAAGGACCAGATCGCCGGTGTCAGCAAAGTCTTCGGCCTGATCATGACCCTGCTGGGTGCCGGCATGGGTGGCCTGTTGATCGTGCGCTTCGGGATTCTGCCGATCCTGTTCATCGGCGGCATTGCATCGGCCGGCACCAACCTGCTGTTCGTGATGCTCGCCGACATGGGCCCGGACCTGCAGATGCTGATTTTCACCATCTCCCTGGACAACTTCAGTTCCGGCATGGCGACCTCGGCGTTTGTCGCGTACCTGTCGAGCCTGACCAACCTGAAGTTCTCCGCCACCCAATACGCCCTGCTCAGCTCGATCATGCTGCTGCTGCCGCGCTTGATCGGCGGGTATTCGGGGGTGATGGTCGAGAAGTTCGGTTACCACAACTTCTTCATGATCACCTGCCTGCTGGGTGTGCCGACGCTGGTCCTGATCGCCTTGCACTGGTTTCAGGAAAGCCGGCGGATTCGCTTGAATCCTCCCGAGGAAAACAAATCACTGTAGGAGCTGGCTTGCCTGCGATTGCATCACCGCGGTGTAACTGACACACCGTGTTGCCTGCATCGCAGGCATGCCAGCTCCCACAGAAGCCCTGCTCCAGCAACCAGATGCCTGTACGTCGGCAGCAAGCGCCCGTACAATCCCAAGTCATTTCAAGTCCAAGCAACCGACAACGGCCTACCATGCGCACCAGTCAATATTTGCTCGCCACACAGAAAGAAACGCCTTCCGACGCGGTCGTGATCAGCCATCAGCTGATGCTGCGCGCCGGCATGATCCGCAAACTGGCCTCGGGCCTGTACACCTGGCTGCCCATGGGCTTGAAGGTGATGCGCAAGGTCGAAGCCATCGTTCGTGAAGAAATGAACGCTGCCGGCTCTCTGGAAGTGTTGATGCCGAGCACCCAACCGGCTGAGCTGTGGCAGGAATCCGGGCGCTGGGAAGAGTACGGCCCTGAATTGCTGCGCTTCAAGGATCGTCATGGTCGGGACTTCTGCGCCGGCCCGACCCACGAAGAAGTGATCACCGACCTGATGCGCAACGAGTTGAGCAGCTACAAGCAGCTGCCCCTCAACCTGTATCAGATCCAGACCAAGTTCCGTGACGAAATCCGCCCACGCTTCGGTTTGATGCGCGGCCGCGAATTCATCATGAAGGACGCCTATTCGTTCCACGCTGACCAGGCGTCCCTGCAGGTCACCTACGACCGCATGCACACCGCCTACTGCAACGTGTTCACGCGCCTGGGCCTGAAATTCCGCCCGGTTGAAGCGGACAACGGCTCCATCGGCGGTGCCGGCTCCCACGAGTTCCACGTGCTGGCCGAGTCCGGTGAAGACGACATCGTGTTCAGCAACGGTTCCGACTACGCGGCAAACATCGAGAAAGCCGAAGCCGTGCCACGGGAAACTTCCCGCCCTGCGCCAAGCGAAGAGCTGCGCCTGGTGGACACACCCGAGACCAAGACCATCGCGGCCCTGGTGGAGAAATTCAATCTGCCGATTGAAAAGACCATCAAGACCCTGATCGTGCGCGCCGAGGAAGAAGGCAAGCTGATCGCCCTGGTAATCCGTGGCGACCACGAGCTCAACGAAATCAAGGCCGCCCAGCAGCCAGGCGTTGCCAGCCCGCTGGTCATGGCCACCGACTCAGAACTGCGTGATGCCATTGGCGCCGGCGCTGGCTCCCTCGGCCCGCTGAACCTGCCACTGCCGATCATCATCGACCGTTCGGTAGAGCTGATGAGCGACTTCGGCATCGGTGCGAACATCGATGACAAGCACTACTTCGGCGTGAACTGGGAACGCGACCTGCCGGTTCCGACCGTGGCCGACCTGCGCAACGTGGTTGCAGGCGACCCGAGCCCGGACGGCAAGGGCACCCTGGAAATCAAGCGCGGCATCGAAGTCGGGCACATCTTCCAGCTGGGCAACAAGTACAGCAAGGCGATGAAGTGCGAAGTGCTGGGCGAGAACGGCAAGCCGATCACCCTGGAAATGGGCTGCTACGGCATTGGCGTATCCCGCGTGGTTGCGGCTGCCATCGAGCAGAACAACGACGAGAAAGGCATCATCTGGAGCGACGCCCTGGCGCCATTCCAGGTTGCCCTGGTACCGCTGCGCTACGAAACCGAGCAAGTACGCGAAGCCACCGACAAACTGTATGCCGAACTCACGGCTGCCGGTTTTGAAGTGCTGCTGGATGATCGGGACAAGAAAACCAGCCCAGGCATCAAGTTCGCCGACATGGAATTGATTGGCATCCCGCACCGGATCGTGGTCAGTGACCGCGGCCTGGCCGATGGCAATCTGGAATACAAGAGCCGGACCGAAGCCGAGGCCCAACCGTTGCCGGTGGCTGACGTGCTGTCTTTCCTTCAGGCGCGTATTCGTCGCTGAAAACCAGATCAAGAGTCGTCATGTTCAAGCGAAACACCATAGCCCTGGGGGGCGCCACGTTATGTGGCGCCCTGCTGGTCAGCGGCTGCGCCAACCAAATGTCGCAACGCAGCGAGCACGAGGAACGCATCGAGCGCAAATTGCTCGATCACAGCCTGCAGATCGACGTGGGCGAGCCGAAGGTGCTGGAGCTGCCGCAACGCCGGGTGCGCATTCACGAGCAAAAGACCTTTGAGGTCACCGAGTTCGAAGTTACCCGTCGCTACGACCGCTACACGCCCTACCAGCCCTGGCGCAAACTCTATGAGATGCCCCTGGGCGCGGTCGCGCTGGTTGCGGGCGTCGGCGCCAACGTGGCGAACGTGTTTGCCCTGGGCAACCTGCCTGCCAGCATGACCCGGGATTGGCTCAGCTATGGCGTGGACGGGCTCAACCCGTTCATGAACGTGCAATCCAACGGCCGTGCGCAACAGAACCTGGCGGGTATCGATGAAGTCCAGCGCGACAAGCGCGTGGAGTATTCGAGCCTGCCCTGGAGCGAGCGCCCGGTACAGGTGACTGCCGGCAAGCAAACCCATGAGCTGACCACCGACCGCGATGGCGTGCTGCGCCTGAACCTGTTGGACAGCCCGTTTGCCGAGCAGGACCTGAACCGCATCAGCACCCTGAAGATCAGTGTTGAAGATGCCCAGGATGACGTGCACTCGGACTCATCCCTGGCCATCAGCGGCACCCTGCGGGGCAAATTGCTCGAAGCTCACGGTTTGATCTATGACGACCTGGAAGACGACGAGGTCAACGAGTGGGTGCACCGGGTCAAGCGCCTGTCGGAGCTGGGCCTGGAAGAAGAAGCCAGCGAGCTGGAACAGAGCCTGATCGAACTGACCCGCAATGATCCGGAGTTGCAGCAGGAATTCCTGCAGGCCTTGACCAAGGATGCCGGACGCCTGGTGGCGGATCCCGGAGCACGCTGAAGCCTTTAAATGTGGGAGCGGGCTTGCTCGCGAATGCGGCGTGTCAGCCAGCACATGCATCAACTGACACACCGCATTCGCGAGCAAGCCCGCTCCCACATTTGGTTTTCGGTTTCTACCAGGGAAATTGGAGCTGCTCGTTGCCGTTGCTCAAATCCAGCAAACGCACGCCTATTCCCAGCAATCGCACCGGCTTGTCGCCGCGATTGAACGCCTGGGTCAGCAACTGCCGGTAGCTCTCCAGGTCCCGCCCCGCCCCCGCCTGCTCCAGGGTCGTCTGGGTAAAGTCGTGAAACTTCACTTTGACGAACGGCTTGCCCGCCCGATAACTGCTGTCGATGCGCGCCATGCGCCCGGCCAGGGTGTCCATCAGCTCCGGCAGTTTTTCCAGGCAACTGGGCAAGTCCGGCAGGTCGACATCGTAGGTATTTTCCACGCTGATGGATTGCCGGCGGCTGTCGTTCTGCACCACCCGGTCATCAATCCCACGCGCCAGGCTCCAAAGCCGCTCGCCAAAACTGCCAAACTCTCGCACCAGCGCCAGCTTGTTCCACTCCCGCAGTTGCAGGCAGTCCTCGATCCCCAGCCGCGCCAGCTTGTCGGCCGTCACCTTGCCCACGCCGTGGAGCTTTTTCACCGGCAGCGCAGAGACAAAGTCTTCCACCTGGTCGGGGGTGATCACAAACAGTCCGTTGGGCTTTTTCCAGTCGCTGGCGATCTTGGCGAGAAACTTGTTCGGCGCCACGCCCGCGGAAACGGTGATGTGCAACTGGTTGGAGACCCGCCGGCGAATGTCCTGGGCAATGCGCGTGGCACTGCCGCCAAAATGCGGGCTGTCGGAGACGTCCAGGTAGGCTTCGTCCAGGGACAACGGTTCGATCAGGTCGGTGTAGTCGCGAAAGATCGCCTGGATTTCCTTTGATGCTTCTTTATAAGCATCCATGCGCGGCTTGACGATGGTCAGGTCCGGGCACAGCTTCAGGGCATGGCGGGACGACATGGCCGAACGCACACCATAGGCCCGTGCTTCATAGTTGCAGGTGGCGATCACCCCGCGACGGTCTGCCGAGCCACCGACAGCCAGGGGCTTTTGCGCCAGGGTCGGGTCGTCGCGCATCTCGATGGCGGCGTAGAAGCAATCACAGTCGACGTGGATGATTTTGCGCTGCGTCATATATAAGGCAGTGGTTCTGGGCAGAAAACGGACAGGCCGGCAGTATCTCACTCACACCTGTATATAGCACCAGTAGTTTGAATCTTCCGCTTAAGCGGTAGGAAAATTCGTAGGTGAATTCATTTTCTCAATCGAAACACACCCCCCAATAGAGCTGAAAGCCTCGGCCAGACTGGCCCCGCGGCCTATCAAGGGGCCACCTTGGAGAGCTAACCGATTGAACCACAAGCGCTTTTCTTTGAATCAGCGGTTGACACACTCGCGTTCCTCTGTAGAATGCCGACACACAGACGCGGGATGGAGCAGTCTGGTAGCTCGTCGGGCTCATAACCCGAAGGTCGTCGGTTCAAATCCGGCTCCCGCAACCAAACATCAAAAAAGGCTACTCGAAAGAGTGGCCTTTTTTGTGCCTGTCTGTTTTAGCCCTCGTTTCGATTGTCTGACAAAAAACCTTTCCCAATCGCGCACTTACCGCACCCGCGTGACAATCCGACGCTAAATTGCACTTATTTGACCCATCGTTCGATTAACGGTTGACACCCCGCCGTTGCTCTGTAGAATGCCGCCACACAGACGCGGGATGGAGCAGTCTGGTAGCTCGTCGGGCTCATAACCCGAAGGTCGTCGGTTCAAATCCGGCTCCCGCAACCAAACATCAAAAAAGGCTGCTCGAAAGAGTGGCCTTTTTTGTATCTGACGAAAAAGTCCTTTTGAAACAATGGCATGGCATCTTTCATGAAACCGTACACGGTTTGTAGAGTCCATCTCATTGCAAGCTATGCTAAGTCTTCAAGCACTGTCCTTCTACGACCAATGGGCGCTGTCGCCGCACTTCGCGATACGCGTTAATATTTGTAATTATTTTGTCCATAGGGATTGGTAACTTGGCTGGATACCTCCATCCTGTCGCGCACAATCCACGAGGTGATTGATGCGCGCCAACTCGTCTGAACCACAAGACTCTGTCACAGCGACACAACCGATCACTCCCACCCGTTTGCGCTGGCTGGATCTGTTGAGCAAATACCGCCAACCCATCGGGCTGGCCGTCACCTTGTTGCTGTTCGCAATCGCCCTTATCGCCTGTCGCCACCTGTTGCTTGAACTGGATCTGTACGCGCTCCACGATTCAATCCTTGAAGTACCCAAGCCTGCACTGCTGGGTGCGTTCGGTGCTGCTGTCGCCGGCTTTATCATTTTGTTGGGCTATGAATTTTCCGGTGCCCGTTATGCCGGCGTGAAGCTGCCTGCCAAGACTCTGGCCTACGGCGGCTTTACCGCATTCGCCATCGGTAACGCGATTGGTCTGTCGATGCTCTCGGGCGGCTCGGTACGCTACCGTTTATATGCACGGTATGGCATCGGCGCTTCGGAAGTGGCACGCATGACCGTGTTTGCCAGCCTGGCCCTGGGTTGCGCCCTGCCGCCGCTCGCTGCGCTGGCCACCCTGAGCAACCTGCCTGCCGCGTCCAATGCCCTGCATCTACCCGCCAGCCTGCTCGGCGGTATCGCCGGCGCTGTGTTGCTGTTAACAGCCGCACTGTGCATCGGCATCTACCGCCGCCGCCTGCCGGAACAACCGTATCCGGACAACCTGCTGGTCAAGGCTGGGCGTCGCACCTTGCGCCTGCCGGGCCGTCGCCTGACCTTCCTGCAACTGATCATCACTGCCCTCGACGTGGCTGCGGCCGCTACCGTGCTGTATATGCTGCTGCCGGAAGCGCCGCCCTTTGGCCCGTTCCTGCTGGTGTACCTGCTGGCCCTGGCCGCCGGTGTGCTCAGCCATGTACCCGGTGGCGTCGGGGTGTTCGAAGCAATCCTGCTGGCTGCCTTCGCCGACAAGCTCGGTGCCGCGCCACTGGCGGCCGCACTGCTGCTGTACCGGATGATCTATGTGGTGCTGCCGCTGTTGATCGCTTGTGTGTTCCTGCTGGTCAATGAAGCCCAGCGCCTGTTCCATACGCAACAAAGCCTGCGCGCGGCCTCGGGCCTTGCTGCACCGATCCTGGCCGTACTGGTTTTTTTGTCAGGCGTGGTCCTGCTGTTTTCCGGCGCAACCCCGGAAATCGACTCACGCCTGGAAAACATCGGCTTCCTGATTCCTCATCGCCTGATTGACGCTTCGCACTTTGGTGCCAGCCTGATCGGCGTGCTCTGCCTTCTGTTGGCCCAGGGCCTGCGTCGACGGTTGTCCGCGGCGTGGATGCTGACCATGGTGCTGCTGCTGACCGGCGCCCTGCTCTCCCTGCTCAAGGGTTTCGACTGGGAAGAAGCCAGCCTGATGACCATGACGGCAGTGCTGCTGGCGATCTTCCGGCGCTCGTTCTACCGCGCCAGCCGCCTGACCGAACTGCCGTTCTCGCCGCTGTACCTGGTGGCCAGCGTGTGCGTACTCGGTGCGTCGATCTGGCTGCTGTTGTTCGCCTACCAGGACGTGCCCTACAGCCATCAGTTGTGGTGGCAGTTCACCCTCGACGCCAACGCCCCGCGGGGCCTGCGTTCGCTGCTGGGCGCGGCCGTGGTGCTGGTGGTGGTGTCGCTGACCTGGCTGCTGCGTACCGCGCGCCCGATCATCCACTTGCCGACACCGGATGAACTGGAGCGCGCCACCAAGATCCTGATGAACTCTGCACAACCCGACGGCGGCCTGGCGCTGACCGGCGACAAGGCCCTGCTGTTTCATCCCAACGACGAAGCGTTCCTGATGTACGCTCGTCGCGGTCGCAGCCTGGTGGCCTTGTACGATCCGATTGGCCCGACCCTGCAACGGGCCGAGATGATCTGGCAGTTCCGCGACCTGTGCGACATTCACCACGCCCGCCCGGTGTTCTACCAGGTGCGCGCGGAGAACCTGCCGTACTACATGGACATCGGCCTCACCGCGATCAAACTGGGTGAAGAAGCCCGGGTCGACCTCAAACGCTTTGACCTGGAAGCCAAGGGCAAAGAGATGAAGGACCTGCGCTACACCTGGAACCGCGGGACCCGTGATGGCTTGTCCCTGGAGATCCACGAACCCGGCCAGGCCCCGATGGAGGAGTTGAAAGTCATCTCCGACGCATGGCTGACCGGCAAGAACGTGCGGGAAAAAGGCTTTTCCCTTGGACGATTCAGCGACGACTACCTCAAGCACTTTCGTATTGCGATCATTCGCTTCGAAGGGCGCCCGGTAGCGTTTGCGAACCTGCTTGAGACCTACAGCCACGACCTGGCCAGTCTCGACCTGATGCGTGCGCACCCGGACGCGCCGAAACTGACCATGGAATTCATGATGGTCGGCCTGATTCAACATTATAAGAACCATGGCTACGCCCGCTTCAGCCTCGGCATGGTGCCGTTGTCGGGCCTGCAACCACGACGTGGCGCCCCGCTGACCCAACGCCTGGGCTCGATGGTGTTCCGCCGTGGCGAGCAACTGTATAACTTCCAAGGCTTGCGCCGCTTCAAAGACAAGTTCCAGCCTGACTGGGAACCCCGTTATATGGCCGTGCCCGCAGGACTTGATCCGCTGGTGGCACTGGCCGACACCGCCGCCCTGATTGCGGGCGGCTTGACTGGATTGGTGAAACGCTGATGATTCGACGCTCCTGGCGGTATGTATTGGCATTCTTGGTGGTACTGGCACTGATCCTCGGTGGCGGCTACTGGTACTGGAACCGCCCTGCACCGCAACCGACTCTGGAACAACTGCCACAGGCTGACGGCACGGTCCTGACCCGCGTTACCCCGGGTACCGCGCCCAAGGCCCGCGTGGCCGTGGCCGTGCTGGCCGACGAAACCCTGACCGACAGCCAACTGATCGCCCTGAGCCAGGGCGGCGCAGCGCAGATCGTCCAGGTAATCCTGCCCAAGGATGACTGCAAGCTGCAGGAACAAGCCCTGCAAACCGCCCTCGGCCAGCTCGCCGGCCCGGCGACCCTGGTCAGCGGCATCGGCCCTG
This sequence comes from Pseudomonas sp. E6002, assembly GCF_013385565.1. Taxonomy (NCBI): domain Bacteria; kingdom Pseudomonadati; phylum Pseudomonadota; class Gammaproteobacteria; order Pseudomonadales; family Pseudomonadaceae; genus Pseudomonas; species Pseudomonas sp. E6002. The sequence goes on along the minus strand of NZ_JACAPT010000028.1, from coordinate 80,235 downwards.
GCGCATCCCTCGCCTGGCGCTGGCTGGCCGCACAGAACGACGACAAGGCCAATGCCATCTCCGTCGGCTTCGCGCTGGCGCAGCCAGGCTGCAACGACCCGCTGCCGAAGACTTCGGCCCACGGTAGCTGGCTGGTGGCCTGGAACGATAACCCTGACGATGATGCTGCCAGTTTCGTACGCGACACACCGCGTGCCACCACCAGCATCAGCGACTACGACGTTCACTACCCGCAAGTGCTGAACAACGAGCTGCGCAAGCAACTGGTGGGCTCGGACAACGGCGGCCTGGCGATCCCGGTGGTCGAAGTGCCGGCTGGCCAGGCCAAGGACACCGTCACCCTGTTCCTCTCCGGTGACGGCGGCTGGCGTGACCTGGACCGCGACGTGGCCGGTGAAATGGCCAAGATCGGCTACCCGGTGGTCGGCATCGATACCCTGCGCTACTACTGGCAGCACAAGACCCCGGAACAAAGCGCCAAGGACCTCGCCGAGCTGATGCAGCACTACCGGCAGAAATGGGGTACCAAGCGCTTCGTGCTGACCGGCTACTCGTTCGGCGCCGATGTCCTGCCGGCCATCTACAACCGCCTGCCGGAAAGCGAGCAGCAGCGTGTAGACGCGATCATCCTGCTGGCCTTCGCCCGCACCGGCAGCTTCGAGATCGAAGTGGAAGGCTGGCTGGGCAACGCCGGCAAGGAAGCTGCGACCGGCCCGGAAATGGCCAAGCTGCCGGCCGACAAGGTGGTGTGCATCTACGGTGCCGAAGAAGTCGACGAGAGTGGCTGCACCGACAAGACCGCTGTCGGCGAAGCCGTGAAGCTGCCTGGCGGCCATCACTTCGACGAGAACTACCCGGCGCTGGCCAAGCGTCTGGTAGACATCATCGAGAAGCGCCAGGGCAAGACCCCGGCCGAATAAGCGCCCACAAAAAAGCCCCCGCTGCCGCAAGGCACCGGGGGCTTTTTGTTGGGCTTACATTTCTACTTGAGTGCCGAGTTCGATCACCCGGTTAACCGGCAACTTGAAGAAGCGCAGGTTGCCGTTGGCGTTCTTCAGCATGAACGCGAACAACCCTTCGCGCCAACGCGCCATGCCCTTGATGCGGGACGCGATCACGGTTTCGCGGCTGAGGAAGTAGGTGGTGCGCATCGGGCTGAAGTCCAGGTCATCCAGATGGCACAGCTTCAGCGCTTCGGGCACGTCCGGTTCATCGACGAAACCAAAGTGCAGGATCACCCGGAAGAAGCCCTCGCCATAGGAATCGACCTCGAAACGACGCTGGGCCGGTACACGCGGGATGTCTTCGTAGACCACCGTCAACAGCACCACCTGCTCATGCAGCACCTGGTTATGCAGCAAGTTATGCAGCAAGGCGTGGGGCACGGCATCCGGGCGTGCGGTCAGGAACACCGCCGTGCCTTGCACGCGATGCGGCGGCTGCACACGGATACTGCTGATAAAGATCGGCAGCGGCAGCCCACCTTCGTCCAGCCGGTCCACCAGCAGCTCCTTGCCGCGCTTCCAGGTGGTCATGAGGATAAACAACACAATCCCCGCCAATACCGGAAACGCACCACCCTGCACGATCTTGGGCACGTTGGCGGCAAAGAACAGCCCATCCACCAACAGGAAACCGATCAACACCGGGATAGCCAGTACCGGCGGCCATTTCCACAGCAACAGCATCACCGCCGACACCAGAATGCTGGTGATCAACATGGTGCCCGTCACCGCCACACCGTAGGCCGAAGCCAGGGCGTTGGAGGATTCGAAGCCCAGCACCAGCAGGATCACGCCCACCATCAGTGACCAGTTCACCGCGCCGATGTAGATCTGGCCTTGCTCGGCGCTGGAAGTGTGCTGGATATGCATGCGCGGGATGTAACCGAGCTGGATCGCCTGACGGGTCAGGGAGAACGCCCCGGAGATCACCGCCTGGGAAGCAATCACGGTGGCTAAAGTGGACAACGCCACCAGCGGGACCAGAGCCCACTCCGGTGCCAGCAGGTAGAACGGGTTGCGGGCTGCCTCTGGATTTTCCAGCAGCAGCGCGCCCTGGCCAAAGTAGTTGAGCACCAACGCCGGCAGCACCAGGGCGAACCAGGCACGGGCAATCGGCTTGCGTCCGAAGTGGCCCATGTCGGCGTACAGCGCTTCGGCGCCGGTCAATGCCAGTACCACCGCACCGAGAATCGCCACGCCCATGCCAGGGTGAACGATGAAGAAGCGCACGCCCCACACAGGGTTGAGGGCGTTGAGCACCTCAGGGTGCTGGATGATTCCATGGATGCCCAGGCCGGCCAACACCAGGAACCACAGCACCATCACCGGGCCGAACAGCTTGCCGATGCGGTCCGTGCCATGTTTCTGGATCAGGAACAGCCCCACCAGCACCACCAGCGAAAGCGGCACCACCCAGCGCTCAAGGCCATCAAACGCCAGTTCCAGGCCTTCGACCGCCGACAATACCGAGATCGCCGGGGTGATCATGCTGTCGCCGTAAAACAGCGCCGCACCGATCAGGCCGAGAATCACCAGCACCGAACGCAACTTGGGGTAAGGTGCCGCCGCCCGCCGGGCCAAAGCCGTCAGGGCCATGATGCCGCCCTCGCCCTGGTTATCCGCGCGCAGGATAAACAGCACGTACTTGATCGAAACGACCCAGACCAGCGACCAGAAAATCAGCGCCAGGATCCCGAAGACCCCGTCGTGATTGACCTGAACCCCATAACCGCCAGCAAACACCTCTTTAAGGGTGTAGAGCGGGCTGGTGCCGATATCGCCGTAAACCACCCCCACTGCCGCCACCAGCATGCCGATCGGCTTTGCGTTGGACTGCTCGGCACCTGCTGCCTGACTACTTGCCTGACCCATCAACCACTCCTGCCCTTTGACCTGCGGTCTTTTATAAACAGCGCGCCTGCTGCGGGCGCCTATGCTGTCCACAGCATGCGCTGTTTTACTTCTCGTTACAGACGATTTATTGACCGAGGAAATTCACTCAGGTGCAACGGCGCGAAGCATAGCGCAGCACTCGTCGTATTTCCCTGCATAAAGCTGGTCAAGAGCGATTCCCGTCGCTAGAATTGCGCACTTTTTGATCAGAGGCACACCAAGTGCCCATCCGCCACCTTTCGTGCACGACGGGCGGCGTCATTCAATACCGAGGTTAGACATGTCCACCACCATCGCAAAAGCCAACCCCAAGGTCGGCTTTGTATCCCTGGGTTGCCCAAAGGCTCTGGTCGACTCCGAACGCATCCTTACGCAACTGCGCATGGAAGGCTATGACGTCGTGTCCACCTACCAGGACGCGGACGTGGTGGTGGTCAACACCTGCGGCTTCATCGACTCAGCCAAGGCCGAGTCCCTGGAAGTGATCGGCGAAGCCATCAAGGAAAACGGCAAGGTGATCGTCACCGGCTGCATGGGTGTGGAAGAAGGCGCCATCCGCAACGTGCACCCGAGCGTGCTGGCCGTGACCGGCCCGCAGCAGTACGAGCAAGTGGTCAACGCCGTGCACGACGTAGTGCCGCCGCGCCAGGACCACAACCCGTTGATCGACCTGGTGCCGCCGCAAGGCATCAAGCTGACGCCGCGCCACTACGCCTACCTGAAGATTTCCGAAGGCTGCAACCACAGCTGCAGCTTCTGCATCATCCCGTCGATGCGCGGCAAACTGGTGAGCCGCCCGGTAGGCGACGTGCTGGACGAGGCCCAGCGCCTGGTCAAATCCGGCGTGAAAGAGCTGCTGGTGATCTCCCAGGACACCAGCGCCTACGGCGTCGACGTCAAATACCGCACTGGCTTCTGGAACGGCGCGCCGGTGAAAACCCGCATGACCGAACTCTGCGAAGCCCTGAGCAGCCTCGGCGTATGGGTGCGCCTGCACTACGTTTACCCGTACCCGCACGTTGACGAGTTGATCCCGCTGATGGCCGCCGGCAAGATCCTGCCGTACCTGGACATCCCATTCCAGCACGCCAGCCCGAAAATCCTCAAGGCCATGAAACGCCCGGCCTTCGAAGACAAGACCCTGGCGCGCATCAAGAACTGGCGCGAGATCTGCCCGGACCTGATCATCCGCTCCACCTTCATCGTCGGCTTCCCCGGCGAAACCGAAGAAGACTTCCAGTACCTGCTGGACTGGCTGACCGAGGCCCAGCTGGACCGCGTCGGCTGCTTCCAGTACTCGCCGGTGGAAGGTGCTCCGGCCAACCTGCTGGACGCTGCCATCGTGCCGGACGACGTCAAGCAGGACCGTTGGGAGCGCTTCATGGCGCACCAGCAGGCCATCAGCTCGGCGCGCCTGCAACTGCGCATCGGCCGTGAGATCGAAGTACTGATCGACGAAGTCGACGAGCAAGGCGCTGTAGGCCGCTGCTTCTTCGATGCACCGGAAATCGACGGTAACGTGTTCATCGACGATGCCAGCGGCCTGAAGCCGGGCGACAAGGTCTGGTGCACCGTGACCGACGCCGACGAGTACGACCTGTGGGCTGAAAAACGCGCATAAGGTGTAAAGAATTGAAAAAGCCCTGCCTCTGGACAAGATGCGGGGCTTTTTTAGGTCTATCGTTTTGCCCATCGGCGCCAATCATCGGCAAGGGGCAGCGGGCATGCGTCAGCATTCGGTTATCCATACACCCAAATCCAGCGACTATCAGGAACTGACCCGCATCTGGGAGGCTTCGGTGCGGGCCACCCATGACTTCCTGCCGGACAGTTACATCGAGTTGCTGAAAAACCTGGTGCTGACCCGCTACCTCGACGCGGTGATGCTGATCTGCACCAAGGACTCGCGCCAGCGCATCACCGGGTTTGCCGGGGTGGCCGCGGGCAAGGTCGAGATGCTGTTTATCGACCCCGAGCACCGTGGCCAGGGCCTGGGCCGGCAATTGCTGCGCTATGCCATCGAGTCGATGAATGCCGATCAACTGGACGTCAACGAACAGAACCCGCAGGCCCTGGGCTTTTACTTCAAGCAAGGCTTTGAGGTGATCGGACGCACGGACCATGACGGCATGGGCCAGCCTTATCCGTTGCTGCACATGCGTTTGCGCCAGGCCCAGCCACAGGCGCGTCGCGGCTAAATGAAATGGAGCCGGGATTAACCGGCGCCACACAGGTACAATAGCCGCCCCCTTTTGTTTCGGCCCTTGTCATGACTGAACCCCTACGCCTCTCCAAACGCCTCATCGAACTGGTCGGTTGCTCCCGTCGGGAGGCTGAGCTGTTCATCGAAGGCGGCTGGGTCACGGTGGACGGCGAAGTGATCGACGAGCCGCAGTTCAAGGTCACCACCCAGAAGGTCGAGCTTGACCCTGAGGCCAAGGCCACAGCGCCGGAGCCGGTGACCATCCTGTTCCACGCCCCCGCCGGCGTGGATGCCGAGACAGCCATGGCGTCGATCAACGCCGAGACCCTGTCGGAAGAACACCGCTTCAGCAAGCGCCCGCTCAAGGGCCACTTCCTGCGCCTGACCGCCAGCAGTGACCTGCAAGCCAAGGCCAGCGGCCTGCTGGTGTTCACCCAGGACTGGAAGATTTTGCGCAAGCTGACCGCTGACGCGAACAAGATCGAACAGGAATACGTGGTGGAGGTGTCCGGCGACATGGCCGCCCACGGCCTGAACCGCCTCAACCATGGCCTGACCTACAAAGGTAAGGAATTGCCGGCGGTGAAAGCCAGCTGGCAGAACGAGAACCGCCTGCGCTTTGCGCTGAAAAACCCGCAACCGGGTGTGATTTCCTTGTTCTGCGAAGCCGTCGGCCTGAAAGTCGTCGCCATTCGACGCATCCGCATTGGCGGAGTCTCCATCGGCAAAGTGCCGGTAGGCCAATGGCGCTATCTGTCCGGCAAAGAAAAGTTCTAAGACTTTTTTCGCCGCCGAATCTCTCGATACCGCCTGCCTGGGCGGTGTCCACAGTTGAATGACCAGGATTGCCCACCATGATTCACAACGACGTACTGCGCAGCGTGCGCTACATGCTCGACATCAGCGACAACAAGATGGTCGAGATCATCAAGCTCGGCGGCATGGAAGTCACCAAGGACGACCTGCTGACCTACCTCAAGAAAGACGAGGAAGAAGGCTTCGTGTTCTGCCCGGACGAAGTCATGGCGCATTTCCTCGATGGCCTGGTGATCTTCAAGCGCGGCAAGGACGAGAGCCGTCCACCGCAGCCGATCGAACTGCCGGTGACCAACAACATCGTCCTGAAGAAACTGCGCGTGGCCTTCGAACTGAAGGAAGACGACATGCACGCAATCCTCAAGGCCTCCGAGTTCCCGGTGTCCAAGCCTGAGCTGAGCGCACTGTTCCGCAAGTTCGGCCACACCAACTACCGCACCTGTGGTGACCAGCTGTTGCGCAACTTCCTCAAGGGCCTGACCCTGCGCGTTCGCGCCTAAGCCCGTGAACTACAGCGTCTCGCCCATCGGTTTTGTCCGCTCCTGCTTCAAGGAGAAGTTCGCCATCCCGCGCCAGCCACAACTGGCGCCTGCCGCCCGGGGCGTGCTGGAGTTGGTGGCGCCATTCGACCAGGGTGAGGCGGTGCAGGGTTTGGAACAGGTCAGCCATGTGTGGCTGCTGTTCCTGTTCCACCAGGCGCTGGAAGACAAGCCCCGCCTGAAAGTGCGCCCGCCTCGCCTGGGTGGCAACACGTCCATGGGCGTGTTCGCCACCCGCGCGACGCACCGGCCCAACGGCATCGGCCAGTCAGTGGTCAAGCTGGACAAGGTGGAAGATGGACGCCTGTGGATATCCGGGATCGACCTGCTGGATGGCACACCGATTCTCGACATCAAGCCGTACGTGCCGTACGCAGACATAGTTGACACTGCGACCAACAACATCGCCAGCGCTGCGCCACAGCTGATTCCCGTGCAGTGGCTGAAGACTGCGCTGCAACAGGCAGAAGGCCACGCTCAGCGCCTTGGCGAGCCATTGGTGGCGTTGATCGAGCAGTGCCTGGCGCAGGATCCACGGCCGGCGTACCAGACGCCGGGGCCGGAGCGGGAATACGGGGCGCAGTTCTGGGATGTTGATGTGCGCTGGCACTATCCCGAAGCCGGGATGATTTGTGTGCTGGAAGTCGTGTCGGCCGGGTAAACCGGAAACAAATGTGGGAGCGGGCTTGCTCGCGAAAGCGGTGGATCAGTCAATACATCTGGTGACTGTTACACCGCTTTCGCGAGCAAGCCCGCTCCCACATTTTTTTGCGTCGCGCTTATTTCTCGACGAACGCACGCTCGATCAGGTAGTCGCCCGGCTCACGCATACGCGGGGAAACCTTCAAACCGAAGCTGTTGAGCACTTCGCTGGTTTCATCCAGCATGCTTGGGCTGCCGCACAGCATGGCGCGGTCGTCTTCAGGATTGATCGGCGGCAGGCCGATGTCACTGAACAGCTTGCCGCTGCGCATCAGGTCGGTCAGGCGGCCCTCGTTTTCGAACGGCTCACGGGTCACGGTCGGGTAGTAGATCAACTTGTCACGCAGGGCCTCGCCGAAGAACTCGTTCTGCGGTAGGTGCTCGGTGATGAATTCGCGGTAGGCGACTTCGTTGACGTAACGCACGCCGTGGCACAGGATCACTTTTTCGAAACGCTCGTAGGTTTCCGGGTCCTGGATCACGCTCATGAACGGCGCCAGGCCAGTGCCGGTGCTGAGCAGGTACAGGTGCTTGCCCGGCTTCAAATCGTCAAGCACCAGGGTGCCCGTCGGTTTTTTGCTGATGATGATCTCGTCGCCTTCCTTCAAGTGCTGCAATTGGGAAGTCAGCGGGCCATCAGGCACCTTGATGCTGAAGAACTCCAGATGCTCTTCCCAGTTCGGGCTGGCAATCGAGTAAGCGCGCATGAGCGGGCGGCCGTTGGGCTGTTGCAGGCCGATCATCACGAACTGACCGTTCTCGAAGCGCAGGCCCGGATCGCGGGTGCACTTGAAGCTGAACAGAGTGTCGTTCCAGTGATGAACACTGAGGACACGCTCGTGGTTCATGTTGCTCATGTACGGGGGACTCCTGGAAATGGGTCTGCGCCAAATGATGGATGCGCAATTGCACAGCATTCTAATGGCGGCGACAATATCTGTTAACTGGATTATTAAGATAAGGGTTATCGGTTATATCGATATGCGATTTACTCTACGTCAACTGCAAGTCTTCGTCGCCGTCGCCCAGCAGGAAAGCGTCTCGCGCGCTGCTGGCCTTCTGGCCTTATCTCAATCCGCCGCCAGCACGTCGATTACCGAGCTGGAGCGGCAATCCAGCTGCCAATTGTTCGACCGCGCGGGCAAACGCCTGAGCCTCAACGCCCTCGGTCACCAGCTATTGCCCCAGGCGGTAGCACTGCTGGACCAGGCCAAGGAGATTGAGGACCTGCTCAACGGCAAGTCGGGCTTCGGCTCCCTGGCGGTCGGGGCCACGCTGACCATCGGCAACTACCTGGCCACGCTGCTGATCGGCAGCTTCATGCAGCAGCATCCCGAGAGCCAGGTGAAGCTGCATGTGCAGAACACTGCGCATATCGTGCATCAGGTGGCGCACTACGAAATTGATCTGGGTCTAATCGAAGGCGACTGCAGCCACCCGGACATCGAGGTGCAAACCTGGGTGGAAGATGAACTGGTGGTGTTCTGCGCACCCCAGCATCACTTGGCCAAGCGCGGCCAGGCGACCATGGAAGAGCTGACCCATGAAGCCTGGATCCTGCGGGAACAAGGCTCTGGAACACGCCTGACCTTTGACCAGGCCATGCGGCATCACCGCAGCGCGCTGAATATCCGCCTGGAGCTGGAACACACCGAGGCAATCAAACGCGCGGTGGAATCAGGCTTGGGGATTGGCTGCATTTCCCGGCTGGCGCTGCGCGACGCCTTCCGGCGTGGCAGCCTGGTACCGGTGGAAACCCCGGACCTGGACCTGGCCCGGCAGTTCTATTTCATCTGGCACAAGCAAAAGTACCAGACCTCGGCCATGCGCGAATTCCTCGAGCTGTGCCGGTCGTTCACCGCCGGGGTGCAGCGCAGCGACGAGATTGTACTGCCGACCATTGCCTAGATCAGGATCACGGCCCACACCAGGGTAATCATGGTCAGCGCTACGAACTGCGCGGCGCTGCCCATGTCCTTGGCATTTTTCGACAAGGGGTGCAGGTCCAGGGAAATCCGGTCGATCGCCGCTTCGACGGCGGAGTTGAGCAACTCGACGATCAATGCCAGCAGGCACACGGCGATCAGCAGCGCCCGCTCTACCCGGCTGACGTTAAGGAAGAAACTCAGCGGGATCAGGATGACATTGAGCAACACCAGCTGACGAAACGCCGCCTCGCCGGTGAAAGCCGCACGCAGGCCATCCAGGGAATATCCGCCTGCGTTGAAAATACGTTTGATACCGGTTTGACCCTTGAAAGGCGACATAGAGTAGGCAACTGAGCAAAAAGGTGTGGGGAAACTAGAGCAAGCAAAGTCAAAAAAACGTGAATGAACAGCGTCTTAATGCTGCGAAATTGACTCAAGTTGTTGCAAGAGCAGCGCCGCCTGGGTTCGCGTACGTACGCCGAGCTTGCGGAAGATCGCCGTGACGTGAGCCTTGATGGTCGCTTCCGACACGCTCAGCTCGTAGGCAATCTGTTTGTTCAATAGACCTTCGCAGACCATGGTCAATACGCGGAACTGCTGGGGCGTGAGGCTGGCCAGGCCATCACGTGCGGCCTTGGCTTCGTCGGAGACGTTGATCTCTTCAAAGGCCTGCGGCGGCCAGGAGACATCGCCATCCAGCACCGTGCGCACGGCTTTCTGGATGTCTTCCATGGAGCTGGACTTGGGAATGAAACCACTGGCACCGAACTCCTTGGAGCGCACCACCACCGACGCCTCTTCCTGGGCCGATACCATCACCACCGGTATCTGCGGGTATTGCCCACGCAGCAGCACCAGCCCGGAAAAACCGTAGGCACCCGGCATGTTCAGGTCCAGCAGGACCAGGTCCCAGTCGGACTTTTCGGTAAGGCGGGTTTCCAGCTCGGCAATGCTGGCGACTTCGACGAGGCGTACATCCGGCCCCAGGCCCAACGTGACCGCCTGGTGCAGCGCACTGCGAAACAGCGGGTGGTCATCGGCAATCAGGATTTCGTATGTGGCCATTTATTAAATGATCCTGTTTTTTAGGGCGGCACTGATGGGTTCAGTGCTCGCCAACGCGCAAGGTGGCTGCCAGGCCAGCAGTCACCAAAGGGCGCGCTCAACGTCAAAAAGCGACGTATCCAATCTGTGACAGCGCCCCAATCGGCGCCAAGCATGCCCAGCGTAGCCTGGGTGGTCAAGCGCTACGCCCGTGGCTATTTTAGCGGGCTGCGCGTTTGCGCGGCCATCATGCAAAGGTCGGCTGGCCATGACACCTATAGATAAGGTGCAAGGCGAGTATGGACGACATCGGCCGGGTCCAGCGCCAGTTGAAACTTGGCGGCCAGGTAGTGAGTGCTGAATACGTCCAGATAGGCATCCAGGACTTCACTGGCTGCGGCATCTTCAGCCAGCTCCAGGCACAGCGCGGCGACTTCGGCGGTGCAGAAGTGGTCATCACGCTTGGAGCGACGCAGCTTGTAGCGCGACAGTTGCTCGGGCGCCAGGCTCAGCACCGGCAAGTGCTCCAGGTACGGGCTCTTGCGGAACATCTTGCGCGCCTCGCTCCAGGTGCCGTCCAGCAAAATGAACAGCGGGCGCTTGCCCTCCTCCAGCCTGACCTGATGGACCACCCGCTCCGGGGCCACGAATTCGCCGGGAAAGACGATGTATGGCTGCCATTGCGGGTCGGCCAGCAGGGTCAGCAACTCCGGCTCAACCTCAGTGCGCGACCAGGGGAACGCAGTCGTGTCGTTGATCACATCGGCAATCAGCCAGCCGGTGTTGCTGGGTTTCATCGGCTCTACGTCGTGCATCAGCAGGCACATGCCGGATCTGGCCTGGACCTTGGGCCGCCAGGCGCACAGGCAGTACTCGGGAATCACCCGGCAGCCGGGGCAGCGTTCGGCCCGCGAGCCTCGCGCTACAAACGGTTTTACGGCACGGGCCAGGCGCTGCGTGCGCAAACGGGAGACGGCATGGCTCATCGGGTGCGCCGCAGGGAAGTGGAAATCGACACGGATAGAACTCGGAAGGCAAAAGTTACCGCAGTTTACCAGAGCCGCCCCCGGCCACCTGCACTTCCCGGCAATAGGCTGGCCCTAGGGGCAAGCGGTCACCTATAATCCCGCGCCACTGAACGCACAGCGCAGTGGCTGGTCTATGCACCAGTAACCGAATCAGGAGAGTTTCATGCTGCGTCTTATGCCACGCCTTGTAGTTCCGTCCGTCGCCCTCGCGCTGGTGTTGCCTCTGGGTGCCCAAGCGGCCTCGTTGCTGGAGGCTCAACTGAACAGGAAGCTGCAAAGCGTCGCAGAGGAAACCAACAAAGAACTGCCACGGGAAATTGACGAAAAGACCCTGGAAGTTGCCTACACCGTTGAAGGCTTGCAGCTGATTGACCATTTGAGCGTACTGCCCGACCGCGCCGAGCAAATGCGCGCCAACCCCAAGGCTGTGTACTTCCAGCTCGGCCAAAGTGTGTGCCTGAACAAGGGTTACCGCGAGCTGATGGCCAAGGGCGCGATCATGCGCTATGAAATCACCGAGAACAAAACCAACCGCCCGGTAGCCTCGGTGAAGTTCCAGGAAGCAGATTGCCCGGCACCGGCTGCCGCGAAGAAGAAAAAGTAAGCGATAACTCCTGTCGCGCGCCGCTGACCAGCGGCGCGCAATATACCCCTCTGCACTATCCGCCATTGCCCGTCCGCGGCAGCGTCTAAACTCCCTCAGAAGTGATCAATAAGCGGTTGCCAGCCAAGACTTTATAGGCTCATGATCAATTCATCCTGAACGCCTGGAACATCGGGTTTTCACACCGTCCTGTAACATTTTCAGGGCAAAAGAGGGTTGCCCTCCTGAGCGTGCAATGCAAAGGTTTTTAATCATAAGGAATATACAGAACCGGTTTCGCCCACCTCGTTAATCAGAGGCAACGACACATGCAGTGTCGTGGTCCCGACGAATCTCTCGCCGGCACCCAGGGTTCTGTGAAGAAGGAGAAGTTGAATGCCTTACGAACCGAATGAACTCCTGATCCGTCAATTTGAAGAAAACGGCACCGACCTCACGCAGCAGGTCGACGCGCAACTCCACTTGATTGCGCCCAACAGCCCAAATATCCCCCTTTATCGCGACATGATCTTCACCGTGTTGCGCATGGCCCAGGACGACCGCAGCCGCTGGAATGCCAAGATAACCTTGCAGGCGATCCGGGAACTGGACCACGCCTTCCGCGTGCTCGAACAGTTCAAGGGGCGGCGCAAAGTCACGGTGTTCGGCTCGGCGCGCACGCCGGTGGAAAGCCCGCTGTACGCATTGGCCCGGGAAGTGGGCGCGGTCCTGGCCCGTTCGGACCTGATGGTGATCACCGGCGGTGGCGGCGGCATCATGGCGGCGGCCCACGAGGGTGCCGGCCTGGAGCACAGCCTGGGGTTCAACATCACCCTGCCCTTTGAACAGCACGCCAACCCGACCATCGATGGCACCGAGAACCTGCTGTCCTTCCACTTCTTCTTTACCCGCAAGCTGTTCTTCGTCAAGGAAGCCGACGCCTTGATCCTGTGCCCGGGCGGTTTCGGTACCCTGGATGAAGCGCTGGAGGTGCTGACCCTGATCCAGACCGGCAAAAGCCCGCTGGTACCGGTGGTGCTGCTGGATGCACCGGGCGGTAGCTTCTGGCAAGGCGCACTGGACTTTATCCGCAGCCAGCTTGAGGCCAATCGCTACATCCTGCCCACCGACCTCAAGCTGGTCCGCCTGGTGTACAGCGCCGAAGAGGCGGTGGACGAAATCAACCAGTTCTACGCCAACTTCCACTCCACCCGCTGGCTGAAGCGCCAGTTTGTGATTCGCATGAATCATCCGTTGAGTGACCGCGCACTGGCCCATCTGCAGGAGGCATTTGCCAGTCTTCGCCTCAGTGACGACTTCCAACAAATCGCGTACACCGGCGAAGAGCATGACGAGCCAAGCTTCAGCCATCTGACGCGGCTGGTGTTCAACTTCAACGGGCGTGATCAGGGACGGTTGCGGGAATTGGTGGATTACATCAACTTGCCGGAAAACTGGGCCCAGGCTCAGGGGAAAACGCAGCAGCGGGTGACGGAGACGGCGTGACGTGACACTGAAACGAAAAAAGGCCCGCTATTTTCATAGCGGGCCTTTTGGGTTGTGTCAGGTAGAACGATGCGCAGGTTAGGGCCGCTGCGCAGCCCAGCGGGAGCAAGCTCCCTCGCCACACCAAGCCCCGCAATGATCAGAGCAACCATTTACCAGGCGCAGCCTTCAGTCATCCATATCCCGACCGCTCAACAGGCGACTGATCATCTCCATCGAAAACCCGCGATAACTCAGGAAGCGACCTTGCTTAGCCCGCTCACGCGCATCAATGGGCAGATGACCGGCAAACTTGCGCCGCCAGGTTTCTTCCAGTTGTGCCTGCCAACTGATGCCGCACTCACGCAACGCGAGTTCGATATCAGCCCGCTGCAGGCCACGCTGGCTCAGCTCTTCACGAATTCGTGCAGGGCCATAGCCGGATCGGGCTCGGTAGGAGACGAAACTTTCGAGGTAACGGGACTCCGACAGCAGCCCTTCTTCCGTCAAACGGTCAAGGGCTGCGTCGATCATCTCGGGATCTGCGCCACGCTGACGCAGCTTACGCGTCAGCTCGACTCGACCATGCTCGCGACGTGCGAGCAGGTCCATTGCAGTGCGCCTTACGGCGACGGGTGTATCCAGGACAACGCTCATCGTTTGCTTCAGATGTCAGTGTCGACTTCTTCTACTTCTTCAACCGGCTCGCGGTTGGCGGCAGCCTTGACGTCAGGTGCCGGGGTCAGCAACTTGTCGCGGATCTGCTTCTCGAGCGTAGCGGCAACATCCGGGTTATCCGCAAGGAACTTGGCCGAGTTGGCCTTGCCCTGGCCGATCTTGCTGCCGTTGTAGGCATACCAGGCACCGGATTTCTCGACGAAACCGTGCAGCACGCCCAGGTCGATCATCTCGCCGTTCAGGTAGATACCCTTGCCGTAGAGAATCTGGAACTCGGCCTGACGGAACGGCGGGGCCACCTTGTTCTTCACGACTTTAACGCGGGTTTCGCTACCGACAACCTCGTCACCTTCCTTCACCGCGCCAGTACGACGGATGTCCAGACGGACCGAAGCGTAGAACTTCAGCGCGTTACCACCGGTGGTGGTTTCCGGGCTGCCGAACATCACGCCGATCTTCATCCGGATCTGGTTGATGAAGATCACCAGGCAGTTGGCGTTCTTGATGTTACCGGTGATTTTACGCAGGGCCTGGGACATCAAGCGGGCTTGAAGGCCCACGTGCATGTCGCCCATTTCGCCTTCGATTTCAGCCTTGGGTACCAGGGCTGCCACGGAGTCGACCACGATCACGTCGATGGCGTTGGAGCGCACCAGCATGTCGGTGATTTCCAGCGCTTGCTCACCGGTGTCCGGTTGCGAAACCAGCAGGTCGTCAACGTTGACGCCCAGCTTGCCGGCGTATTCAGGATCCAGGGCGTGCTCGGCATCGACGAACGCGCAGGTGGCGCCCATTTTTTGTGCCTGGGCAATCACCGACAGGGTCAGGGTGGTTTTACCGGAAGATTCAGGACCGTAGATCTCAACGATACGGCCTTTTGGCAGGCCGCCAATGCCGAGCGCGATGTCCAGACCCAGAGAGCCAGTGGAGATAGCCGGGATCGCCTGACGGTCGTGATCGCCCATACGCATTACGGCACCCTTGCCGAATTGACGTTCGATCTGACCCAGGGCCGCAGCCAAGGCTTTCTTCTTGTTGTCGTCCATTAAAGTCCTCACGTAATCAATAAGGCCTGGCGGCCAACACCTGTATAAGTAGACAGTATTGTTCCACAAAGATCCGTGATCGCCTACCCCTGTTTTTCTATTTCTGCTGCAGCTCGTCGCAACAAGCCCTCTAGCGCGGCCTTTACCGTTTGTCGGCGAACCTCGTCACGGTTCCCAGGGAAGTGTTCAAGCTCGGCGGTAACCTCATCGCCCACGCCCCAGGCCAGCCATACGGTGCCCACCGGCTTGTCCGGCGAACCGCCATCGGGGCCGGCCACACCGCTGACCGCTACGGCAAAACGCGCCAGGCTTTTCTCCTGGGCACCCCGCACCATCGCCTCCACCACTTCGCGACTGACGGCCCCGACCTTGGGGAACAGCGCTTCCGGCACATTCAGCTGCCGGGTCTTCTGGCGATTGGAATACGTGACATAGCCCGCCTCGAACCAGGCCGAACTCCCGGGAATCCGCGTGATCGCCTCGGCGATACCGCCGCCGGTGCACGACTCGGCCGTTGTGACGTGGGCATTGAGCACCTGCAAGCGTCGACCAAGTTCAGCGGCGAGTTGAGTAATTTCCTTCACGGTCATCTCCTGGAGTGGACGGGCGTTTGCCTACCCTACAGGAGCCCATGGGCCATGCAAGTTACAAGAGACTAACGCGCGACGGCCCGGACATACGCCTGGCAGGCGCGCAAGGCGATCATGGCGTTATCACCGTCGTCGGTGATGCCGATAATTCGTTGAGCATGCGCCGGGTCAAGTCGGGCTCGCGGGGCGCCATGAACCAGGCTGCCGGAGGGGGCGGTGGCTGGCATTGCACAGCCGCTGACTGAATCGCTGGCGTCGAGAAGGACTGACAACCGCACATCAGCAGTGGCCAGGCGATCCCGCAGGTGAGCCTGAGCGCGTTGTGCATCGGAAAGCTCCCGGGTGTGTTGTTGGTCGCTGGCGCTGAGTTGTTGCTCCAGTGCCAGCCGTTTGTCCTGTTCGGCCTGTTGTTGCTGGCTGAGTGCTGCGGCATGCAGAGCCTGCAGGTGCTCGAGTTGTGCGCCATATCGCCAAGCCTGTACCTGCCAGGCAACACCCGCCGAAACTGCGAACAACAGGCAAAACCCAAGCAGGCGATACGACGTCAGGAAGCCCATGACACCGCCTTCGCCCGCGCCCACAGTTGCATACGGTTCTCCAGACCGTTGAGGCCACCATTGATGCGCCGGGTGATCGTGGTGAACTGGTCCTGGTCAGCCAGCTCGTTCAAGCCATTGCGCTGCCAGAACCACGCGGCAGATTCGCACGCCCATTGCGGCGTCTCCAGCAACTCCGGTTGGTGCAACAAACGCTCATCGCCGAACAGTGCCTGACTGCACGCCAGGTAGTTGCGCCGGCCGGTGATCTGGATCAGGCCGCGGCCGCGATACTTCTGGCCATCGCCGTCGGCTTCTGGGGAGTTGCCCAGGCGGGCGGCCAAGGTACCGGTGTCGTATTTGCTCAGGTATTGATCGCTGCCCAATTCACGTACGTAGCGCAGTTCGCCGGATTCGTGGCCGATTTGGGCGAGGAAGGCGGCGATGCGTTTGGGTGTGCTGATTTGGCGGTTGGACATGGCTGTGTTCAGCGCAGATACGAAAACGCCCGCTTGGGCGCGGGCGTTGGGCATGATTTGCACAAGATCATTCTGGGTTATCGGCATGAAAAAACCTCCGAACTCACGAGCACCACACTATTGTACAAGGCCAACCATCCAGTCCGGTTTAACCGGCCGAAATTCGGAGGCTGGAAACTTCGAGTTCTGCGGCCAATCACGCAGCAGTTGGAAATAAGCCAGCAGTTGCGCAAATTGTCCTTCTGTCAGCGTGGTATCTCGCTTCAGATCGGACTCATCCCGATGGCGCTCGCGAAGCCACTTGATACTGTCGATTTCCGAATCCCGCCAGAGTCGTTCGGATTCACATTCGTTCGTGTTCCTCAGCTTTTCATCGAGATGCCAGGACGAGCCATCCCAAACGTGATCTGACCCGGGGCGTTTCAGCGAGGTAAGTTCCAACGGCAACTCACCTAACTGCTGCCATTGGATCTCCTCGCCGGTATCCGTTCGATACACAAGGCCGCGCAGGTCCGGAACCAGGTTCCAGATAGCTTGAGCATCTTTAACGTGAACCGCAGCAAAGCCGGGCTCAGTTACAGGCGGGGCTTCACTGAAAGCCATGGAGGGAATAAGCCAGGCCCCCTCGACAAGTGGATCGGGGTCAGCAAAAGCCGTTCCGATGTATTCGCCCGTCACCGGGTGTGCCTGATAAATAACAGGGGCAGAAGTAGTCATGATTGACCTCAGTACTTGATGCACATAAGACGGGAAGTGTTGCGCGGACGCGTTTCGTTGGCGGTGCGTGGAACACCATTGACGCCGTTGGTTACGGGGTCACCGGTGCTGCCAATGTTGAACGATGCGTTGGAACCACCGCCCACGCCGTTCCAGTTGCCTGGGCTCCCGTTCAGGGTGGTGCCAGGACGAGGGCCGTGCCAATGGCCTTGCATCGCATCCAGTTGCAACGACCCCAGCCCGCGTTGCGGGTCCACGCCGCGTCCATCGTCAAAGCCACGGATGAACTCACCACGGCTGTCCGGCAGGTTAAACGTAGTGCTTCCGTCACCAGCGCCAAACGTCGTCCCTATCACGTCAAACAGCTTTGAATAGGCTGTACGAGAAACCGCAGCACCGTTCTCTTTCAAAAACCCAGCCGGTGCCGAGGCACCGCAATACTGAATCGTCGTCCCGACCGGAACCCCCATCGACGCTGGGTCGAGATTTCCAGAGTGCCAGAGCCTTCGTGTTGGGCTCCAGACCTTAGCCTGAGAGCAGCCTCGGATGTAGACATCCGGTTCTGTGTTCCCCTGCTGAAAACCAATCTGCCCCGCGTAATTTCCGTCGCCGTAAGGGATATTCACCAATCCGACGTAGTTGGCGAAACTGGTATTCCCGGCACTGTAATAGTAAAACCCGCCGGGTAGCCCAACGGTATCAATCGCGGCAGCAGGTGCAACATTGCCACCCAGTCCGTATTGACCAATGCTCAGCGCATCTGTCACACCATAGCCCGCAAGGGTCGTAGCCTTATCCGCTTTGGTTGAAGGGTTGAAGTTGATCTCAGACCAAATTTTCTTCGAACTCCAGAGCAACTCACCGTCCGCGTTCATCGCGAGTGCTCGAGCAATTATCTTGCCCCAATGGAACATGATTCGTGGTGCATAGTTGAAATCTCGTGTGGAATCAGAAACTTCTTGCGCTTCACGAATTTCCAGTGCGCCCCCCTGTCCATTGCCGATCTCACCCAATATGCTGGAAGAAAGACTTGGGCGCTGCTGGGACGTACGGCCTACCACCAGAGCATCCGTAATCCCATACCCCGCCAACGTCGTCGGCTTATTCCTCAACTTCAACCAATCACTCAACACACTCAACGCTTGCGCCAGCTGATCGGTCTTCGTCTCATCCGGCGCAATCCCCGCCGCCGCCAGCACATTCAAAATCTCCTGCGTAACCCCATTCCCCCAAGCCGCCGGAATCAAACTCCCCGGCGTCCCGGTCACCGGGTTTTCATCCACAAACTTGCCATTCACCAGCCCAACGCTGGGCACACTCTTTGGATAATCCACGCTTCTATCCTCTAGTCATAATTGATGTGCACCTGCGTATGAGCAGGTGCGCTGCGATGAATCAGGCACTCCAGGGCATTGCCCGGGTTGACGCCAAACCGCTCTCCCCAATAACTCGCCCCAAACCGCCGCCCCAAGTGCTGGCGGCCGCCGGTGTTGAGCGTCCACATGAAGTGCGCCTGCCAGGTGCCAAAATGCGCCGCGCCAAACCGTGAGCGGCCCATGCGCGGGGCGCGATGTTCAGTGACACTGGCGTCGGGATAACCCTGGCTGCGGGCGATTTCGATGTAGTACGCGGCGCGCTGGCTGCCCACCGCCAACAGACGTCGACGCACCGCCAGGCGACGGTCGTCGTACAGCGGGCTCAAGCCCAGGCAAGGGTCGGGCAGTTGCATCACCCTTTCCCACTCCGGCACCAGTTCGCTGACGGTCACGGGGTCCATTTCGTTTTGCAGGTCGCAGGCGCGGGCGTCGATGCGCGTAAGTTCTTCGGCGATGCCTTTGAGCACCGTCTGCAACTGCGGCATGGTCTCCAGGTCCCAGGCCGGCCCGCTGGGCAACAGGGCGATCAGTTGCTCCTCGTACTGGCCAGCCGTCCTTATCCCAGCCATGTGATACCTCCAAACACCAGTAACTGGTTTGTCGCCGCCGTAACGTCCGCCAGCGGGCTTGTCAGTTTGTGATCGGTCTCACCGGTGGCGGTGCTGATGGCTTCGGCGATGTGGGTCAGCAACAAGCTGTCGCCCAGCCCCGCCTCGCGATTGTGCAAGTCTCGCAGTTGGGCCTCGACGGCCGCGCGCACGGCGCTGGTGTCGGGGGTCAAGCGCAGTTGATAAGCCACTGGTTTCATCACCGGCGCCAACACATACACATCAGCGGTCACTGGCCGCAGCGGTTCGATATGGGCTTGAACCTGCGCCAACTGCGCTGCATTAGGGATCGGCTGCGGGTCGTCGTCACGCATCACGAACACCCCCACCGTGCCCGGCCCCAGGTAATTGCCGCGACACCATGCGCGGGTAATACCGGGCATTTCGAGGGACCAGGTCTCGTAATCCTGTGCCGAACCGCCCTGGGGGATAACGCGATAGGAACGAATCACCCGCGCCCGCAGCGACTCCAGGGTTTCTCGCGCCACACCACCGGTCAGCCCCGGCGCCAGCACGGTAAAGGTCGAGCCAATACCTTGCAGCGGCTGGACCGCGATCAGGCTCAGCCCGGCATCAGCGTTGCCCAGCGTGCCGGCATCAATCGCCTGCACCGTGGCGGTGTTGAGGCCTGCATGGGTGGTACCGGCAGCGGTGACTTTGAAGCTGCGACCATCACTGGCTTGCAGCACCGTGTCCACATCCAGCACCGCGCCCGCCGCTGCGGTAAAACTCACGGTGCCACTGGCGGCTACCGCCGCCTTGCGTGCCTGGTTCAAACGCAGCGCAGCGATGCGTTCCAGGGTGGATTCATCGGCGGTATCCGGCAGGATCTGCTCAGCGATCCAATCGAGATAACCGTACAGGCCGAACGCCGCACCACTCAGTGTGCGCGCCAGGACCTGGGCATCGGACTGGCGCAGCGAATCGCTGGCCAGGTCGCTTTGGGTGCGTTTGATCAGCACCGGCAGCGAAGGGGTTTCAAACGGCATAGATCACCTGCCAACTGTTATCAGGGTTGATGTCCAGGCGCTCGCCATCGGCCAGGGTCAGCTGCGTGCGCAGGTTGAGCCGCTGGGCGTCGAGGCGCTCACTGAGGACTTCGATGGCGCTGCAATGCCCGTCGTCGATCAGCCATTGCAGGGCCTCGCGGGCATAGAATTCGGCGTCCAGTTGCGTCTGGCGGGTCAGCTTGACCCGGCGCAGCAACCACAACCTTGAGCCGATACGGTCGTCGGCCACGCTGGGAAAACTGTCGCCCCACCAGCCGAAGCGCTCGTCATCGTCAACAGGGTCATCCGGCGCGGCACGGCGCCAGGTGAACAGGCTGATCAGCACCGAGCGGGTCAGCGCCTTTTTCAGGTTGTCGGAGACAAACATCACTGGCCTCCCGCCGGCGCACCGGACTGACCGCTGCCGGGCTGGACGCCCACATGCACGTGCTGGATCTGGCTGATGCCGCCGGCAATCTGGTCGCCCTGGGAGATGATCTTGCCGCTCTGCGTCAGGGTCGGCGTATCAATGTTCACCGCCTGGCTGGCGCGGATATTCAAGGTACCGGTTTCAATGTCGATTACCCGCCCGCGCTTGAAATGAACTTTGTCGCCTTCGTCGGTATAGATCGCCACTTCACCCGGCGCCAGGGACTGCAAGCGATAGCGACGGTCGGCCACCACCAGCACGATGGCATGGGAGCGGTCACCGCCCAGGAAGGTGGCGATGCCTTCAGCACCCGCCAGAGGGTTGCTGGTAAAACCGTAGGGTTCGAAGTGCTCCATGTCGTCGTTCACTTCGCCTGCCGTCAGGCGCATTTGCAGCGATTGCAGCTTGGTGGCCGAGTGGGCGAGCACGACAGTGCCGCGCGCCAGCAGGCGAGTCAGTAAGCTCATGGAAATTCCTTGGTGGTTAAGCGGATGGCAACGGATTGGCATCAAAGGTGGACGGCGGCGCCACCTGTAGCGTGGTGATCGAACCTTGGTCGGAGAGCGACCAGGTGACCTTGGAGATCAGCATGTCCTGGTCAAAGCCCAGCACCGGATCGATCACCCGCACCAACAGGTTGTGGCGCCACAAATCGCCGTTGGACTGCCGCCAGCCTTGCACGGTGTAGGTGGTGGTCAGGGCTTTTCCGGTACGGGTGGCGCGTTCCCAGTCGGCGCGTTGCTGGGCCAGCTCGGGGGTCAACTGCGTCGGTTCGCTGATCACCGTGACGCGTTTTCGCGTGGCTTTTTCATCCCGGGAAATCCCTGAAACCTCACTGACCGCCGCTGCACTTTTCTGATCATCGCCCTTGTGCTGGCCGATGACGCGGTACTCGGAAAATACCGAGCTGAAGTCCATCGGTGCGTTAGCCGAAAGGATGTTCTGGCCCAGCTCCAGGCTGTCATTCGCACGCCCTGCACTACCGGGCGATGCCAATACCAGGCGCCCATCCGCATCGTCGGTGGAGAACACCCGATACAACGTCAGCAAGCGGTCGATGGATTGAAATACCGTCTCCCCGGGCACGATGCTGTGGGTATGCAGGCGCGCGGTTTCGGCAATCTCGCTGTGCACCTCCACGCCATAGGTGGCCGTCAGCGCCCGGACGATGCTCAGCACACTTTGCCCGCGCCACTGGCCGGGCTGGTTTATCGCTGCGCAGTCCACCAGGTCCTGGGTCACTGAGCCGCCCTGAATACTCAGGCTGATCTGTCGGCCGTCGTAACTGATGGGCGCCTTGAACACAAAGCCGGTGAGCACCAGGTCGCAACCGATGCGTACCTGGCAACGGGCGCCGGGCTTGATCGGCGCCGCCAGGGTTTGCCCGGGCCATTGCCAGGTGATGTTGAGGGTGAAGGTGCGAAATTGACGCTCCAGGTCGGCGCTGATTTCCACGCTTTTCCAGCCGCCATAATCCAGGCCGTCCACGGTCAGGGTGACGGCATTGTCCAACTCGTTCATGGGTTACTCCCTGACCACTTGCAGGTCCGCCGGTGGCAGGAAGCCCGGGTGGGCCACCCGATTGCGCTGCACCACCTCGCCCACTCGCGTCGCGTCACCGAACCGCTGATAGGCCAACAGCAAGGCGGGCATGCTGCGCATCGGCGTCAGATTGACCAGCCGGACACCGGACGAAGCCACTGCCGTCAGATGCGCGAACATCTGTTGGCGCAGGTCGTTCAGCGCAACATAGTGCCCGGCGTCGGCCTTCAATGCGGCTTGCCACATGGCTTCGTTCAGAAGGTCACGCAGCACCAGCACATCGTCGGCCACCGGCACTTCGCGGCGCTGCACCGGCTGTGCCGCCTGTTGCGCCACGGATGGCGTGGTACTGAGGGTCACCGCTTTTGTCGCCACCGGTACGTCCGCCAGCCAATGGGCGATCTTCACCCACAACGCATCCTGTACCAGGTTGGCAGTGGCTTGCACCGCCGCCACGCTGTCCTTGCCGGTGGTCAGCTTCGGCACGTCGATAGTGCGAGCCGCTTCCACCTGCTGCGAGAGGTTGGCCAGCATGCCGCGATAGCCGTTGCGGGCAAATGCCTTCAACTCTTTCAAATCGCCGAGCAAGCCCTTGAACTCGGTGCTCAATTCCTTGGGCACTTCCTTGATGGCTTTGACCAAGGCATTCAGGTCGCCATACAACTGAATCAGTGGGGCAAATTGCTGCTCAATTACCTGGTAAACCTCTGCCAGGCCATTGCGCAACGCCTGGATGCCCACCCGCGCCTGCTTCACCAGTGCGACGGCCTGCTCAAAGCGCAGCACCGCCGAACCCAGCAAACTGTCGGCCGACACCAGCAACAGCTGGCGGGTATTGACCGCCGTAGTGGGAAACTTCAAAGGTTCGTCGGGATAGAACTTCAGGGCAAAGGTCACCAGCCCGCCGTCCTGGCGGGTTTGGGTCATCTCGCATTCGCCGACCTTGACCTGCAACCGTCCAAGCCACGGGTGCACCAGCTCGCCGGCCCCCTCCTCCAGGGCCTTGAGCAACTTGTCGCGTTGCTCCAGGCAATCCTCGCCCACTACAAATGCCGTCAGCTCATGCACCCTGGACTGTTGGCCCAGCCCTTCAAAAAAAGGCAGGTCGCGCTGAGGGTATTCGTGCAACTGGCCCTTCTTGCCGACCGGGACTTTCGCCTGGTCAACCCAAAACCCGACGCCACGAAACGACGCCGGCAACAAACGATCACGCCAGCTCATTGGAGCCTCCAAGGGACAGGGAACGGTAGCCGACACGTGGGGTGACGCTCAGGCCGGGCTGGTTGGTTCTGGGCTGGTCGACCCGCAGGCCGGCCGGTGCATTGTCGAAGCTCACCCGCAAATCGCCGTTGAGCTGCGTGCGGTTGTTGGCAGCGGTTTGTTGCAGCAGCGAACTGGAGCTGGACGCCAGCGGTGATACCAAGCCAGGACCCTTGCGGAACCAGGATGGGTTACGCGCGCTTTCGGCATTACGTTCCTGTTGCTCGGTGGTCAACTCCAGCACACTGCCGGTCGCCTGGTTGATCACCTCACCCAGCCCACCGTTGAACAGCTTGCGAATCGGTGCGGTGATCACCGCAAGCTTCTCCGATAGCGCCGTGAACCAACTCAGCACCGGTGCCCACATGGCTTCAAGTTGCTCCATCGGATGCCAGTCGTCGAACAGGCCACTCAACACTACAAAGGCGTCCTGGGCCTGCAACTTGATATCGCGCCAGATCGAGGCGAATGCACCGCTGACGCTACCCCAGACGGCAGCAACCTTGTCCAGGGGCGACCAATCGAAGTAACTGCTGACGATGGTAAAAGCCGCCAGCGCGGTGAGTTTGAAGTCACTCCAGATCGCCGCAAACATCTCACTGATCACGCCCCAGTTGGCAATGATTTGCCCTTGGGGTGACCAACTGAACAGGCTTTTCATGAACTCGACCACCGGCACACTCAGTGCCTTGAGCAAGTCCCAGAGGGCCGCAAAAAAGCCGCTCAACGGCGTCCAGTTGTTGACGATCAAACCCATTGGCGACCAGGAAAACAGTGTGGTGAAAAAGCCGACCAAGGGCTGCGCCATTACCTTCAGCGACGTCCACAACCCGGAAAAAAAGCCTGTGATCGGCCCCCACAAGCGCATCACCTGTTCCAGCGGACGAAACGCAAAGACCGTCTGGAAAAACTCGCCCAAGGTTCCAATCGCCGCCATCACCCGTTCGCCGAGCCCGACAAAAAATGCCGAAATCGGCTTCCAGTTGGCAACGATCAAGCCTGCCGCCACGGCAATGCCTACAGCCACCAAAACTATCGGATTGGCGCTGAGCACCAGCTGCATCAAGCCCAGTGCCTGAGACACGCCGGTGACGGCCGCCTGCATAGCGGTAAACGCTACTGCGCCGGCAGCCAGGCCCTGCACCAGTTGCGGATTTTCGGTGAGCACCTGGGCCAACGTCGTCAGCAACGGCTCCAACCCGACCACCACCGCCGTGACGGCCGGCAACAGCGCAGTACCAAACGCCACCGACACCTTGTCCAGCGACGCGTTGAAATCCTTCAGCCCTTGCGCCGCCGTTTCGGTAACGCCCTGCCCCACGACGGCATTGACCTCGCCGACCTCAGCCCTGAACGCCAAAGCCGATTTAATGCCGCTGACAAACGGTGCTGCCAGCCCACCACCCTTCACCAAACCGGCGATATCCAGCTTGCCGAGACCGGTCTGTTCCAGGTTCTGCCTGAAGCGCCCAACCATGGCCTGCAGCGCAGCAAGCTTGGGCGACAGCTGGTCGATGCCGGTCAGGCGCACGGCGGTACTTTCTACTTTCTGAGCTTCTGCCATCACTGCACCTGCTGCATCGCATTGATCCGTTGCGCATGCTCCAGGGATTCCCGGAGCGTATCCAAAGGCCTGGCCAGCATCTGTTCGGGATCAACCTTCCAGAACCAGGCCAGGTCATAGGCCACCGCAATCAGCTCGGCGACGGAGCCTGCGCCGCACTCATGAAAAAACCAGCGACGGCCCAGCTCAGCGCGTTGAAGTCCATCAGGTCGAGCTGGTTGACCGACGACGGCGGGATACCCGCGCACACGGCGATGTACTTGGCGGCGACGTCAAGGTCCAGACTCACGTCTTCGCCCTTGTCGATCTTGTATGGCAGCGCCTTGATTGCCCGCACCTCCTGCACCGTCGGGCGGCGCAGGGTGAGTTCGGTCAATGACTCGCCGTGGGCCTCGATGGCCGCTTGCAGCTTCACCGTATCGGTCATTGCCAGGTCCCCTTGATGCCTTCGAATTTCAGCTCGATCACGGCATCGTCGCCCTTGGCCACCGGCTCTTCCACCAGGTAGGCACCGGCCAGCACGTAGACCTTGCCGTTGTTGAATTCGCAGGTGACGGTCATGTCGGTGCCGGCGATCAGTTGCTTCATTGGAAAGTCCGGCGTGTGCAGCGCGGTAACTTTGAAAGATGGGGTGATGTCGGTTTCCTTATAGAAACCCGGCACCACGGTTTCCCGCTTGACGGCCATCAACGGTGCTTCGCAGCCGCCGTTGATGGTCAGTTGAGCGCCGTCCACTTTGACGTAGCAGGTGCCCGCAATCAGTTGACCCATGATGTTTCTCCCAAAAATAAGCCCGCACTCGGCGGGCTGGAATCAGTTGCGAAAAGCGCGGGGCCTACACCGCCGCGTCGTACTGCAAACGGAACTGGTTGAGCAGCGCGAACACCCGCAGCCCGTTGACGTAATCCGGCGGGAACAGCACGTTGACCCGGCTCGGGTCCTGGCTGTCGCGCTCGACGATCAGGTGCTCGGCGAACAGCTCGGCGTTCTCCACATGACCTTCCAGTTCCAGCTTGGCGTACTGGGCAATCAGCTCACCGCGGATAGTGCTCGGGGTGACGATCGGCTGGCCGGCGCCAAAGCGCGTGCCGTCAGCAGCGAGTTTGTGGCGCCCGTACTTGCTGGTGATCACGCTCTGCAGGCGGCGCACGATAAAGGCCGACTGGTGCAGGGTTTCGCTGTCCAGATAGGAATTGTCCGCCTGGCCGAACGCGTTCTTCTGGTAAGTGGTGATCGCCCGCTGAATGCGCACGTAACCGCCTTCGTAGTAAGCGGTGGCGATGCCGTAGTTGAGCAGCGATTGGCGCTCGGTCAGAGTGAAGCGCTCGCTCGCGTCGGCCGGATCGAGGCCCGGCAAGCTACCGCTTTGGGTCGGACGACTGGCATCGGCAGAGATGAACACCGCCGTGCGTGCAGCCAATGCTGCGGCCTGGACCCAGAACGGTTGCGGCACGCCCGGCTCCATGGCCTGGATGGTCACGTGCTGGTCATTTCGCCCTTGCCCGGCCGCCACCAGGGTGCCGATAGTGCCGCGCTTGGCGGTGTAGACGTGGCCGAACAGTTGCTTGGCCCACGACCAACGACCGCTGTTGTCATCCATCACCGCTTGCCAGGCGTTGAGGCTGGTGGTGTCGGCCCAGGGCATGCAGATGAACTCGAACGGCTCGTCGCCCAGCGCAGCCAATGCCGCGAGCTGGTCCGGCACACCGGCGCCCGCCGCCATTTTGCCGAGCACGGCGGTCAGGCCGTCGGGGGTTTGTTCGCCGTTGCTCTGGCCCAGGCGGTTGAGCTGCAGGCTGATGTCGTTGCCACTCTCACCGGTCCACTTGGCGGTCAGGGTGACGGTGCCATCGGCGGCTACCGCACTGACCGGCAGGTCGGCACTGGCGTTGATTTTCAGCGCCAGGGCGGTGGCAGCCACGGCAGCCGTCGCACCATTGATCACGGTCGCTTGAACCCGGGTGCCGCCGACGTACAGGCTGAGAATGCCACCTTGGGTCGCGGCGCCGGTCAGCTTGAGCTCGGCCTTGGCCGCGCTGCCTTCGGTGCTGTGCAGCGGCAGGCACCAGATCTCGCCCACCGGGTCACTCTTGCGGAACGTCTCGTACATCGACGCCAGCATCGAACCCTGGCCACCGATACGCTTGGCCATGGCCGCGCTCGATACCAGCACCAGGCTGCCGATTTCCGGGCTGGTGACGTTGTCGTTGACCTGGGCCACGATCAGCCGGCGCAGGGCCGACGACGCACTATTGGCCGCCGAATTGTCCATCTCGGCGTAGAACAGCGGCACACGAATGTCCGCCGGAATATGACTGAATCCGATCGCCATTACTTGGCTCCCTGTGTTTTTGCCGCCTTGACGGCTTTGGTTGTGATGTCGCCATCGGCCAGACGTCGACGCCACCAGGCGTTGTCCGGGACTTCGCGGCCTTCGGCGGGCAACAGATCGCCCGCCTCCGGGTCAGGTACGGCACGGCCGGAAACCGGCAGTACGGTGATGCGTTTGCTCATGGTTTTACCTCGGCAGAAAACGTCATTTCCAGGCGCCCGTCGGGGCCTGGGCGTTGCAGGTTGGGGTCGGCTGGGTCAATGGCATCGACCCGCACCGTCACCCCGTTGAAGGACGGCAAAGCGTCCAGTTCAAGCTCGAGCCAGGTTTCCGCCGGCTGCGTGCTGAGGTTGCGTCCCAACTGGCTCTCGAGAAAAAACCGCAGCCGGTACAACCCGCGAACCTTGCTGAGCAACAGCCATTCGCCAGCGTCGTACTGGATGGGCTCGTAGAACCCCTCGGGCCTGTAGCCCACCAGCGCCCGCCAGACCTCGGCGCGCAAGGCATGCAGCTGGTCCATCGCCTGGGCTTGCTGGCCCTCCGGCAAATCCAGCACCAGCACCACGCCAAAATGTTCGCGCAGGGGTTGGCGACTGCTGTTTTGCGCAGCGTTAGGGCTGGCCTTGTCACTGATCGGCGTCACGACCGCCTGGGGTGAGTCGAGCACTGGCAGGTTTTGCAGCGCGTCGAGGTCGAGGCCGGCGCCGATGTGTTGGTTGAACGATGGGCAGTGATCCCGAAGATGACTGACCAGAGGGGTTATCTTCATGGCATCTCACCAGGCAATAAAAAACCCGCCGAAGCGGGTGGGTGGAAGGAACCGATCGAGCACGTCATTGCGGTGACGACAATCCGTTCGCCTTGATCGTGCATCGGTAGCTTTCCTTGCGTTTGCCGACGGCCGTCAGCGTGTCGATGGACCAGCGCCCCTGCATGAAGCCGGGCCAGGTTTCATCCAGCACCAGCAGCCCTTCGGCCTGGAACGCCGGGTTGCCGGGGCATATCACATTGATCTGCAGGCCTTCACGGCTAACCCGGCGCATCTCGCCTTCGGCCGCCGTCCTGGCTTCGTCTTCGCTCTGGTAGCGCTGGGCAAGGACTTTGAACGGCGCACCGCCCACCTCCACCTCACGTTTCTTGCAGGTAGCGACATCCCACCAGGACGCCTTGGCCCCTTCGAACTTGGCCCGGCTGGTCTCGGTAAAACTGGCGCTGATAAACGCGCGGTCGCCCGGACGGTTATCACGAGTGACCGACAGCCGCACTTCTTGCAGCGGCTTGCCCGACAGCGAGGTGATCTGGCCTTTACGGCCCAGCACATACAGCTCGTCGACAGGCTTGGCCACCGCATCAAAACGCTTGGCAAGCCGGGTCAGAAAGCTCATGTCGCTTTCGTTGGTCTGGTCGATGTGAGCGATCTTTTCAGCGTCCAGATCCGCCGCGACCCTGGGTGAGAATCCATAACGTATGGTCAGTTGGCGGAACAGTGCGCCCAGGGTGGTCGGCCCATGGCTGGCTGTGCGGCGCTGTTTGAATTCGTCCTGGTCGAACGGCGCCGCCGTGGCCACCAACACCAGGCGCAGGGGGAACAGGTACGGGGTGCGCTGGGTAATCTTGAAGAGCCCCTTGTCCTCCAGGCCGGTCTCCAGGTAACCGACCCGCAGGCCGATCCTCCCACCCAGGCTGGGCAATCCCTCAAGCCCTTCGATGTCGAGGGTCAGCTTGAGCTGGTCGGAGACGAAGCCTGCGGCATCGGTGTGTTCCCACTCCAGTAATCGCTCGTTGAGCAGCGCGGCATTGGTCCCGTAAATTTCCACCGCCGGTGTGAATCCAAGTGCCATGGTTCCTCCTTAATCCCAAACCGAAACCGGTTTTTTTGCGGCGGACCGCGCGTCCAGCTCCGGTACGATTACACCGATGCCGGCCGGCAATACCGCCCCGTGTTCCGCGAGGTCCGGGTTGAGATGCCACAGTGCTTCCTCGGCAGCGTCGTCGCTGCGACCCAGTTCGCGGTAGAGCAGCAGGTTGACGGAGTCACCGGCAATACTTCGGACTCTACGCATTGACGAATTCCTCCAGTATCAACGTCCAATTGATCAGCATGGCGGTGCCGTCGTCGATCACGTTGGCTTGTTTCTCGTCCACCGATTTGATCGTCCACAGCCCCCAGTTACGGCCAATCCCGTCCACCAACGGCAGCGGTGTACGCAAGGCCTGCAAGTCGCGCAGTTCGTCGAGCCTGGCCATGCCAATGCCACGCGCCGCCTTGCCGGCAAAGGTCAATGTTTCGAGGGCCTGGCCGGTCTGGCTGGACTTGGGTTTGCCGGCAATGATGTCCAGCGCGACCCAGCCACCGCTACTCATACGGTCGAGGGTCGCGTAGGCAAACCCGCGCGACAGCCCGAAAATAAAGCTGCCCAACACCATTTGTTGTCGCATTAAACCGCTCCATCGGTGAGTGCCGCGTCGCGTCGCGTCGCCAGCAGGTTGTCCATCGACAGCGGCGTGAACTGCGCCTCGATCTGTTGCACGACGAGCGCCGCCAGCGCCTGGTAACTGGTCTGCTCGGGTGCGGTAATGTTGATCTGCGGGGCGAAGTTGATTTGCCGGTTGTCTGTTTGAGCGTTGGGAAGGCTTTGGCTGACTTGTTCGGGTGGCGGGAGACGGTCGTCGCTGCTCATGACTTTCTCGCCCAGGCTCGCCCCGACGTCGCTGCCGACGAACGTGCCGACGACGCCGCCCACCACCTTACCGATTGCACCGCCGGCAAAGCCGCCGATCACACCGCCCAACACTGTGCCGGCGCCCGGAATAATCGAACCCAGCGCCGCCCCGGCGAGCGTGCCAACGGCTCGCCCAATGGCCAGCCCTGCAACCTCGCCGGCCACACCACCCGCGACGCCACCGCCTATCGACCCCACACTGGCGCCAACGGACTCTTTCAGGGTGCCATTGCTCGCGCCCTTGATGAGATTGATACCCGCGTCTGCCACCACCAACGCCAACGAACCGCGCTTCGCGATTCGGCTGGCTCTGTTGGTTTTCGTGGGCGCATCAGGGCCTGAGTTTTTGCCTGGCGTGCGCTCGCCCTGGCGTGTGTCGTTGCCTTGTGACTTCCCTTTGCTGCCGGACGGGTCGGGCTTGTTGCCACCGGCATCGCGGGGCGCGTCACCCTCGCCCAGGACTTTCCCGGCGACCTTGTCGAAGACTTTGTCCACGACAGTGCCGCCGAGCTTCTTCGCCAGCGGCACCATCACCACCGCGGCCAATGTGAGGGCGGCCGTGGCTTTGGGCAGCGATTCAGCCAGCCAGCCCAAGCCATTGACCACTGAGGTCAGCACCGTCAGTGCGCCGATTTTCAGGGGTGCAATCGCCGTATCGGAAGCTGTCTCCAGGCGGGTCGTACTGGCCTGGAAGGCTTGTTCATGAGCTTGCGTGGAGTCTGCCCGCCCGGTCGCCGAACGCATGACCGAGCCCTGGTCTCCCAGGACCGAAGTCGCGTAAGTCGACTTGTCGGCCACCGCCGTAAAGGCCTGCTTCAGCGTGTCGATCACCGGCACCAGGCTCAGAATCGAGCGGTTACCGTCGAACAACTGCGTGGCCAGTGCCGCCTGCCTTTCCTGGGGCTGCGCCTTGAGCGCCTCGAGGACCGTCAGCACTGTTTGCGGTGCGTCCTGCTTCATGCCTGCCGCAAGCACCTTCGGGTCAAGCTTGAGCTCTGCCCAGGCAGCACGCTGCCCCTCGGAGGCACCGTCCCCCTTGGCCAGCGCGGCGCCGACTTTTTCCACCGCAAGCCCGGCAGACGCCCGGTTGTTACCAACCGTCAGCAACGCCGCCGAAAACGCCGCTACCTGCTCGGGGCTCATGCCCGACGTTCTCGCGGCAGTGCTCTGGCGCACAATCGAACCAATATCCACCGCATCGGCCTTGAGCGAAGCGTGGGAACCCAGCACGTTGGTGGCGTCAGCCAGATCCAGCGCCTGCGGGCGATCCAGCTTCATCGACCCACGCCAGCCGCCCATCATCTCGCCGGCCGTCTTGATATCGGTCTGAAAGGCCGCGGCGATGAGCGCGCTATCGCGGGCGAACTGCAGCAAATCAGCCTGGCGAGTTTCAAGGTCCTTGCCTACGCCGGACCGGGCCCCCACCTGCTCCACCCTTGCCAGGTCGACAGCATCTGCGCCACTCGCGGCAACCATCGGGTCTGACGCCAAGGCCAGGTTGGCTTCGCGCAGTTGTGTGCGCTCATGCCCGGCAAACCCCACCACTTCATGCAGGTCGGTCATCGCCGTTTCCAGCGCCTGCGAGGGTTTGACGGTATCGGATGAGGCGCCGCCCGTGCTATTGCCCTTGCCGGTTTTCAGGGCACCCATCACATCGAGCAATGAGCCGTTGAACCTCTCCAGCGTGTCGATGAGCCGGGTCTGCCCCGTGACCAGTTGCGTCAGTTGCGCACCGACATTCGCCAGTTCCTGGCCCGGCACGTCCTTGGGTACGGCATCAAGCAAGGACGGGCCGGCAAGCATCGGCGCAATCGGCTGGATGCTGGCGCCTGCCCCGGCCGTTTCAAGCGAGCCGTAAATCGCCTCGCCGTCCCTGGCGATGAGCGACCTCAATCCAAATTTACTGTCTGCCATCCGCTCTACTCCTGTTTGACGCCAAGGCGAGTGGTCGCGATGTCGTAGCGGCGCAATGCTTTTCCGGCGTCCCAGTCCAGGATTTCCGCTTCATTTACCGAGTAAATGAGCGGCACGATGTCGAGAATTACTTCGATGTCGCGCTCCGAAAGAAGTCCGCCGGTTTGTTTAAAAAATCGTCGATGCTCCCCTGCAGTTCGGTCCAGTCGGGCACGCTGAGGTCGGCGAGATCCGGGATCATCAGGCCGGTGCAGTGGGCAGTGATGAACTCGGCGCGCTCTTTGTTGGTGGCGAGTTTTTTCATCGCCTTGGTGGCGCGCAGGGCGGGCATTTCCAGGGTCAGGCTGGTGAGACGGCGGCCGCCGGTGTCAAGCGGCAACAGCAGCGAGACGTGCTCACTGGTCGCCGATTCGCGGGGCTGCTCGTCGGCGTCGAGGAAGTACGAGGCAGGCCGGGTCGACATGTCGTGCACGTACTGGGCGATGCTCACATAGTCCGGACGCTTGAGTTGGTCGAGTTCTTTTTCCGACAGGCCGGTGGCGAGTTTGGCCAGTTCGAAGAACTGATCGTCCTCGTCATCACCGGCCCGGGCCAGCGCGTCTTTTTGCGCGGCGTAGAACAACGGCTTGAGTTGAATCTGCTCGATCAGCGCGCCGGTATCAGCGGTGATCGGCGACAGCAGGATGTGCAGCGGAGGCATCCAGGCCATGAGTCAATTCCTTGGTGAAGTATGGGAGCGGGAAAACCCGCTCCCGGGGCCTTAAGGCATCAGTACCGCGCGGCGGGCATCGCCGAGGATGTCGACGCCGTTAAGCACGAACTTCTGGGTACGCACGTCGATGTCGATCACCGGGATGCCGTTTTCCAGGCGGTTGTAGGTGCGGCAGGAGAACTCCAGGGTGAGGGCGGGTTTATCGCCCATCTTAAGGGTTGTCTCGGTCAGGGTTTTCAGCTTGCCGCCGATGGTGTGGTAGGTGAAGTAAGTCTTGCCGTCCTGGTCCTGGCCGGCTTCACGCACGTTCAGCAAAATGTCATCGCCCAGGCGCACCCCCAAGGCAAGCATGATTTCCGGACCCGCGCCTTGCAGCTCCAATGTGGCGTTGAGCACTTTGGCGCTCTTGGCCATTTCTTCGGCGATGAAACGTCCGCCGGTCATCTGCTCCATGTCGAAGTCGATCTTCGGCGGTGCGAACGAGGTGACCGTCGCCGACAACGGCAGGCCTTGAAGGGTGGCCGCCATGGCCTGTCTGATTCGGTTGGTAAACATTAGAGAACGTCCTCCAGGAACTGCTCGATGATTTCATCGCGGGCGTTGAGTTGATAAATCATGTGTTCGTTCGGCGCGTAGCGGCCGTAGTCGATGACGATGAACCAGGTGCCGTTCTTGTACTTCTCGACACTGTTCAATTCCGGGTGCAGGTACACGCTGCCGCCGGGAATGGTCTCGTCGGCCACCAGGGTTTGCAGCCAGTCGTTGATGCGCTTGACCTCCTGGTCCATGAACGACTTGGTGAGGTTCTTGGCCATGGCTTTCTGGCCGGCCTTGACCAGCTTGCGGCTGATTGCATCTTCCAGGCCCACGTAGCTGATGAACTTGCCGGTGATGGAGCGGTTACCCAGCAGCGAGAAACCGCCGAGGACGGTGCGGGCGTAGTAGCTCACGCCGTAGCGGTTGAGCAGGTCGCCTTCGGTGGAGGTGTCAAGGATGTTGTACTCAACCACGCGGGACACGTCTTCGGCGAAAGTCACCTGGTTGCCCGGGCTTTCCCATTGCTTGACCTTGGCCAGCGCGGCGATGGCCAGGGACGACGGCGCCAGGAACACGTTTTTCTTCGCGGCCTTGGAGTACACCGACGGCATGTTGTGCACCAGCAGGCAACGGTCGAAACCGAGATCGGCACCGCCCAGTTCGCCGCTGTAGGTCACCTGGTCGGCGACGGTTGCGTCCTTGCCGTCCAGCACCACACGGGCCTTGATGCGCTTGCCGAAGGAGGCGAATTCGCCGGCCACGGCCTTGGTGCCGGTGAAGCCCGGGGCGCCGATGATGGTCAGGTCTTCGGGGACGCTGGCCAGGGCGGCGAGGCCCAGTTTGCGGCCGGTGACCGGCTCTTCACCGCCGATTACGTTATTGAGGGTGTCGGCCGGGGTGGTGCCCTCGTCGACGATCACTACGTAGACCGGCACCTTGACCACTTTGAGGATCTGGTACACGGCGTGGAACAGCGTGCCGGTTTCAGCGCCGGTAGGGTCCAGCAGCGCCTGGGTGGTGAAGCTGTTGATGCGGAACGGGGCGTTTTTCGGAATCGACGCATGGGCGTTGGGGGCAGTGCCCACCAGGCCGATGACGTTATCGCCCAGGCCACCCATGGCCTCGGGGGATTCGGTGGCGTTCACGGTGATGCCGTTGTGTTCGAAGTTCAAAACCTCAGCCATGATCAGTCAGCCTTCTTCGGGGTGGAGTTGAGGACGCTGGTCAGTTCCAGGCGGCCAGCGGTGCGCAGGGCGGATGCTTCGACGTCCAGCAGTTCCAGTTCCTCGCCGGCGGTAGACCAGTGGCCGTTGCCGGTGGGGAATGGAATGAGGACGGTGTAGGTTTGGCGGTTAAACATGAGTGGGATTCTCCGGGTGAAAAACGCCAAAGCCCCTGCGAGAGGGGCTTTGGGCGGGCGAAAAAAAACCGCTTTCGCGGTGGGTGATTATTTATCTTCCGGCAACGGGAACCGCGCCTTGATTTCGGCCACTTTGGCTCGCCATTCCTTCTCCTTCTCAGGCGTACCGTCGAATTGCCACTCGAGGTACATCGGGTCCGCTTCGCTGACATAGGCAGAGCGGCGAGCAGCAATAGTGCTAGCGAGCGCTGCAGCGGCAGCGGCTTTCTCGATCAGCGCTTGAGCGGCCACATCACTAAAGCCAAGACCTTTAAGTGTCTGCACGCTGGCAGGTACGTTGATCAGCGAGTCACCAGCGGGGGTTTCCAGTTTTTCAATAAACAAAGTCATTTGATCAGTCCTTAAACCTTGGCGGTATACCGAGTGTCGTTGTCGTAGGAATAAGCCAAGCGCTTCTCTTCATAGGTCTTCCCAAGCACGGCATCTGCCTGGGCCAGCGAATAAGGCTTCACTACCCAACGCACCTCCCAATCAGCCGTAACGTCATCTTTCATGATCACTTCGGTATCCACCTTGCTGAAGCTCACAGGGTAATCAAACGTTTTGGTGATCGTGTAACTCAACCCACCTCTTAGGTACATCCCGGAGAATTGTGGGGACGTGGTCAGCTGACCAGCGACCAAACCGACATACATGGGTTTAAGCCCTGTAACGGCACGAGCCGTGCAAATCATGCCAAACGAGATGCCCCGAACCGTTTCGCGATAGGTTTGCGATATTCGTTTGATCGACAGGAAGTTGGCATCACCATTCCATGGAAAACCAACACCTTCCAATTGCAGGTTCAAGCCGGCGATATGATAGATACCCTCACCAAAGGGCGCCTTTTCGCTATCTCGAGAAAAAATTCGAGAGATAGTAAGCTCGGTTTCTCCCCCATCGTTACCGGGCATGCTCCACCACACTGGGTAAAGCACGTCCGTGGACAAGCCGGTAAGGTCAATATCCTGCTTGTAAAGCGCGCGGCCATTGATGTCTTTCGCTTGTACACCGTTACGCCACGCAGTGAACTGACTCGACGCGGCCTCTACCCGTGCATCAATTTTGCCAATCTGGTTAGTCACCGTTTCTGTCAGCTTGTTACACGCATCCACCACTTTCGTGATAGTCGTTTCAATTCCCATCATCAACTCCCTGTCAATTAGTCTTTCCAGCACTTTTGTCAGTGCAACTACTTCGCTTCGAGATGCATAACCCGCAACATCAGATCAACGT
The DNA here is from genome assembly GCF_013385565.1 of Pseudomonas sp. E6002. Taxonomy (NCBI): domain Bacteria; kingdom Pseudomonadati; phylum Pseudomonadota; class Gammaproteobacteria; order Pseudomonadales; family Pseudomonadaceae; genus Pseudomonas; species Pseudomonas sp. E6002. The sequence goes on along the minus strand of NZ_JACAPT010000028.1, from coordinate 44,342 downwards.
GACGAGACATATTGCCAACCGAAGCCGCCGCCATGATTGCGATTTCTTCAGCCATCAATACATTCAAATTCTCGCTCCCCACCACAATCGTCACGCTATCCGCCGGCAACGGCGAAATATCCAACGTGAACTTCTGCAGTACCCGAGCCGCCGCCGCTTTATACGTGAGCAGCTTCCCCTCCACGGAATACACCGCCAACAACGTGCCACTGGCGAGGTAAAAACCAAACTCGCCGATCTCATACTCGGCCTCGCCATCAAACAGCGCGGCCATCCGGAGTTGCCGGTCGCCCAGATCCTCGTAGTCCACAATGGCGACCCGCTGGCGCTCGTCACGCAGGGCCACTTCGGTGCCGTCGGGGTTGTAGCGGCCAGTACCGGCGCCAATGTGGGTGATCTCGCCTTTCAAGCCCTGGTTCTTTGCCTGCAGCACTTCATCCAATCCCTTGGAGGTGAAGCGCACCAGGCGTGTAATTTCATCTGTCATGGCTGCGCCCTGAGGTCGTAGTCGTTAATGGTGTAGTGCCGGGCAACCCCGGCACTGTTTAGCCGGGCCGCCAGCCCGAGTTCAGGCAGTACGCCGCACAACTGCAACTCGCCATCGCTGAGCGGTGTGTGCGCCACGCTGCTGCAAGCAAGTACCCCGTGCAGCTTCACTTCGGGCAACGCCCCGGGCTGGCCCTCATCGCCGATGCTCAACCCTGGATCAGCGGCTGCAGCAACACGTAAACCCTGGGAGGTCTCGTGCACGATGGTGATGGTGGCCAGGTCCCGCTCGCTCTTGGCCGCGTTGATGCGGCGGATCAAACGGTTGTGATCGCCACTGGACCAACTGCGACCGATGATTGCCTGCACATCAAAGGTGTAAGGCAGGCCGGTTGGCCGCTGTTGATACCAGGCACTGATATTGGGGGTGAATCCCAGGGATTCGACGGCGTAGCTCAGCGCCTTGGGCGTACCGGCCTGACGCTGGATTTGCCAGGACAAGGCCACGGTGAGGCGCTTCTCCGACTCGCTGGCAGCGGCGTCCCATTCACTGACGCCGCGATCAGCGGCCAGGTAGGGAAGGAATTCAGCCGGCGTCTGCAGCGGGTTCATCAGGGCGGGAAAAGGGGGCGTCACCCGATCGAGCAATTGCCCGAAACCCAGGTCCAGCGCCTTCTCCAACGGCGAACTGTTGGCAGGCAGCAAACTGCCTTTTGGCTCACTCATAGCGTGCGCACCTCCACCTCGACACCCGTGCAATACGGGGCCTGGAACGCGGTAGTGACGATCGGCTCCAGCGGTTCAAGGATTTGCAGTTGTGCAGCTCCCGCCGAGTGGATGGCGTAGTCGATCCAGCTCGGGTCCACCCGCCCTTCCAGGCGATGGCAGGACTCTGCATAGTCTTGCAGCAGTTTCTGGGCGGCGACTTGAGTGAGCCCGGAATCCGGGCCGGCGTTGATCTTGGCCACCACGCGGATTTTGTAGCGCAGGATCTGAGCCGCCTGCACCGTGACGAGATCCGTTTCCGGTCGCACGTCAGGCCGAGCGAAATGCCGACGTACACCGTCGAGCAGATCAGCAGAAGGTGTGCCATCCCCGTCTCGGGACAGGACCGTGACCATCACTTCGCCGGGCGCGGTTCGACGGCCGTTGCCATCCTTGACCCGTGCCGCGTAGCCGTCCGGGTCGAAGGTATAAGTGACCGTCACCACACCCGGGGTAGCACTTTGCACTTTCACCGATGGACGCTCACCGAGGGTGAAAACCTCCCGGCGATACTGCATCCGCGAACCCGCCGCCGGAGCGTGAGGCGCGAGGTAATAACGCAACCGGGCGTCATCGTCGCTCTCCAATGTTGGCGGTACCGGCGGGAAAGCCGCCGGGTCACCAGGGTCGAGCACCTGGCGCTCAAGGCCCATGTCCGCCAGGCGCGCATCGAGGTTGCTGCCGGTAGCCCACCACGCCAGCATCTGCTTGATGCGGGCGTTGTATTTGCGCTCGTGGGTTTGCAGGCGAACGCAAAAAGCTTCCAGCGCCAACGTCAGCAACTCGCTCTCGTTCTCCAGGCTGATCTTCAGCTTGGCGGCATTTTCTGGTGCACGAGTGGCGACGTAATCGACGACAAACGCCTTGAACTCCGCCAGCAACGGTTCGAACTCATCGACGGCAATGATCGCTGGCTCAGCCAACTGGTTCTGGCCGGGTATCAGCATGCTCATGTCACCACCTCGAAGGATTGCTTGCGGTTTTTCCAGGTGCCGGCGAAGCGCAGCAACAGGCCGGCGCCCTGGCGGTTGGCGACGATGACTTGCGGCTCGAAGTCGGCGATGCCGTTCTGCGGGTTGTAGAACGCCTGGGCGGCATGGCTCTGGGCGAGAATCAGCAGGTCATCGCCGAGGTTTTGCCCGAGCAACTGCGGGATCATCGAGCCGTACAGCGGGCGCTTCTGGCGAGTGCCCAAGGGCGTGGTCAGCGCTCGGGTAGCGCGCTGCACAAATTGCAGCCAGTCATCGACCGCCGCCCCGGTGTTTCTATCGATTCCGATCATGGGATGTCCTTGTCAGGGGCTGATGACTCGACCCTGGTGGTCCACCACCGGGCCGCTGAAGTGCGCGCCGCCGGCGTCCAGCAACAGGCTGCTGCCGCCGACTTGCAGCGTGATGCCCTGGGCGCTCATCGTGAGGCTGGCGGCGCCGACCTTGATGTCGACCTGTTCGCGGGAACCTGTGAACGTGGTGGGGCCATTGACCCAGTTGAAGGTATGGCTGGCGTCGTCGTAGTCGCTCTGGGTACCGTCCTGATGGCGGCGCCGGGTCAGTGTCGAAGCGCTGGAGACCGGTGGAAAGCGGTCGCTGTTCAAGCCGAACAAGGCCACCGATTGCGCCCCGCCCTCCCCGGCGCCGTAGTTGAGCAGCAAACATTGCTCGCCTACTGACGGGATGCGGGTTTCCGTCTGTGCCCCGGCGCTGGGGTTGAAAAAGCGGATCGCCGGGGTGAGCAGTTCGCCGTGGCTGACCTTGCAGGTATTGCTGGCGGCGTCGACCTCCTGGCACACGCCGATTCGGCAGAAACTTTCGGCGCGTCGATACAGGTCTTCGAGCTGGCTTTCCATTTCCGCCAGGCGCTCCACGATCGGCCCCAGCTGCATGCGTAACAGCGCGTCGAACATGGGCTACTCCGCCAGCGGCTTGTATTGGTCGGGGTCGTCGATGTTCGAGACGTCCCAGGTGCAGGCAAAAAGCGGCTTGCCTGTGGGATCGTTGAGCAACGGCGGCCCGATATAGAGGGTTTGGATGAAGGTGACGGTCCAGGTGTCGTAGTCCGTCTCTGCGCTGGTGCGTATTGAAGGCGCAGCGACGATGCTGGTCGGCAGGTCGCACTGCGCCTGCGACAGGTTCCAGCGGTTATCCAGCACCAGGTCCATCAGTTGGCTGGCCAGGTCGCAGGCATCAAAGGGCAAGGCACCCGGGGCCACCATGGCCTTGAGTGAAATCCCCAGGGCATGGGCCTTGCGCCCCTCGCGGGAGCGAAGGCCCGGCCCATTGCCTTCGACCGTTATCAACACGCCGGTGTCGTTCGCGCCGCCCTGAAAGTCCTGATGAGTGCCGACCTTAAGTTCCGGAAACGCCCTGCGCAGTGCCTCGCTGATGGCCTGGGGCAATTGGGAGGGTTTTTCGATAAGTGTCATTTAAGTAGCGTCCTTGCAACGGTTACTGCGGGTCCCGGCCAGGGCCTTCGTTGACGCCGATGCGCTTGGCCGCCCAGCGTTCATAAAGGCCGATGGCCACGTCGGCGCCGGCCATGGCGGTCAGGCACCCAATGGCGCCGGCCGTCCAGATCGACATGCCGGCGGCGTAGCACAGCATCAGGGCTGATACCCCGCACACCATGCAGGCCCCCGAACGCAGGGCCAGGCGCCGCATAAGCGACCAACCGCGGGCGCCTTCCTTGTCGGCGCGCCACATTTCTCCGGAAACCCCGCCAATCACCGCCAATACGATGACCAGCCAGATAGGCATTTCCGCCAACGCTTGCTGCTCGTTTGTCATGTCACGCCTCCTGGAATGAGTGATACCGGCAGGTCGCCGGTTGTAGGTGTTTGTTTCAATTTGAATGGGTTCTCTAGGTAGGCATTCCAAAAAGCCCGGTTGCCCGGGCTTTTCAGTAATGATGTCCTCGAACTTTCGGCGCTACTGGCGCGGTACGGTTCTTTCCTCAATGTTTTTCCGACCACGATCCCTGTCTGCCGGATAACTGCTTCTGGTGCTTTACGCTGCACACCCGGGCCAGTTGCCAACCCTCTGAACCGTTAAGGCCGGTTCATCGCTGCCTGTTCTTGAAGCGGTTTGAAACTAAAGAGCGTCGGCATCCTTGCCGGTATTGCCTGGCATCCTTGCCATTGCTTCGATGGCGTCCTTGCCGGTGTTGCGTAACGTCCCTGTCTTCCTTGGCAGCATCCTTGCCGCCTCCACCAGGCCTTCTTGGCTGGCTTGAGATGAAGAATATGCATGTATGCATATACAGTCAATGCACAAATGCATTTATTTTTGCGCAAGAAATGCACAGATGCATTTGTAGCCCCGCAGGCAAAGGGTTTGGTGGTTTTACGCAGACGAAAAAAAACCCGCTCACTGGCGGGCTTTGTCTTACACAGAAGGGTTAGCGGGCGTACATGCCCCACCAGAAAACGTGACCAAGGATGCTGATCTGTTCATCCTGGATTTCCTGGAAGCTGTAGTCCTCGTCCGGATGTTCATCGCGGTTGAAGCTACGCAGGCGAATCCCGGAAGGCAGGCGATAGAGCTGTTTCACCCGTAGCTGGCCGTTGTGATTGATGGCGTAAAGATCGCCATCGACGATGTCACCAATCCCGCATTTGCCCGCATTGACCCCTACGGTGGCGCCGTCGCGCAGCACCGGCAACATACTGTTGCCGCGCACCGTCACGCACTTGGCCTGGTCGAACTGCACACCGTTATGCCGCAGGCTGCGCTTGCCGAACCGCAGGCTGGCCTTCTCGCTTTCCTCGATGACGAATCTTCCTGATCCAGCAGCCAATTCAACCTCGCGCAGAAAGGGGATCGACACCTCGTCATCATTAACGGGTGTTTCGTCGTCCCACAGGCTTATGTCCTTGAGTTCCGAATGCATCGGGTCACGCTCGTCCGACCGCGCCGGCACCAGCCCTACGCGCCCGCGCAGCTGATCGGTGCTGACCTGGAAGTAATCGGCGATGCGCGAGATGTGCTTGTCCGACGGATCCACGATCTTGCCGCTGAGGATCCGGGACAGTGTGGATTGAGGCACGCCGGTACGCCGGTGAAGCTCCGTGGGGGAGATCCGGTCGCGGTCCAGCAGCTCTCTTAAGACGATAGAAACGTTGCGTTTTTGCATAACGCGGATAGTGCAGACAGTTTTGATGCTTGGCAAATGCTTATTTGCATATTTAATGCATTGATTGCAGATTTTTACCTAACCATTTGTGGTCTGCCTCGCATGCTAACCTGCGCCTATCGGAAAAATGCTGGGTTTGTTGATGACGCACTTTGCAGATCCAATCAGAAAAGTCATGACGCAGTCAGAGCAAGAAGTCTCAGACGAAGCGCTGCGCTTTGCTCGCTCAAACAAGAAAATGATTGCCAGGCGTCTGACCGACAAAGCTATCTATCCTCCGGAAGAGGCGCCTGTATCGGTCTACATGGCCGGCTCACCGGGTGCAGGAAAAACCGAGGCATCAATCGCGCTCGTGAATCTTTTTGCCGACACCCCGATCCTTCGAATTGACCCCGATGAGCCTCGTAGCGAATTTGTTGCCTATACCGGCGGTAACTCCTGGTTATTCCAGAGAGGGGTTTCTATTTTGGTGGAGAAGATTCTGGATTTTGCGATGGACCAACAGCAGTCGTTCCTCCTTGACGGAACATTTTCAAACATTGATGTCGCCAGGCGGAATGTGGATCGTTCCTTAAGAAAAGGCAGGTTCGTACAGATTCTGTACGTCTACCAGGATCCGAGGCTCGCTTGGGACTTCGTCAAAGCTCGCGAAGAAGCAGAAGGAAGAAGGATTCGTAAAGAGCATTTCATCGACCAGTACTTTGCCGCACGTGACGTCGTCAACGCACTTAAGCTAGAGTACGGCGGCGATATCCACGTGGATTTGCTGCTCAAGCACATTGACAACTCGGGACGATTGTACAAAGCCGGTGTCGAAAAAATTGACTACCATATTCCTGAGCGACACACGCGGGCCGATCTTGAGGCCAGACTCGGGCAACCATCAGGAGCGTAATGATGATTTCGATTAAGCTGGGCTTGACCAAAGGTGCAAAAAGCCCCTTTGCCGACTTTATTCGTAACGCTAAATCTGATCAAAAAAAGCGCGTATACAGCGAAGTGCTGACCGAAGCGACCAAACAGCAGAACCTTGTATTGATGTCAGCTGAGGCAAAACGAGCCTGACATCTACTAAGGCACTGCAATAAAGAACCCGACCCAGCGTCGGGTTTTTTTATTGATCAACCGAACCCGATCTGTCTTGGTTTCTATCGTAAACCATAGGACAAACACATCGTTTATAAGGCTCGTAGCGAGAATTCAACATCGTATAGCCGCCCACAATGCATAAAAAATCAATGTACCATTAGCCTATTTACCCTTGCCAAAAATCGACAGGAAGAGCTGAACCCCGCGTATGACCGACCTCTCCAGCCACACCCCGATGATGCAGCAGTACTGGCGCCTGAAAAACCAGCACCCTGATCAGTTGATGTTCTACCGCATGGGCGATTTCTACGAGATCTTCTATGAAGACGCGAAGAAGGCGGCCAAGTTGCTGGACATCACCCTGACCGCGCGCGGGCAGTCGGCCGGGCAGTCAATTCCGATGTGCGGGATTCCATATCATTCGTTGGAAGGTTACCTGGTCAAGCTGGTGAAGCTGGGCGAGTCGGTGGTGATCTGTGAGCAGATCGGCGACCCGGCCACCAGCAAGGGCCCGGTGGAACGCCAGGTGGTGCGCATCATCACGCCGGGTACGGTGAGTGATGAGGCGCTGCTGGATGAGCGTCGCGACAACCTGATCGCGGCAGTACTGGGGGACGAACGCCTGTTCGGCCTGGCAGTCCTGGATATCACCAGTGGCAACTTCACGGTGCTGGAGATCAAGGGCTGGGAGAATCTGCTGGCGGAGCTTGAGCGCGTCAACCCGGTGGAGTTGATGATCCCGGACGACTGGCCAAAGGACCTGCCGGCGGAACGTCGCCGTGGGACCAAGCGTCGTGCGCCGTGGGATTTCGAGCGTGATTCGGCGCTGAAAAGCCTGTGCCAGCAATTCTCCGTGCAAGACCTCAAGGGCTTCGGTTGCGAAACCCTGACCCTGGCCATCGGCGCCGCCGGTTGCCTGCTCAGCTATGCCAAGGAAACCCAGCGCACTGCCCTGCCGCATTTGCGCAGCCTGCGTCATGAACGCCTGGACGACACCGTGGTGCTGGATGGCGCCAGCCGTCGCAACCTGGAACTGGACACCAACCTCGCCGGCGGGCGCGACAACACCCTGCAATCGGTGGTCGACCGTTGCCAGACCGCCATGGGCAGCCGCTTGCTCACCCGCTGGTTGAACCGCCCGCTGCGGGATTTGACCGTGCTGCAAGCCCGCCAGACCTCTATTACCTGCCTGCTCGACCGCTACCGCTTTGAAAAGCTGCAACCGCAGCTCAAGGAAATCGGCGATATCGAGCGGATCCTGGCGCGGATCGGCCTGCGTAACGCGCGGCCTCGCGACCTGGCACGCCTGCGCGATGCCCTCGGCGCCCTGCCGCAACTGCAAGCGGCGATGACCGAACTGGAAGCACCGCACCTGCAGCAGCTGGCAGTCACCACCGGCACCTACCCGGAACTGGCGGCGCTGCTGGAAAAAGCCATCATCGACAACCCGCCCGCGATCATCCGTGACGGTGGCGTGTTGAAGACCGGTTACGACACCGAGCTGGATGAGCTGCAATCCCTGAGCGAGAACGCCGGGCAGTTCCTGATTGACCTGGAAGCCCGTGAAAAAGCCCGCACGGGCCTGGCCAACCTGAAAGTCGGCTACAACCGCGTGCACGGCTACTTTATCGAGTTGCCAAGCAAGCAGGCCGAGCAGGCGCCGATCGATTACCAGCGCCGCCAGACCCTCAAGGGTGCCGAGCGCTTTATCACTCCGGAGCTTAAAGAATTCGAAGACAAGGCGCTGTCGGCCAAAAGCCGCGCCCTGGCCCGGGAGAAAATGCTCTACGAAGCCTTGCTCGAAAGCCTGATCGACAAGCTTGCGCCGTTGCAGGACACCGCAGCCGCCCTGGCCGAGCTGGATGTACTGAGCAACCTGGCCGAGCGTGCCCTGAACCTTGACCTGAACTGCCCGCGCTTTGTCAGCGAGCCGTGCATGCGCATCGTGCAAGGTCGCCACCCGGTGGTTGAGCAGGTGTTGACCACGCCGTTCGTCGCCAACGACCTGTCGCTGGACGACGACACGCGCATGCTGGTGATCACCGGTCCGAACATGGGCGGTAAATCCACCTACATGCGTCAGACCGCATTGATCGTGCTGCTGGCGCATATCGGCAGCTTCGTGCCGGCGGCAAGCTGCGAATTGTCACTGGTGGACCGCATCTTCACCCGGATCGGTTCCAGCGATGACCTGGCCGGTGGCCGTTCGACCTTTATGGTGGAAATGAGCGAAACCGCCAACATCCTGCACAACGCCACCGAACGCAGCCTGGTGCTGATGGACGAAGTGGGCCGCGGCACCAGCACCTTCGACGGGCTGTCCCTGGCGTGGGCGGCGGCCGAGCGTTTGGCGCACCTGCGGGCATATACGCTGTTCGCGACGCACTACTTCGAACTGACCGTGCTGCCGGAAAACGAGCCGTTGGTAGCCAACGTGCACCTCAATGCCACCGAGCACAACGAGCGCATCGTGTTCCTGCACCACGTGCTGCCCGGCCCGGCAAGCCAGAGTTACGGCCTGGCCGTGGCGCAACTGGCGGGGGTGCCGGCCGAGGTGATTACCCGTGCTCGCGAGCACCTGAGCCGCCTGGAAGAAACCGCGCTGCCCCATGAGATTCCCGTGGCCAGCCCGGCCAAGGCCAGCAACAAACCCAGCGCGCCGCACCAGAGCGACATGTTCGCCAGCCTGCCTCATCCGGTACTGGATGAGTTGGCTAAGCTTGACCTGGATGACGTGACGCCGCGAAAAGCGCTCGAAATGTTATATGCACTGAAGACTCGGATATAACGCAGACGCTTGCAAGCTGGTAGACTCTCGCGCGGTTTGGGATGCTGCGGGCTTTTAGCCTGGCCTGCAGACTATCGCTCCCGAACCTCGCGAGCCCTGCCACAAAGGGTTTCGCTGCCGCCGCCTGAGGAGAAAATTAGAAATGACCTTCGTCGTCACCGACAACTGCATCAAGTGCAAGTACACCGACTGCGTAGAAGTGTGTCCGGTGGACTGCTTCTACGAAGGCCCGAATTTCCTGGTCATCCACCCGGACGAGTGCATTGACTGCGCCCTGTGTGAACCAGAATGCCCGGCCGTCGCTATTTTCTCCGAGGACGAAGTCCCGGCAGAGATGCAGGAATTTATTCAGTTGAACGTTGAGCTGGCGGAAATCTGGCCGAATATCACTGAGCGCAAAGACCCGATGCCGGATGCGGCAGAGTGGGATGGCAAAAAAGGCAAGATTGCCGACCTCGAACGCTGATAGCGTCGATGCCCTCCAAAAGGCCCCTTGCGGGCCTTTTTGCATTTCTGCGGGGCGGGTTTCACTTTTCTACAGGCAAAAAAAGGGGCGGTATGACCCGCCCACATTTTTTCCCTAGTCCCTGTGTTCCTTTTCATCGTCCTGATGAATCGCATCCTGCGAGGTTCCCTGAATCATCGTTCCTTGATGACTGTGTCAATCCGTGGACACAGGGCTGATCTTAGAGAGTTCACGGGGAAGTTCAACGGGATCCAACCCGCCGGGTTTTCGATTCACGCGCTCAAACGCGAATAAATAATCGTTATATTTCAATAAGATAGAAATATAGGCAATCAATTCAAGACGCCCCCGCCGATGAAAAAACCCAAACGCTTACGAAAAAGTAAGTGAATGCTTACACCAGCAATTACGTAAAAGAGTAAAAAACGCCTCGTTGGTGTTCATCAGGCAAGAAAAAGCCCCGACAAGGTCGAGGCTTTTTTCCCATCCGGTGGATCAGTCGTCGCTGACAGTAATCGTCGGCATTGCCTGGGCCTCTGCTTCCTGCAGGACGATTCGCGCGCCTACGTGGCGCGCCAGCTCCTGGTAGACCATGGCAATCTGGCCATCGGGCTCGGCAACCACCGTCGGCTTGCCGCCATCAGCCTGCTCACGAATCCCCATGGACAGCGGCAATGACGCCAGCAGTTCCACGCCGTACTGGGTCGCGAGCTTCTCGCCGCCGCCTTCACCGAACAGATGCTCCGCGTGGCCGCAGTTGGAGCAGATGTGCACCGCCATGTTTTCCACGACGCCCAGCACCGGGATGTTGACCTTGCGGAACATCTCCACACCCTTGCGGGCATCCAGCAGCGCCAGGTCCTGCGGTGTGGTGACGATCACCGCGCCGGCCACCGGCACTTTCTGCGCCAGGGTCAGCTGGATATCGCCGGTGCCTGGCGGCATATCGATCACCAGGTAGTCCAGATTGCCCCAGTCGGTCTGGGTGACCAGTTGCAGCAACGCACCGGATACCATCGGGCCGCGCCAGACCATCGGTGTGTTGTCATCGGTCAGGAAGGCCATGGACATGACTTCCACGCCATGGGACTCGATCGGCACGAACCATTTCTGGTCCTTGATCTTCGGCCGGGTGCCTTCCGGGATGCCAAACATCACGCCCTGGCTCGGGCCATAGATGTCGGCGTCGAGAATCCCGACCCGCGCGCCTTCCCGGGCCAGGGCCAGGGCCAGGTTGGCGGCGGTGGTGGATTTGCCCACGCCGCCCTTGCCGGAAGCCACGGCCACCACGTTCTTGACGTTGGCCAGGCCCGGAATCTGCGCCTGGGCCTTGTGCGGGGCGATCACGCACTGGATGTCGACCCTGGCCGAGCTGACGCCGTCCAGGCCTTCGATGGCCATTTGCAGCATCTGCGCCCAGCCGCTCTTGAACAGGCCTGCAGCGTAGCCCAGCTCAAGCTGGACCGAAACCTTGTCACCCTGCACGTCGATGGCGCGTACGCACCCGGCGCTGACCGGGTCCTGGTTCAGGTAGGGGTCGGTGTACTGGCGAAGAACGGCTTCCACCGCTGCGCGATTGACGGCGCTCATGGGCTACTCCCGAAAAAAGACTGACTAAAACAGGCGGCTATCCTAACCGTTCCAGCGCTCCAGCGGCACGCTTTCGGCCTGTGGGAAAATCCGGAAACAGCCGCACGGGGTGAAATAAATTTCCCGGCGCTTTATAGTGGCCGACCTCCGTTTCATCAAGTAGCCGAGCCCCATGTCCGAGCCACGCAAGATCCTCGTCACCAGCGCCCTGCCCTATGCCAATGGTTCTATCCACCTTGGCCATATGCTTGAGTACATCCAGACCGATATGTGGGTGCGCTTCCAGAAGCATCGCGGCAATCAATGCATTTATGTCTGCGCGGACGACGCCCACGGTTCGGCCATCATGTTGCGCGCCGAGAAGGAAGGGATCACCCCGGAACAACTGATCGCCAATGTCCAGGCTGAACACAGCGCCGACTTTGCCGAGTTCCTGGTGGATTTCGATAACTTCCACTCGACCCACTCCGACGAAAACCGCGAGCTGTCGAGCCAGATCTACCTGCGCCTCAAGGACGCCGGGCACATTGCCACGCGTTCGATCACCCAGTATTTCGACCCGGAAAAGAAAATGTTCCTGGCCGACCGCTTCATCAAGGGCACCTGCCCGAAATGCGGCACTGAGGACCAGTACGGCGACAACTGCGAGAAATGCGGCGCCACTTACGCGCCCACCGACCTGAAGGATCCGAAGTCGGCCATCTCCGGCGCCACCCCGGTACTCAAGGATTCCCAGCACTTCTTCTTCAAGCTCCCGGATTTCCAGCAGATGCTGCAAACCTGGACCCGCAGCGGCACCCTGCAGGACGCCGTGGCGAACAAGATCGCCGAATGGCTGGACGCCGGCCTGCAACAGTGGGACATCTCCCGCGATGCGCCGTACTTCGGCTTTGAGATCCCGGGCGAGCCAGGCAAATACTTCTACGTGTGGCTGGACGCGCCGATCGGCTACATGGCCAGCTTCAAGAACCTGTGCGACCGCACGCCGGAGCTGGACTTCGACGCGTTCTGGAACAAGGACTCCACGGCCGAGCTGTACCACTTCATCGGCAAGGACATCGTCAACTTCCACGCGCTGTTCTGGCCTGCAATGCTTGAAGGCTCGGGCTACCGCAAGCCAACCGGCATTGCCGTGCACGGTTACCTGACGGTCAACGGCCAGAAGATGTCCAAGTCCCGTGGCACCTTTATCAAGGCGCGCACCTACCTGGACCACCTGTCGCCGGAATACCTGCGCTACTACTACGCCTCCAAGCTGGGCCGTGGTGTCGATGACCTGGACCTGAACCTGGAAGACTTCGTACAGAAGGTCAACTCGGACCTGGTGGGCAAGGTCGTCAACATCGCCAGCCGTTGCGCCGGGTTTATCCACAAGGGCAACGCCGGGGTGCTGGTGGCTGAAAATGCCGCACCTGAGTTGACCGATGCAATCCTGGCCGCCGCGCCGAGCATCGCCGATGCCTATGAAGCTCGCGACTTTGCCCGGGCCATGCGCGAAATCATGGGCCTGGCCGACCGCGCCAACGCCTGGATCGCCGACAAGGCGCCGTGGTCGCTGAACAAGCAGGAAGGCAAGCAGGCTGAAGTCCAGGCGATCTGCGCCACAGGCGTCAACCTGTTCCGTCAGTTGGTGATCTTCCTCAAGCCGGTATTGCCATTGCTGGCAGCCGACGCCGAGGCGTTCCTCAATGTGCCGCCGCTGACCTGGAATGACCACGCGACACTGCTCGGCAACCATCAGTTGAATGAGTTCAAGCCGCTGATGACCCGTATCGACCCGGTAAAAGTGCAGGCCATGACCGACGCATCGAAAGAAGACCTCGAGGCCAGCAAGACCGATACCGGCGACGCTGCACCTGCGGGCAATGGCGAACTGGCGAAAGATCCGTTGTCGCCGGAAATCGACTTCGACGCCTTCGCTGCGGTGGACTTGCGGGTGGCCCTGATCCTCAAGGCCGAAGCCGTGGAAGGCGCCGACAAACTGCTGCGCCTGACCCTGGACATCGGTGATGAACAACGCAACGTGTTCTCGGGGATCAAGAGCGCCTATCCGGACCCATCCAAGCTCGATGGTCGCCTGACCATGATGATCGCCAACCTCAAGCCGCGGAAAATGAAGTTCGGTATCTCCGAAGGCATGGTGATGGCGGCCGGCCCTGGCGGTGAAGAGATCTACCTGTTGAGCCCGGACAGCGGCGCCAAGCCGGGTCAGCGCATCAAGTAACAATGGCTAACTGCCTCATGGTCTCGGCCATGGGGCGGTTTCAGCTAGTACCCCCTCCTCGCTTGCCGGATAATCGGATTCTGTTTGCTGTCGGCCCGTTGTTGGCTGTGGCTTTTCCGGGTTCCAACGCAATGATCAAACCATGAGCCTGATTCAACGTATCGACGCCCTGCTGCCGCAAACCCAGTGTGGCAAATGTGGGCATCCTGGCTGCAAGCCCTACGCAGAAGGCATTGCCCAAGGCGAGGCGATCAACAAGTGCCCTCCGGGCGGCCAGGAAACCATCGCAGGCCTGGCGCAGCTGTTGAAGCTCCCGGTGCTGGAGTTGGACACATCTCGAGGGGAAGCGCCCGCACAGATCGCGTTTATCCGTGAAGCGGAGTGCATCGGCTGTACCAAATGCATCCAGGCCTGCCCGGTGGACGCTATCGTCGGTGCTGCCAAATTGATGCACACGGTGATTGTCGACGAGTGCACGGGTTGCGACCTGTGTGTAGCACCCTGCCCGGTTGATTGCATCGAAATGCGTCCGTTGAGCACCGTGGTACCGATTGTCGGCGGGCTGGCCTCCAATGATCATGAACGTGAGGCACGCAGCCTCAAGCGCGACCGGGCCCGGCGACGGTTTGAACAGCGCAACGCGCGGCTGCAACGCGAAGAGGAACAGAAACTTGCAGAACGCCAGGCACGCTCCAAGCGCGCCGCCCCGGTAGCTGCGGCCACGGTCAACCCGGTCCAGGCGGCCATTGAGCGGGTTCGTGCGCAAAAAGCCGCGGCCATGGACGCCGCCTTGAAGAAGGCCAAGATCAACCTGGCCATGAGCCGCGCCCAATTGCACAAATCCCTGAAAGCTTTCGGCCACCCGCCGACCTTTGAACAGCAGTCGCAGTTGATCATTCTGCAACAGCACTTCGAAACGGCAGAGCAGGCGCTTGCGGCACTGGTGGTGGCTGATGCCCGCACCTGACCCCCTTGAGCACCGGCCCCACCTGATGAAGCGTGTACTGCCGGTGCACGCCGCGTTTATCCTGCTCGGGTTATTGGGCCCGTTTTTCGTAACCACACTGACTGTTTGCAAGGAACCGCTCGCCCCATGAACGCCGCAAAACGCCTGGAAATTTTCCGCCGGCTTCACGAAGACAACCCGGAACCGAAAACCGAACTGGCCTACTCCTCGCCGTTCGAGTTGCTGATCGCCGTGATTCTCTCGGCCCAGTCCACAGACGTCGGCGTCAACAAGGCCACCGCTAAATTGTATCCGGTGGCGAACACCCCGGAGGCGATCTACGCGCTGGGGGTTGAGGGGTTGTCCGAATACATCAAGACCATCGGCCTGTACAACAGCAAGGCGAAGAATGTCATCGAGACCTGCCGGCTGCTGGTGGAACTGCACGGCAGCGAAGTACCGCAAACGCGCGAAGCCCTGGAAGCCCTTCCGGGTGTTGGCCGAAAAACCGCCAATGTGGTGCTCAATACGGCATTTCGCCAATTGACCATGGCGGTGGACACGCACATCTTTCGGGTCAGCAACCGAACCGGTATTGCCCGCGGAAAAAATGTGGTGGAGGTGGAAAAACAGCTGATGAAGTTCGTGCCCAAGCCGTACCTGCTGGACTCGCATCACTGGCTGATCCTTCACGGACGCTATGTCTGCCAGGCCCGCAAGCCGCGCTGTGGCAGCTGCCGCATCGAAGACCTGTGCGAATACAAGGAAAAGACTTCCGACGATTGAGCCATCATTGCTTTTATCGATGAGTCGATTGAAAAAATCTTTTTTACCAGGCCCGAGATTATCGTTATAAGGAGCGCCAACGGCAGTCTTAGCCTGGAGTTAACCTTATGAGCACTGGCAAAGAACAACTGGATGTAGAAGACGACGTTGTTGGCGCTGAATCCGACGATGATGCAGCAGAAGCACCGGCAGAGGTGGCCAAGACCAATTTGAGCAAACGCCGCACCATCGACAACCTTCTGGAAGAGCGGCGCTTGCAAAAACAGTTGGCCGATTACGACTTCGATCTCTAATCGATCCAACGATAAACAGAAGCCTCCCTTGCGGAGGCTTTTTTCTGACTGGATGTAAATGTGAGGCCGGCCTACACCAGGCCGTTTCGCTGGGCCAGCTCGATCAAGTCCACCAGCGAGCGTGCGTTGAGCTTGAGCAGCAAGCGGGTCTTGTAGGTGCTCACAGTCTTGTTGCTCAGGAACATGCCATCGGCGATCTCCTTATTGGTCTTGCCGCGGGCCAACTGCTGCAACACCATCATCTCCCGTCCGGACAGGCGCTCGACCATGTCCGCTTCGCTGGCGTTACCCATTGTGGAGCGCACCGAGTTCAACGCCTGGTTGGGGAAGTAGCTGTACCCGCACAGCACCGCCTTGACCGCGCTCAACAGCTCGGTGAGATCCTGTTGCTTGCACACGTAGCCGGCAGCACCCGCCTGCATGCACCGCATCGAGAAATGCCCGGGCGCCTGGGACGTCAGCACCAGCACCTTGAAGGGATGTGCCTGTTTGGTTGATGACAGCCGGCATATAACTTCCAGGCCATCGAGTTTGGGAATTCCAATATCCAGTATGACAATGTCCGGCATATGCTCGCGCGCAAGTTGCAAGGCATCGACACCGTTATCGGTCTCGGCAACGACCTCATAACTATGACGTTCCATTAGCATACGTACAGCAAGACGAATGACGGGATGATCATCCACGATCAGCACTTTATTCATGGGCAAGTCCAATTTCGCTGTTCGAATTATTAAGAGTAAGCACAATAGCCTAGTCGTTTCTCGCTTGGCATAGCGCTCCCCCCCAAGCAACAGCAAGCAGAGACCTAACCCACAAAGACATAGGATTTAACCTACAAAAAAACGCCAGATCGGAGCTATTCAGTTTTGTTGGGGCTTTCAGAACTTTCCGAGCACAAACATATTTTGAGTGAAAATTCCCAGGATTACGCGGGCCCGGGTAAACGCGCCGTACACAAGTTTCAGGAAATGCCCCTTGTGCGCTGTCAGAAGACCTGTGAACCCGGAGGGAAATCGGGTTTTTAAAAGTTCCATTCGACATAATTACTAACGCTCCATAAATCCTACAGGCATGTCAGCATCTGACATATTCGCGGTACATTTCTGAGTGAATTTTCTGTAGTACATAGTTCCTGCCTACAAGAAAAAATCTCACTTTCAACAATGCATCACTTATCGAGCGAAATTAATAAACATTGCCCCCGTAAAAATATAAACACTCCAGATCATCTCCTGGAGTACCTGAACTTTTTCGAAGCGAACAATAAACACAGGCGCGCGCCCGATGATTCCGGATGTATTTTCAACCAAAAAAAATGGCCCCTTGAGGGGCCATTTTTCATTGCAACTTACAACACTCAGAACAACTTGCGACCTTTGTTGGCCGCAATGCGCATGCGCAACGCGTTCAGCTTGATGAAGCCTGCCGCGTCTGCCTGGTTGTAGGCGCCGCCATCTTCTTCAAAAGTGGCGATGTTGGCGTCGAACAACGACTCATCGGACTTGCGACCGGTCACGATCACGTTGCCCTTGTACAGCTTCAGGCGCACAACGCCGTTCACGTGGACCTGGGAAGCGTCGATCATCTGTTGCAGCATCAGACGCTCAGGGCTCCACCAGTAGCCGGTGTAGATCAGGCTGGCGTACTTGGGCATCAACTCGTCTTTGAGGTGAGCCACTTCACGGTCCAGGGTGATGGACTCAATGGCGCGGTGAGCGCGCAGCATGATGGTGCCGCCCGGGGTTTCGTAGCAACCACGGGACTTCATGCCCACGTAACGGTTCTCGACGATGTCGAGGCGGCCGATACCGTGTTCGCCACCGATACGGTTCAAGGTCGCCAGTACGGTGGCCGGGGTCATTTCGACGCCGTCCAGCGCGACGATGTCGCCGTTGCGGTAGGTCAGTTCCAGGTACTGGGCCTTGTCAGGAGCGTTCTCCGGGGAGACGGTCCATTTCCACATGTCTTCTTCGTGCTCGGTCCAGGTGTCTTCCAGCACGCCGCCTTCATAGGAGATGTGCAGCAAGTTGGCGTCCATCGAGTACGGGGACTTCTTCTTGCCATGACGCTCGATCGGGATCGCGTGCTTTTCGGCGTAGTCCATCAGCTTTTCACGGGACAGCAGGTCCCATTCACGCCACGGAGCAATCACTTTTACGCCTGGCTTCAAGGCGTAGGCGCCCAGTTCGAAACGCACCTGGTCGTTGCCCTTGCCGGTGGCGCCATGGGAAATGGCGTCGGCGCCGGTTTCGTTGGCGATTTCGATCAGGCGCTTGGCGATCAGCGGACGTGCGATGGAAGTACCCAGCAGGTACTCGCCTTCGTAGACAGTGTTGGCGCGAAACATCGGGAAAACGAAATCGCGGACGAACTCTTCGCGCAGGTCGTCAATGTAGATCTCTTTCACGCCCATGGCTTGCGCCTTGGCACGTGCAGGTTCGACCTCTTCGCCCTGACCCAGGTCAGCGGTGAAGGTCACCACTTCACAGTTATAAGTATCCTGCAGCCACTTGAGGATCACCGAAGTGTCCAGGCCGCCGGAATACGCGAGAACGACCTTGTTTACGTCGGCCATGCCATCACTCCACGGGGTTGTACGGAAAGGCGTCGATTCTACCGACCAAAACCGTGAAATTACAGAGGCGCGACAGCAAATGAAGATAAAGCGACAGATTATGTCGAGCGGGCGACGAAACGCCGCACCTTATGAGGTGGCGGCAGCGTTGCCTGGCGCCTTGGCCTGGGGCGCCGGTTTCTCGGGGGCTGCCACCCGTTCGAGCTGAATATTCACCCGGCGGTTTTTCGCCCGGTTGGCCGCGTTGGTGTTCGGCGCCAGCGGATAGCTTTCGCCATGAAAGCGCAGGGTAATCTGCGATTCCTGGATGCCATTGGCCTTGAAGTAGTCCATCACCGCCAATGCACGACGCCGCGAAACGTCGCGATTGGTCAGGCGATTGCCGCTGTTGTCGGAGTGGCCATTCAACTCGACGTGGTTAACCGTCGGGTCGGCTTTCATGAATTCGAGAATCACCGAGAGCTTTTTCCTGGCCGCCGCGTCCAGTTCGATGCCGCCACCCGGGAAACCCACCTCGGTCTGTTTGACCTGCTCGAAATTCATCGGCAGCAGCTTGGTGGTGCAGAGTTGGTAGTCGTTGTAGGCCTTGCTGAATTTCGCCGGCAGCAGGCGGATCTCGGAGTAACCGCCGTCGCGGCTATAGTGGCGCACCGTCGGGCTGCGCCCTTCGAGCAGGCCGGTAAACAAACGCCCGGCCTGGGCCTGGGAGCTGTTGAACAGCACATCGCCACTGCCGACACGCACCGCCCCCAGGTTGATATCGCCACGCCCCGGCTGCCACGGCGCAGCCGCCGCCAACAGGGTTGCGGAACCGGCACCCAACGAGCCGTTAAAGGCTTTCAGGCGAAACGTCGCCTGCTCGCCGGCCCGGCGCACGAACTCGCCCGAGCCGAAATCGGTGATCGGCTGGGTCAAGCGGCACTCGAATTTATCGCCCTCCACTTTCCACTCAATATTCTCCAGACGTGTCTGGAACGTGAGGGCCATCGCGGGCAGGCTGGCGAACACACTGAGCAGGGCTAGATAATGCTGGCGCACGGGAGGCTCCACTGGTTTCTACAACACATCAAGGCGTCATACATCGTTAAGGCATACCCAAGGATATCGGTCGCATCCTGCAAAACTTGATAGCGAGTGCCTGCAAGAGTCTTTTCCGGTAGCATTCCCACCAGATTGACCCGCCTGGAATCCCCAATGTCCGACCGCCTGACCCTGCTGCGTCCCGACGACTGGCATATTCATCTTCGCGATGGTGCTGCGTTGCCCCAAACCGTGGCCGATGTAGCGCGCACGTTTGGCCGCGCCATCATCATGCCTAACCTGGTACCTCCGGTGCGTAACGCCGCGGAAGCCGACGCCTATCGCCAGCGCATTCTCGCTGCACGACCGGCCGGCAGCCGCTTCGAACCGTTGATGGTGCTGTACCTGACCGACCGCACCCAGCCCGAAGAAATCCGCCAGGCCAAGGCCAGTGGTTTCGTGCACGCCGCCAAGCTGTACCCGGCCGGCGCGACCACCAACTCCGATTCCGGCGTCACCAGTATCGACAAGATCCTGCCGGCCATCGAAGCCATGGCCGAAGTGGGCATGCCGTTGCTGATCCACGGTGAAGTCACCCGTGGCGATGTCGATGTGTTCGATCGTGAAAAGATCTTCATCGACGAGCACATGCGCCGAGTTGTCGAGCTGTTCCCGACCCTCAAGGTGGTGTTCGAGCACATCACCACCGCCGATGCCGTGCAGTTCGTCACCGAGGCTTCGGCCAACGTCGGCGCGACCATCACCGCGCATCACCTGCTGTACAACCGCAACCACATGCTGGTGGGCGGGATTCGGCCGCACTTCTATTGCCTGCCGATTCTCAAGCGCAACACGCACCAGGTAGCGCTGCTCGATGCCGCCACCAGTGGCAGCGAGAAATTTTTCCTCGGTACCGACTCTGCACCTCACGCCCAACACGCCAAGGAAGCCGCGTGTGGTTGTGCCGGGTGTTATACCGCCTATGCGGCGATCGAGTTGTATGCCGAAGCGTTCGAACAACGCAACGCCCTGGACAAGCTTGAAGGGTTCGCCAGCCTCAACGGCCCGCGTTTCTATGGCCTGCCGGCGAATACCGACCGCATTACCCTGGTCCGTGAAGACTGGACCGCCCCCACCAGCCTGCCGTTTGGCGAGCTGACCGTTATCCCGCTGCGCGCCGGTGAAACACTGCGCTGGCGCCTGCTGGAGGAACACCCGTGAGTGAAGACCATTACGACGACGACCAGGAACACGGCGGCGGTGGTGGCGGTTCCCGTCACCCGATGGCCGAGCGTTTCCGTGGCTACCTGCCGGTTGTCATCGACGTAGAAACCGGCGGCTTCAATTGCGCCACTGACGCGCTGCTGGAAATCGCCGCCACGACCATCGGCATGGATGAACAGGGTTTCGTGTTCCCGGAACACACCCACTTCTTCCGCGTCGAGCCGTTCGAAGGCGCCAACATCGAAGCGGCGGCCCTGGAGTTCACCGGGATCAAGCTTGATCACCCACTGCGCATGGCCGTCAGTGAAGAAGCGGCGCTGACCGACATCTTCCGTGGCGTACGCAAGGCCCTGAAGGCCAATGGCTGCAAACGCGCGATCCTGGTGGGCCACAACAGCAGCTTCGACCTGGGCTTCCTCAACGCCGCCGTGGCGCGCCTGGACATGAAACGCAACCCGTTTCACCCGTTCTCCAGCTTCGACACTGCGACCCTGGCCGGTTTGGCCTATGGCCAGACCGTGCTGGCGAAGGCCTGCCAGGCTGCCGGTATCGACTTCGACGGTCGTGAGGCCCACTCGGCCCGCTACGACACCGAGAAGACCGCCGAGCTGTTCTGCGGCATCGTCAACCGTTGGAAACAGATGGGCGGCTGGGAAGACTTCGGCGACTGAAGCCAAATCCCGCACATAAAAAAACCGGCCTTCTCAGGCCGGTTTTTTTTGCTTCGAACGTGGCTTACAGCTTGCCAGCGTTCTCGGTCAGGTAAGCCGCAACGCCTTCTGGCGAAGCGTTCATGCCCTTGTCGCCTTTTTTCCAGTTGGCAGGGCAGACTTCGCCGTGCTCTTCGTGGAATTGCAGGGCGTCGACCAGACGGATCAGCTCTTCCATGTTACGGCCCAGCGGCAGGTCGTTGATGATCTGCGAGCGTACAACGCCCTTGTCGTCGATCAGGAACGCGCCACGGAATGCCACGCCGCCTTCGGACTCAACGTCGTAGGCCTTGGCGATGTCGTGCTTCATGTCGGCAGCCATGGTGTATTTGACTTTGCCGATGCCGCCATCATTGATGGCGGTGTTGCGCCAGGCGTTGTGGGTGAAATGGGAGTCGATGGAAACGGCAACCACTTCAACATTACGCGCCTTGAAATCGTCCATGCGGTGATCCAGGGCGATCAGCTCCGATGGGCAGACGAAGGTGAAGTCCAGCGGGTAGAAGAACACCAGGCCGTATTTGCCTTTGATGGCTTCAGACAGTTTGAAGCTGTCTACGATTTCGCCATTGCCGAGGACGGCGGGTACGTCGAAATCCGGGGCTTGTTTGCCGACGAGTACGCTCATTGGGTATCTCCTGATGGTGGTGACTGAAGTAAAAGGATCCGTCCCAGTGTGCCGCAGCTAAACGACAGGCCTGTGACGTGATCACGCTTCGTGAAGACCGACCATCATACCGGAAAAAAGCCGTTCGTCAGTGAAGCCGCGTGCAAACACCAAGGCTTGAGAAACTACTTTGACAATCATTCTCGTTAACATTAAGATCCGTCGCACTTAAGCCTTAAACCGCGATGGTTCTCCCTTATGTATGTCTGCCTTTGCACTGGCGTCACCGACGGACAAATCCGCGAAGCAATCTACGAAGGTTGCTGCAGCTACAAGGAAGTACGTGAAACCACCGGCGTTGCCAGCCAATGCGGCAAATGCGCCTGCCTCGCCAAGCAAGTGGTACGGGAAACCCTGACGCAGCTGCAAACTGTCCAGGCTGCGATCCCCTACTCAGCAGAATTTACACACGCTTAATCAGCGTGTTTTAAAGAACCGGACTTAGTGTCCGGTTTTTTTATGCCCGAAATTCAAACAGTTAGCGCCAAGACGCGGAACACAAACATTCTTATTCCGATTAATTTTCATTTATTATTCAATAACTTAGGTTTGACAGTAGTAAATGCGCAGCTCAAACTCCGCCTTATATACAGCTAATACAGGGCAGGACCCCAATCATGAAAGGCGACATCACAGTCATCCAGCAACTCAACAAAATCCTTGCCAATGAACTGGTCGCGATCAATCAGTACTTCCTGCATGCGCGCATGTATGACGATTGGGGCCTGGAAAAGCTGGGCAAGCGTGAATACAAAGAATCCATCAAGGCCATGAAGGACGCTGACGCGCTGATCAAACGCATCCTGTTCCTGGAAGGCCTGCCTAACGTGCAGGACCTGGGCAAGCTGAACATCGGCGAGCACACCCAGGAAATGATCAACTGCGACCTGAACTTCGAGCGCAAGAGCCACACCGACCTGAAGGCCGCCATTGCCCATTGCGAATCCAAGGGCGACTTCGGCAGCCGTGAACTGCTGGAAGATATCCTTGAAGACCAGGAAGAACACATCGACTGGCTGGAAACCCAAATCGGCCTGATCGACAAAGTGACTATCGAGAATTACCTGCAATCGCAGATGGGTGAATAACCCAACAATTCCCGGCCACTAAAAAGCCCCGCTCTCTTTCGAGAAGCGGGGCTTTTTATTGCCGCGGCCTAAAACAAATCAGGCTTCGGTCTTCGCAGCTGCTTTGGCCGCTGCGTCTTTGATCAGTGCCTGCAACGAACCATCAGCCGCCATTTCGGTGATGATGTCGCTACCGCCGACCAGCTCACCGGCAACCCACAGCTGCGGGAAGGTTGGCCAGTTGGCGTACTTCGGCAGGTTGGCGCGGATTTCCGGGTTCTGCAGGATATCCACGTAGGCGAACTTCTCGCCACATTGCATGATTGCCTGGGAAGCCTTTGCGGAGAAGCCACACTGGGGAGCGTTAGGGGCGCCCTTCATGTAAAGCAGAATAGTGTTGTTGGCAATCTGCTCTTTGATCGTTTCGATGATATCCATGGAACACCTCGGCTGGAACTTTCCGACTCATGGGTCGGCACGGTGGCGCATTGTAACGCAAACCCCAGCGTGACGCTCGGACTCCCCGACAGACAATCCTTACGCCGCCGCCACCTGCACCGGCACGCCGTTCAACGCTGCGTTGCCCGACAGCTCATCCAGTTGCCGCTCATCCGTCAGGTCATTCGCGCTCGCCCCCGGCTGCCCGCTGGCGATGGTCATCTGCACGCCAGGGCGGCCGTGGCCCCAACCGTGAGGCAGGCTGACCACACCGGGCATCATGTCGAGACTGGCCAACACTTCCACCTCGATCATGCCGATCCGCGAGCTGACCCGTACACGCTGCCCGTCAGTCAACTGGCGATGGGCAAGGTCATCCGGGTGCATCAGCAGTTGATGGCGAGGCTTGCCCTTCACCAGCCGGTGGTAGTTATGCATCCAGGAGTTGTTGCTGCGCACATGCCGGCGGCCGATCAGCAGCAACTCATTCACCTCGGGCACCGGCTGCGCGGCAAAGCGCGCCAGGTCGGCAAGGATTACCGATGGTGCGGCCTGCAGATGGCCATTGGCGGTTTTCAGGCGGCCTGCGAGGTTGGGTTTCAGCGGCCCGAGGTCCAGGCCATGAGGGTGATCGGCCAGAGCGGCAATGGACAACCTGTCACCATAAGGCCCGGCCCGCAGCCCGAAGTCGATCATCTGCGCAGGCGGCATCGTCGGTTTGAGTGTATTACCCGTCTTCTCGGCAAACGCCCGGGCCAGGCCGACGAAGATTTCCCAGTCATGCAACGCACCCTCGGGTTTCGGCAGGATGGCGCGATTGAAACGGGTGACGTTACGCACCGCGAACATATTGAAGGTGGTGTCGTAGTGATCGTTTTCCAGGGCCGAGGTGGACGGCAGGATCAGGTCGGCATAACGCGTGGTCTCGTTGATATACAGGTCGATGCTGACCATGAACTCCAGGCCATCCAGCGCCTGCTCCAGTTGCCGGCCGTTGGGCGTGGAGAGCACCGGATTGCCCGCCACCGTCACCAGCGCACGGATTTGCCCTTCACCCTCAGTGAGCATTTCTTCAGCCAGTGCCGATACCGGCAGCTCGCCCCCGTACTCGGGTCGCCCGGAAACCCGGCTTTGCCAGCGATTGAAGTGCCCGCCGGAGGTGGAAGCCACCAGATCGACTGCCGGCGTGGTGCACAAGGCCCCGCCGACTCGATCCAGATTGCCGGTCACCAGGTTGATCAACTGCACCAGCCAATGGCACAGCGTGCCGAACGCCTGGGTCGAAACGCCCATGCGGCCATAACACACAGCCCTTTCAGCCGCCGCAAAGTCCCGGGCCAACTGGCGGATCTGCTCGGCGGGTACCGCACATTGACGGCTCATGGCCTCGGCGGTGAATCCGGCCACGGCGTGGCGCACGTCATCCAGGCCGTCCACCGGCAGGTGACTGTCACGGGTCAGGTTCTCGGCAAACAGTGCATTGAGCAATCCGAACAACAACGCCGCATCACCGCCCGGGCGCACGAACAGATGCTGGTCGGCCATCGCCGCCGTCTCGCTGCGGCGCGGATCAACCACCACGACTTTGCCGCCGCGAGCCTGGATGGCCTTCAGGCGCTTCTCTACATCCGGCACGGTCATGATGCTGCCGTTGGACGCCAGCGGGTTGCCGCCGAGGATCAGCATGAAATCGGTATGGTCGATGTCCGGGATCGGCAGCAACAGGCCGTGGCCGTACATCAGGTGGCTGGTGAGGTGGTGGGGTAACTGGTCCACCGAGGTGGCGGAAAAACGATTGCGGGTCTTCAGCTGGCCAAGGAAGTAGTTGCTGTGGGTCATCAGGCCATAGTTGTGCACGCTCGGATTGCCCTGGTACACCGCCACAGCATTCTGCCCGTGACGCGTCTGAATCGCGGCCAGGCGCTCGGCTACAAGTACAAAGGCGTCTTCCCACGGGATCGGCTGCCATTCGCTGCCCACCCGCAACATGGGCTGGTGCAGGCGGTCCGGGTCATTCTGGATGTCTTGCAGGGCCACGGCCTTGGGGCAGATATGGCCACGGCTGAACGTATCCAGGGGGTCGCCCTTGATCGAGGTGATCGCCAGGCTTCCGTCTTCGCCCTGGGTAGTTTCCAGTGTGAGGCCGCAGATGGCTTCGCACAGATGGCAGGCACGGTGGTGGAGAGTCTTGGTCATGGCCAGTCTCTTTTATTGTGGGCTAGGCGCTTCGGACGAAAACTATGGCCCGCCCGGGGCAGCAGCGCCAGCAACGTTCGTCGTGTGAATCCAGGGGCATCAGGCCAGGCCATGAGGAAACATCAGGAAATGTTTCAGAAGCCTTCGGCAGCCCGCTGAAACCGACGCAGCCCGGCCTCAGCCCGCCCTCACGCATTGCAATGTGGCGCAGCGCCAGTGTACAAATGACCCGCTGCTGTCAGGAAACAGGCTTCAAAAGCGCCCTCCCCGCGTCCTTGAACTCCCCTAAAAACTGTAGCCCTATTGGTAAGACGCGACATTTAATTATAAGATCGCGCCTTCCCCTATTTCGTCGCCCCGTGCGGCTTTCGCCGCAGGTCTCGCCCGTTTTCAAAATAAACCAGGCTTTGAGTATCTGCGGTCTGTTGCAAAAAGGTAGTTAATGATGAGCGCAAGGCACTTTCTCTCCCTGATGGATTGCACGCCCGAAGAGCTGGTCAGCGTGCTCCGTCGAGGCATTGAGCTTAAAGACCTGCGTAACCGCGGCGTATTGTTCGAGCCTTTGAAAAACCGCGTGCTCGGGATGATTTTCGAGAAGTCGTCCACCCGCACCCGCGTGTCTTTCGAAGCCGGCATGATTCAGCTCGGCGGCCAGGCTATCTTCCTGTCACCTCGCGATACCCAACTGGGCCGTGGCGAGCCGATCAGCGATTGCGCGATCGTGATGTCGAGCATGCTGGATGCGGTGATGATCCGTACCTTCGCCCACAGCACCCTGACCGAATTTGCCGCCAACTCCCGAGTGCCCGTGATCAACGGCCTGTCCGATGACCTGCACCCCTGCCAGTTGCTGGCCGACATGCAAACCTTCCTCGAACAGCGCGGCTCGATCCAGGGCAAGACCGTGGCCTGGATCGGCGACGGCAACAACATGTGCAACAGCTATATAGAAGCGGCGATCCAGTTCGACTTCAAATTGCGCGTTGCCTGCCCTGAAGGCTACGAGCCGGATGCACGTTTCCTGGCCCAGGCCGGCGACCGCGTGACCATCGTCCGCGACCCGCGTGAGGCGGTCATCGGCGCACACCTGGTGAGCACCGACGTGTGGACCTCCATGGGCCAGGAAGAGGAAACCGCCAAGCGCCTCAAGCTCTTCGCCCCGTTCCAGGTCACCCGCGCCCTGCTCGACCTGGCCGCGCCGGACGTGCTGTTCATGCACTGCCTGCCCGCCCACCGTGGCGAAGAAATCAGTCTCGACCTGCTGGACGATCAACGTTCAGTAGCCTGGGCCCAGGCGGAAAACCGCCTGCACGCACAAAAAGCCCTGCTCGAGTTTCTGGTTGCGCCGGCGTACCGTCCTGCATGAGCCAGCCACTACTGCTGAACCTGCGCAATCTGGCATGCGGCTATCAAGACCAACGGGTGGTGCAGAACCTCAATCTGCACCTCAACGCCGGCGACATCGGTTGCCTGCTGGGCTCCTCGGGCTGCGGCAAGACCACCACCCTGCGAGCGATTGCCGGGTTTGAGCCGGTGCATGAAGGCGAGATCAGCCTGGCAGGCGAAGTCATTTCCAGCGCCGGTTTCACACTGGCTCCGGAGAAACGTCGGATCGGCATGGTGTTCCAGGACTACGCCCTGTTTCCACACCTCAGCGTGGCCGACAACATCGCCTTCGGCATTCGCAAGCACCCGCAAAAAGAGCGTGTGGTCGCTGAATTGCTGGAACTGGTGAACCTGAAGAACCTCGGCAAGCGCTTCCCCCACGAACTCTCGGGCGGCCAGCAGCAACGCGTCGCCCTGGCTCGCGCCCTGGCGCCGGAACCGCAATTGTTGCTGCTGGACGAACCCTTCTCCAACCTCGACGGCGAACTGCGGCGCAAACTCAGCCACGAAGTACGCGATATCCTCAAGGCGCGGGGCACCAGTGCGATTCTGGTGACCCACGACCAGGAAGAAGCCTTCGCAGTGAGTGACCATGTCGGCGTGTTCAAGGAGGGTCGCCTGGAGCAGTGGGATACGCCCTACAACCTCTATCACGAACCGCTGACACCCTTTGTCGCCAGCTTCATTGGCCAGGGTTACTTCATTCGCGGGCAGTTGAACACGCCGGAATCGGTTGCCACCGAACTGGGGGAGTTGCGCGGCAATCGTGCCTACACTTGGCCAACCGGCGGCGCGGTGGATGTGTTGCTGCGCCCGGACGACATCGTTTATGCACCGGACAGCGCCTTGAAGGCGCGGATTGTCGGCAAGACGTTCCTCGGCGCGTCGACCCTGTATCGCTTGCAGCTGCCGACAGGCGCTCAGCTGGAGTCGATCTTTCCCAGCCACGCCGATCACTTGGTCGGTGCCGACGTGGGCATTCGCGTGGCAGCCGAGCACCTGGTGTTGTTCCAGGCCTCAGGCAGCACCGCAGCACAAATCCCTCAGGTTGAGTCAGGCGTTCGACGCTACAGCACCGCCTCCTGACGTCAACGCATCACGCCCGGCCAATTTCCGCGAACTTGGCCTGGGTGTGTTCGGCCAGCACTGTCGCTGCCAACTCCACCTCAAGCCCCCTTCTCCCCGCACTGATAAAAATTGTCGGAAACGACTGCGCCGTCACATCGATGAAGGTGCGCAGGCGTTTCTTCTGCCCCAGCGGGCTGATGCCGCCCAACAAGTAACCGGTGGCCCGTTGCGCCGCTGCCGGGTCTGCCATCTCGACCTTTTTTACCCCTGCCGCCTGCGCCAACGCCTTTAAATCCAAACTTCCGACGACCGGCACAACCGCCACCAGCAGCTCGGCTTTTTCACTGCTGGCCAGCAGGGTCTTGAACACCTGCGCCGGGTCCAGGCCCAATTTTTCCGCGGCCTCCAGACCATAGGACGCTGCCTTGGGGTCATGTTCGTAACTGTGAATTCGATGTTCGGCGCGAACTTTTTTCAACAGGTCCAATGCGGGCGTCATGTGGGCTCCAGGCTTGGCAAAAAGGTGAAAAAACAGACAGCCAATTCTAGGCCAACAACAAGCAAAAGGCTCTAGTCCGAAGCCCTCTGCCACGCCCTCACGCGCACCTTCCCTGCCGCTTCCCGCGCCCACGGCACGATCATTCATCACACCAATAATTACAAAATGACCGATCGTTCACTTTCGACCTTTGACAGCCGTCATTCTTGTCTATATTTTTTCGTTTACGAATACTGTAGGAATGCACCTACGGATTCACAGCAGTAAGCCGCGAACAGGATGGGGATCCTCGCCACGGTGAAAATCGCCGATTGCCCGTTGCGGCAAAACGCCAGACAACAACAAAAACAGAGGTTTTCCATGACAACTGCTCTTCAACAGCCTTCACTTTCAAGTCAATGCATGGCCGAATTCCTGGGCACTGCGTTGCTGATCTTCTTCGGTACCGGATGTGTTGCTGCGCTCAAGGTCGCGGGTGCCAGCTTTGGGTTGTGGGAAATCAGTATCATCTGGGGGATCGGCGTCAGCATGGCGATCTACCTGAGCGCCGGCATTTCCGGGGCTCACCTGAATCCGGCGGTCAGTATCGCCCTTTGCATCTTTGCCGATTTCGACAAGCGCAAACTGCCGTTCTACATCATCGCCCAAGTCGCCGGGGCCTTCTGTTCGGCCGCGTTGGTTTACACGCTCTACAGCAACCTGTTTTTCGATTACGAACAAACCCACCACATGATTCGCGGCACCCAGGCTAGCCTGGAATTGGCGTCGGTGTTCTCCACCTACCCGCATCCGCTGCTGGGCACGGCCCAGGCGTTCCTGGTGGAAATGGTCATCACCGCGATCCTGATGGGCGTGATCATGGCCCTGACCGATGACAACAACGGCCTGCCCCGCGGCCCGTTGGCGCCGCTGCTGATTGGTTTGCTGATTGCCGTGATCGGCAGTGCCATGGGCCCGCTGACCGGCTTTGCGATGAACCCGGCCCGTGACTTCGGCCCCAAGCTGATGACCTTTTTCGCCGGTTGGGGTGAAATGGCTTTCACTGGCGGGCGCGACATTCCTTACTTCCTGATTCCGATCTTTGCGCCGATTGTCGGCGCCTGCCTCGGTGCTGCCGCCTATCGCGGGCTGATTGCCCGTCACCTGCCCAGCGCCGCACCTGCTACAACTGATGCAACCGAAGCGGCTGCCACCGCCAAAACCCGTACTTCCTGATGCGATAGCCTGGACCGTACTGCCCTTTTGCGGCCCAGGCTGTTTACTGACTTCCCTATTCTCCGTCCAAGGCAATCGACATGACCGACATTCAGAATAAGAACTACATCATTGCCCTCGATCAGGGCACCACCAGTTCCCGGGCGATCATCTTCGATCGTGACGCCAACGTGGTCTGCACCGCCCAGCGTGAATTCACCCAGCATTACCCGCAAGCCGGCTGGGTCGAACATGACCCGATGGAGATTTTCGCCACCCAGAGCGCGGTGATGGTCGAGGCCCTGGCACAAGCCGGCCTGCACCATGACCAGGTCGCGGCCATCGGTATCACCAACCAGCGTGAAACCACCGTGGTATGGGACAAAATCACCGGCCGCCCGATCTACAACGCGATCGTCTGGCAATGCCGCCGCAGCACCGAGATCTGCCAGCAGCTCAAGCGCGACGGCCACGAACAATACATCAACGACACCACCGGCCTGGTCACCGACCCGTACTTCTCCGGCACCAAGCTCAAGTGGATCCTCGACAACGTCGAAGGCAGCCGCGAACGTGCGCGTAACGGCGAGCTGCTGTTCGGCACCATCGACAGCTGGCTGATCTGGAAATTTACCGGTGGCAAGACCCACGTCACCGACTACACCAACGCCTCGCGCACCATGCTCTTCAACATCCACACCCTGGAGTGGGATGCGAAGATGCTGGAGATTCTCGACGTGCCGCGCGAAATGCTGCCGGAAGTGAAGTCTTCCTCGGAAATCTACGGTCGCACCAAAAGCGGTATCGCCATCGGCGGTATCGCCGGTGACCAACAGGCGGCGCTGTTTGGCCAAATGTGCGTAGAACCGGGCCAGGCGAAAAACACCTACGGCACCGGCTGCTTCCTGCTGATGAACACCGGCGACAAGGCGGTGAAATCCAAGCACGGCATGCTCACCACCATCGCCTGCGGCCCGCGTGGCGAAGTGGCCTACGCCCTGGAAGGCGCCGTGTTCAACGGCGGTTCCACCGTGCAATGGCTGCGTGATGAGTTGAAGATCATCGCCGATGCCACCGACACCGAATACTTCGCCGGCAAGGTCAAGGACAGCAACGGCGTGTACCTGGTGCCAGCCTTCACCGGCCTGGGCGCTCCGTACTGGGACCCGTATGCCCGTGGTGCGCTGTTCGGCCTGACCCGTGGTGTACGCGTGGATCACATCATTCGTGCAGCCCTGGAGTCGATTGCCTACCAGACCCGCGACGTACTCGATGCCATGCAGCAGGATTCCGGCGAACGCCTCAAATCCCTGCGGGTAGACGGTGGCGCGGTCGCCAACAACTTCCTGATGCAGTTCCAGGCCGACATCCTCGGTACCCAGGTTGAACGCCCACAAATGCGCGAAACCACCGCGTTGGGCGCCGCCTACCTGGCCGGCCTGGCGTGCGGTTTCTGGGGCAGTCTGGACGAACTGCGTGGCAAGGCGGTAATCGAGCGTCAATTCGAACCGCAGCTGGAAGAAGCGGCGAAGGAAAAACTCTACGCCGGCTGGCAGAAAGCAGTCAGCCGCACCCGCGACTGGGAACCCCACGAAGGCGCTGAATAAGCCAAGCGCCGGACGCGCATAGGGTTGTAACTGGCAGGGAGCAGATTCCTGCGTCATCATGGGCCACTTTTTACGGCAGCCCAAAGGACGCACCATGAATCTGCCTCCCCGCCAGCAACAAATCCTCGAACTGGTTCGCGAACGCGGCTATGTGAGTATCGAGGAAATGGCGCAGCTCTTCGTTGTCACCCCGCAAACCATCCGCCGCGATATCAATCAACTGGCGGAAGCCAATCTGTTGCGCCGCTACCATGGCGGCGCAGCCTATGACTCCAGCGTTGAAAACACCGCGTACGCCATGCGTGCCGACCAGATGCGCGACGAAAAACAGCGCATCGGCGAAGCCATCGCCGCGCAAATCCCCGATCACGCCTCGCTGTTTATCAACATCGGTACCACCACCGAATCGATCGCGCGTGCGCTGCTTAACCACAGCCACCTGAAAATCATCACCAATAACCTCAACGTCGCCATGATGCTGAGTGCCAAAGACGACTTCGACGTACTCCTGACCGGCGGCAACGTGCGCCGGGATGGCGGCGTGGTAGGCCAGGCCAGCGTCGACTTTATCAACCAGTTCAAGGTCGATTTTGCCCTGGTGGGCATCAGCGGCATCGATGAAGACGGCAGCCTGTTGGACTTCGATTACCAGGAAGTACGGGTTTCCCAGGCGATCATTGCCAATGCGCGCAAGGTGATCCTGGCGGCGGACTCCAGCAAATTCGGGCGCAACGCCATGATTCGCCTGGGACCGATCAGCTTGATCGATTGTTTAGTCACCGATCAGCAGCCGGTCCCGGCACTGGTGCAGTTGCTGAATCAGCACAAGATTCGGCTGGAAGTGGTGTAAGCCTATACAGGGGGTGTCCTGCCCCCTGATGTTCACAAATTTTCCTTTCTTCGCCCTTCGATCAGTATTTTCAATCGAAGCGGGCTGGCTGTACCTGCGTTTATAAGCTACCATTTTCGCAAATGAACATTTATGTTCGAATTCCAATACGAAAAAGATTGCGAGGCCAGCCGATGAACCCTTCTACCTTGCCTGCCCCACCGCTTGCCGAAGTCTATGACGTCGCCGTTATCGGTGGCGGGATCAATGGCGTCGGGATTGCAGCAGACGCAGCCGGTCGCGGTTTGTCGGTATTCCTTTGCGAAAAGGACGACCTGGCCAGCCACACTTCCTCCGCGAGCAGCAAGCTGATCCACGGTGGCCTGCGTTACCTGGAGCATTACGAATTCCGCCTGGTGCGCGAGGCCCTGGCTGAACGTGAGGTGCTGTTGGCCAAGGCCCCGCACATCGTCAAGCAGATGCGCTTTGTATTGCCTCACCGCCCGCACCTGCGTCCGGCATGGATGATTCGCGCCGGCCTGTTCCTGTATGACCATCTGGGCAAGCGGGAAAAACTCGAAGGCTCCAAGAGCCTCAAGTTCGGCCCCGACAGCCCGCTGAAAAGCGAAATCACCAAAGGCTTCGAATACTCCGATTGCTGGGTCGACGACGCCCGCCTTGTAGTACTCAACGCCATGGCTGCGCGGGAAAAGGGTGCGCACATCCACACCCAGACCCGTTGCGTCAGCGCACACCGCAGCAAAGGCCTGTGGGAAATGAACATGGAACGTGCCGACGGCAGCCTGTTCTCGATCCGCGCCCGAGCGCTGGTGAACGCCGCCGGCCCGTGGGTGGCCAAGTTCATCAAGGATGACTTGAAGCTGGATTCGCCCTACGGCATCCGTCTGATCCAGGGCAGCCACCTGATCGTACCGAAGCTGTATGAAGGCGCCCACGCGCACATCCTGCAGAACGAAGACCAGCGTATCGTCTTCACCATTCCGTACCTGAACCACCTGACCATCATCGGCACCACCGACCGCGAATACACCGGCGACCCGGCGAAAGTGGCGATTACCGAAGGTGAAACCGACTACATGCTCAAGGTGGTCAACGCGCACTTCAAGAAACAACTGAGCCGCGATGACATCGTGCACACCTATTCCGGCGTGCGCCCGCTGTGCAACGACGAGTCCGACAACCCGTCGGCCGTGACCCGCGACTACACCCTGGCGCTGTCCGGCACCTCGGGCGAGGCGCCGTTGCTGTCGGTGTTCGGCGGCAAGCTGACCACCTACCGCAAGCTGGCCGAATCGGCGATGGCACAACTGGCGCCTTACTTCACGCAGATGCGCCCAAGCTGGACGGCTACAGCCACCCTGCCCGGCGGCGAAAACATGAGCACGCCAGAAGCCCTGGCCGATGCAATCCGTAGCAAATACGACTGGGTGCCGAGCGAGATTGCCCGTCGCTGGTCCACCACTTACGGCAGCCGCACCTGGCGCCTGCTGGAAGGCGTGCAATCGCTGGCGGACATGGGTGACCACCTCGGTGGCGGCCTGTACACCCGCGAAGTCGATTACCTGTGCGCTGAAGAATGGGCCACTCAGCCCCAGGACATCCTGTGGCGCCGCAGCAAGCTGGGCCTGTTCACCACGCCGCAGGAGCAGGAGAACGTGCAGCGTTACCTGTCCAAGGTTGAGCACAACCGCGGCAAGATCGAAGCGGCCTGATCAGCCCGACGTAAAAAAGCCCCTGCACCGAAAGGTCCAGGGGCTTTTTCATGCCTGCAGATGACGCTGATAGCGCAGGCCCATTTCACGAATCCCGCTGAAGGCAGAGCCCAGCAACACGGGATAAGCCGCCTGCAAAAAGCCTGGCGTGGCCGTCGCGAGAGCCCGCTCCAACCATAGGCAGGCCTGCACTTCGTCGCCGTCGTGAGCCAGCTCCGCAGCATGGTTGTATTGCCCGCGGAAATCCCCGGCCTCGGCTGAGCGCTGATACCACTGGCGCGCCAGTTGAACATCCTTGGGCACCACCACGCCTTCATGGTGGAACCGACCCAACAGGTTCATCGACTTGGCGTGCCCCTTGGCCGCAGCCTGGCGGAACAGTTCATATGCCGCGACAAGGTCACGCTCCACACCACGGCCACGCGTCAGCAACTGGCCGTAGTTATACAAACCCCAATCCAGCCCCAGATCGGCGGCCTTGCGGTAATGCCGCGCACTGTCTTCCAAGTCGACCTCGCAGCCCCAGCCATTCTCCAGGCAGCGCCCGATCATGTTGATCGCCATGGGGTGACGCTGCCGCGCAGCGATGCGAAACCAGCTCAACCCCAGCGCCTCATCCTTCTGCACGCCACGACCGTCGAGCAGCAGCTGGGCCAGGGTCGCCTGTGCGTCGGCATCTCCCAGCTGTGCCGCATGCATCACCCAGCGCACATAGGCACGCGGGTTATCACCGATATCCGAGGGCTCGCTGCCTGGCTGTGCGCTCTGCATTCCTGCCCCGAGTAGCGATCAAGGACCGCAAAAAGTTTCATGATTTATTTGGTTACAAAGTATTACATTTGAGATCGCTTATCAATTACGATCGCATCTCACTAACACCAACAAGAGATTACTCAATGGCTACCGGCATCAGTTCTGCCCCCCTCTCATCGCGGCATTTGCTCGCGTCGGCAGTGGGCCTGGCAGTGGCTGCGCAAGGAGGATTCAGTTACGCGGCGGAGCCCGCACCAGAAGACAACACAGGGGTCATCCAACTCGGCGCGACCAGCATCGAAGGCCAGGCCCCGAGCCAGAGCGTCTACAACCCTGTGGCCCCTTCTTCCCCCAAGTACACCGAGCCATTGCGCGACACGCCGCAGACCATCACGGTGGTGCCCAAGGAAGTCATTCATGACCAGAACCTGCTGACCCTGCGCGACGTGCTCAGCACCGTGCCGGGGATCACCTTCGGTGCCGGCGAAGGCGGCAGCGGGTATGGCGACAGCATCAACCTGCGCGGCTTCTCCGCCAGCGGCGACATCTACGTGGACGGCGTGCGCGACAGCGCGCAGTACAGCCGCACCGACCCGTTCAACCTGGAGCAGGTCGAAGTTGTCAGCGGCGCAAGTTCGGTGTATTCCGGCTCCGGCGCGGTCGGTGGCACCATCAACCTGGTGAGCAAACAGCCGGAATTACGCGACAAAACCACCATCAGTGCGGGCATCGGCACCGATAACTACAAGCGCACCACCCTGGACACCAACCAGACGCTGAACGACACCACCGCGTTCCGCCTGAACCTGATGGCCCATGGTAACGACGTGCCTGGCCGCGATTATGAAGATTACGAACGCTGGGGCATCGCGCCCTCCATCGCGTTTGGCCTGGGCACGCCGACACGCGTCACCGTCAGTTATGAGCACCAGAAAGACAACAACACGCCGCAGTACGGGATCCCGATCTACAACGGCAAGCCCATGCCGGGCGTGGGTTGGAGCGACTACTACGGCTACCACAACATCAATGACCAGCAAATCACCTCGGACTCGTTCAGCCTGAAGCTCGAACACGACTTCAACGACGCCGTCTCGGTGCGCAACTTCACCCGCGTCGAGCGGGTGCGCCAGGACCTGCGCGCTTCCGGCCCCGAAGGTGCATTGACCGGCTGTCTGGCCAGCGGCACCCAGATCACCGGCGCCCCTTGCGCCGCAGGCCTGCAGCCGGGCTACTTCCAGCCAAGCGGCGGCTCACTGGGTAACGAGCGCAACACCCAGAACAAGATGTTCACCAACCAGACCGACGTCACCAGCCACTTCAGCACCGGGTTCATCGACCACACGCTGGTGACCGGCATCGCCATCAGCCGCGAGGAATACGAGGCGGATACCGGTAAATGGCTGACCAACGCCAACGGCAGCACCATCGTCCCACCACCGGTCAGCTACAGCGATCCGAACTCCGAATGGTCCGGCCCCGTCAACTTCACCCGGGCCGCCCACATTGACGGCGCGCTGAACAACCGCGCCGCCTATGCCTTCGACACGCTCAAGCTCAACCCACAGTGGGAAATCAACGGCGGCCTGCGTTACGAGCACAACGCCGGCAGCTCGGTGACCAATGCCTATTCCAGCACTGGCGTGGAAACGCCCGGCACTCGCTACGGCCAGGCGGATGACCTGACCTCTTACCGCCTGGCGCTGGTCTACAAACCGGTGGAAAACGGCAGCTTCTATATCGCCTACGGCAACAGCAAGACGCCGTCCCAGGCCAGCGTCAATGGGGGTTGCTACACCCCGGCCAAAAGCTCAAGCATCGCCACCAACAACTGCGATGTTTCCCCGGAAACCGCCGTCAGCTATGAGATCGGCACCAAATGGGACCTGCTCGACAATGCCCTCTCGCTGACGGGCGCGATCTTCCGCAATGACCGCACCAACTATAAAGTCGCCGACAATGACCCGAGCAACCTGAGCGGCACCCAGACCCTCGACGGCAAGGCACGTGCAGACGGTGTGGCGCTGGGCCTGAGCGGCCAACTTACTGACCACTGGAAAGTCTTCGCCAACTACACCTACCTGAACACTCGTGTGCTGCGCAGCGCCAGCGATTACACCCTGGCGACCACCGGCATCGACGTGCAGAAAGGCGAGCCGCTGACC
Source organism: Pseudomonas sp. E6002 (assembly GCF_013385565.1). Taxonomy (NCBI): domain Bacteria; kingdom Pseudomonadati; phylum Pseudomonadota; class Gammaproteobacteria; order Pseudomonadales; family Pseudomonadaceae; genus Pseudomonas; species Pseudomonas sp. E6002. The sequence continues at coordinate 7,647 of NZ_JACAPT010000028.1, read as the reverse complement.
TTCACCCCCAAACATGCAGCCAGCATCTGGACGGTGTACGACCTGCCCTACGACTTCCAGGTGGGCTACGGCATCACGGCGCAAACCAAGCAGTACCTGGTCAGCGCCGCCAACTCGCCGACTTCCCCCGGCTATGCGGTGCAGCGTGCGATGCTCGGTTACAAGGTCAACAAACAGTTGAACCTGCAGCTAAACATCAACAACCTGTTCGACAAGGAGTACCTCACCCGTATCCGCAACAACGGTTGGGCAGTGCCCGGCGATGGCCGCGCGGCAGTGGTGTCGGCCGACTACACGTTCTGACAGAGCCACACCCAAAAGCCCCGGGAGCCACACTCTCGGGGCTTTTTCATGGGCGATACAGGCCCACGCCGCCATTCGGTTTTCCGAACGCCATAGCTCAACCTATTCGGTTTGCCGGACCAAAACAGGAGAAAAAACCCGTAACACAAAGTTAATCTCTATATAAATCATATGGTTAACCTTTTATTTCTGGTCTGGCACGACTCATGCTCTACACTCGTAGGCGATTGCCTGAGGCGCCTCAGGAGCCGTCACAGGCTTTCGCAGTACTGTTTATATAAAAACGTGGCCGTCCCAACCGGTCTCATAAAAAAAACAAATGTCGAGGAAGTATTGATGCGCATCGTTCCCCATATCCTGGGCGCAGCTATCGCTGCTGCTCTGATCAGCACTCCAGTTTTCGCCGCCGAACTCACCGGCACACTGAAGAAAATCAACGACTCCGGCACGATCACTCTCGCTCACCGCGACAGCTCCATTCCGTTTTCCTATATCGCGGATGGTTCGGGCAAACCCGTGGGCTACTCCCACGACATTCAGCTGGCTATCGTTGAAGCCCTGAAAAAAGACCTGAACAAACCCGACCTGAAGACCAAGTACAACCTGGTCACCTCGCAAACCCGTATCCCGCTGATCCAGAACGGCACCGCGGATATCGAGTGCGGCTCCACCACCAACAACGCCGAACGCGCCCAGCAGGTTGACTTCACCGTCAATATCTTCGAAATCGGCACCCGCCTGCTGGTCAAGAAAGACAAGGAAGGCAAGCCGTCCTACAGCGATTTCGCCGACCTGAAAGGCAAGAACGTCGTGACCACCGCCGGCACCACGTCCGAGCGCATCATCAAGGCGATGAACGCCGACAAGCAGATGGGCATGAACGTCATCTCCGCCAAGGACCACGGCGAATCCTTCCAGATGCTGGAAAGCGGCCGCGCCGTTGCCTTCATGATGGACGACGCGCTGCTGGCCGGTGAAGAAGCCAAGGCCAAGAAGCCGGACGACTGGGTCATCACCGGTACTCCACAGTCCTTCGAAGCCTACGCCTGCATGGTTCGCAAAGACGACCCAGCCTTCAAGAAGGCCGTGGATGATGCGATCGTCGGCCTGTACAAGTCTGGCGAGATCAACAAGATCTACAGCAAGTGGTTCGAGAGCCCGATTCCACCAAAAGGCCTGAACCTCAACTTCCCGATGAGCGACAAGGTCAAGGATCTGATCGCCAACCCAAGCGACAAGCCAGCGCCTGACGTAAAAATCTGATACCTGACTAAGCTTATGTCCTGAGGGAGCCAACCCTCCCTCAGGCGTCTGTTGCTACCTGCTGGCTTTAATTTTGGAACACTCGACCTGGCGGTTTTCGAGCCGATCGCGTGTGCCTGGCGTTCACCGTCGGGCGGGAAAGGATCTTCCCCAAGCGGGTGCTTGTACATCGATCGATCTCGAGGGGAGACCCTAATGAATTACAACTGGGACTGGGGCGTGTTCTTCAAGTCCACCGGCGTGGGCAGCGAGACTTATCTCGACTGGTACATCGCCGGCTTGGGCTGGACCATTGCCATCGCCGTCGTGGCATGGATTATCGCCTTGCTGCTGGGGTCCATTCTGGGCGTCATGCGCACCGTGCCAAACCGCATCGTATCGGGCATCGCGACCTGCTACGTGGAACTGTTTCGCAACGTACCGCTGCTGGTTCAGCTGTTCATCTGGTATTTCCTGATACCCGACCTGCTGCCGCAGAACCTGCAGGACTGGTACAAACAAGACCTCAACCCGACCACCTCGGCCTACCTGAGCGTTGTGGTGTGCCTGGGCCTGTTCACCGCTGCCCGTGTGTGCGAACAAGTGCGTACCGGCATCCAGGCGCTGCCACGGGGCCAGGAATCCGCCGCGCGCGCCATGGGCTTCAAGCTGCCGCAGATCTACTGGAACGTGCTGCTGCCCCAGGCCTACCGCATCATCATTCCGCCGCTTACCTCGGAATTCCTCAACGTCTTCAAGAACTCCTCCGTGGCGTCCCTGATCGGCTTGATGGAACTGCTGGCGCAAACCAAACAGACCGCCGAGTTCTCGGCCAACCTGTTCGAGGCCTTCACCCTGGCCACGCTGATCTATTTCACCCTGAACATGAGCCTGATGCTGCTGATGCGCGTGGTCGAGAAGAAAGTCGCCGTGCCCGGCCTGATCTCCGTGGGGGGTAAATAATGGACTTCGATTTCAGCGGCATCATCCCCGCCATCCCGGGCCTGTGGAACGGCATGGTCATGACCTTGCAGTTGATGGTCATGGGCGTGGTCGGCGGCATCATCCTGGGTACGATCCTCGCGCTGATGCGCCTGTCGTCCAGCAAACTGCTGTCGCGCCTGGCCGGCGCCTACGTGAACTACTTCCGCTCGATCCCGCTGCTGCTGGTGATCACCTGGTTCTACCTGGCGGTGCCGTTCGTGCTGCGCTGGATCACCGGCGAAGACACCCCGATCGGTGCGTTCACCTCCTGCGTCGTGGCCTTCATGATGTTCGAGGCGGCGTACTTCTGCGAAATCGTGCGGGCCGGCGTGCAGTCGATCCCCAAGGGCCAGATGGCCGCGGCGCAAGCGATGGGCATGACCTACGGCCAGACCATGCGCCTGATCATCCTGCCCCAGGCGTTCCGCAAGATGACCCCGTTGCTGCTGCAACAGTCGATCATCCTGTTCCAGGACACCTCGCTGGTCTACACCGTGGGCCTGGTGGACTTCCTCAACTCCGCCCGTTCCAACGGCGACATCATCGGCCGCTCCAATGAGTTCCTGATCTTCGCCGGTGTCGTCTACTTCATCATCAGCTTTTCCGCCTCGCTGCTGGTCAAGCGTCTGCAAAAAAGGTTTGCCGTATGATCTCTATCAAGAATATCAACAAGTGGTATGGCGACTTCCAGGTGCTGACCGATTGCAGCACCGAGGTTAAAAAAGGCGAAGTGATCGTGGTGTGCGGGCCGTCCGGCTCGGGCAAATCGACCCTGATCAAGTGCGTCAACGCCCTGGAACCGTTCCAGAAAGGCGACGTGGTGGTCGATGGCACCTCCATTGCCGACCCGAAGACCAACCTGCCGAAACTGCGCTCGCGCGTCGGCATGGTGTTCCAGCACTTCGAGCTGTTTCCGCACCTGACCATCACCGAAAACCTGACCATCGCGCAGATCAAGGTATTGGGCCGCAGCAAGGAAGAAGCCACCAAGAAGGGCCTGCAACTGCTGGAGCGCGTCGGCCTGTCGGCTCACGCCCACAAGCACCCGGGCCAGCTTTCCGGCGGCCAGCAACAGCGTGTGGCGATTGCCCGTGCGCTGGCGATGGACCCGATCGTCATGCTGTTCGACGAACCGACCTCGGCCCTCGACCCGGAAATGGTCAACGAAGTGCTCGACGTGATGGTGCAGTTGGCCCAGGAAGGCATGACCATGATGTGCGTGACCCACGAAATGGGTTTCGCCCGCAAGGTAGCCGACCGGGTGATCTTCATGGACGCCGGCAAGATCATCGAAGACTGCCCGAAAGAGGAATTCTTCGGCGACATCAGCGCCCGCTCCGAGCGTGCGCAGCACTTCCTCGAGAAAATCCTGCAGCACTAAGCACTGCCCTGTTGTGGTGGGTCGGGCAACCCCACTCACCACAACTGGTTGACCCAAGGCATCTGTGATGAAATGCGACCCCAACCTCTTTCGCGCCGCGCCGCCATCACTTGCCGTGAAGCCTCGTCTGATTCGCCAATTGTTCCTGCCGCCGCTGATCATCGCCCTGATGATCGGACTGGGTTACGTCGGCTTCTGGATCAGCGAGTTCTATGGGATCCGCACCCTCAGCGATACCGGCGAACGCCAACTGGAATTGCACGCCCGCACCGTCGAGAGCGAACTCAGCAAATACACCTACCTGCCCAGTCTCCTGGAGCTGGAATCCAGCGTCTCCAGGCTGTTGGCAGACCCGAATCAAGAAACCCGCAAAACCGTCAACGACTACCTCGAAGGCCTGAACCGGCGCAGTCGCAGCCGGGCGATCTACGTGATGGACACCACCGGCCGTGTGCTGGCGACCAGTAACTGGCGCGATGCCGACAGTTACCAGGGTGAAGACCTGTCCTTCCGTGCCTATTTCCAGAATGCCGTGCGCGGCCAGCCCGGCCGGTTCTACGGCATCGGCAGCACCAACGGCGAACCCGGCTATTACCTGGCCCATGGCCTGGAAGAACACGGCAAGATCATCGGCGTCGCCGTGGTCAAGGTACGCCTGGAAGCGCTGGAAGAGCGCTGGCAGCGGGCGCGCCTGGAGGCCTTCGTCAGTGACGAGAATGGCATCATCATTCTCTCCAGCGACCCGGCCCGTCGCCTCAAGTCCGTGCGGCCATTGAGCGATGACACCAAGGACCGCCTCGCCCACAGCCTGCAATACTACTGGGCGACGCTCAACGAGCTGGAACCACTGGCCCGCGAACGCCTCAACGAAGGCACCGAGAAATTGACCTTCCCGGCCAACAGCGAAGTGGTGGCCGACGAGCATGAGGTCAGCTACCTGGCCCAGACCCGCCCGCTGAACGACACCCCCTGGAATTTCACCCTGCTCACCCCGCTGAACGACCTGCGCCGGGCCGCCATCAACCAGGGCATACTGGTGGCCGTAGCCTTTGCGCTGGTGGCATTCCTGCTGATTGCCTGGAACGAGCGCCGCAAGGTGATTGCCACCCGCCTCGCCGCCCGGGAAGCCCTGCAGGAAGCCAATAACCAGCTGGAGCGACGGATTGCCGAACGCACCACCGACCTGCGGGCCAGCAACGAGCGGCTCAAGAGCCAGATTCGCGAGCGGCGCCAGGCCGAGGAAACCTTGCGCCGGGCCCAGGACGAACTGGTGCAGGCCGGCAAACTCGCGGCCATCGGCCAGATGTCCACCAGCATCGCCCATGAATTGAACCAGCCACTGGCCGCCCTGCGTACCCTGTCGGGCAACACCGTGCGCTTCCTTGAGCGTGGGGCGCTGGACACCGCCAGTGCCAACCTCAAGACCATCAACGAACTGATCGACCGCATGGGTCGCATCACCGCCAGCCTGCGCTCCTTTGCCCGGCGTGGCGATGACCAGGGCGAAGCCAATCTGGGCAAGGCGGTGGACGCTACGTTCCAGATCCTCGGCAGTCGCCTGGAGACCCTGCCGCTGACGGTGCACCGCCACTTCAGCAGCGCGCAGTTGCAGATCGACCAGACACGCCTGGAGCAGATCCTGGTCAACCTGATGGGCAACGCCCTGGACGCGATGCAGGCGCAACCGGCCCCCGAACTGTGGCTGGAAGGCGACATCGCCGACGGCAAATATCGCCTGCGGGTGCGCGATAACGGCCACGGGATTGATCCCGAGACCCGCAAGCATTTGTTCGAACCGTTCTTTACCACCAAACCCGGCGAACAAGGCCTGGGCCTCGGCCTGACGCTGTCGGCCAGCCTCGCGGCGGCGACCGGCGGCAACCTCGCCGTCGAGCATCCGGCCAGCGGTGGTACTGCCTTTGTCCTGAGTTTGCCGCTGGCGAGCCCTCAACAAGTCGAGTCGAAATGAACGCAGAAAAAACCACCGACCTGACCGTCCTGATCGTCGAAGACGACCCCCATGTATTGCTCGGCTGCCAGCAAGCCCTGGCCCTGGAAGACATTCCCAGCGTGGGCGTGGGCAGTGCCGAAGAAGCCTTGACCCTCGTCGGTGAAAACTTCGCCGGCATCGTCATCAGCGATATTCGCCTGCCGGGCATCGACGGCCTGGAGTTGCTGACCCGGCTCAAGGCCCTGGATAAAAGCCTGCCGGTGGTGCTGATCACCGGCCACGGCGATATCTCCATGGCCGTGGGCGCGATGCGCAACGGCGCCTATGACTTCATGGAGAAACCCTTCTCTCCCGAGCGCCTGGTGGACGTAGCCCGCCGCGCCCTGGAACAACGCGGTTTGGCCCGGGAAGTCTGGTCGCTGCGCCGGCAACTGGCCGAGCGCGATTCGCTGGAAGGCCGGATCATCGGTCGCTCTCCGGCCATGCAGAACCTGCGGGAATTGATCGCCAACGTCGCCGACACCTCGGCCAACGTGTTGATCGAGGGCGAGACCGGCACCGGCAAGGAATTGGTCGCGCGCTGCCTGCACGATTTCAGCCGGCGCCACTCCCACCAGTTCGTCGCCTTGAACTGCGGCGGCCTGCCGGAGAACCTGTTCGAAAGCGAAATCTTCGGCCACGAAGCCAACGCGTTCACCGGTGCCGGCAAGCGCCGCATCGGCAAGATCGAACACGCCCACGAAGGCACGCTGTTCCTCGACGAAGTGGAAAGCATGCCGATGAACCTGCAGATCAAGCTGCTGCGGGTGTTGCAGGAACGCACCCTGGAACGCCTGGGCTCGAACCAGAGCGTGGCGGTGGATTGCCGGGTGATCGCCGCGACCAAGTCCGACCTCGACGACCTGAGCCGCGCCAACCAGTTTCGCAGCGACCTGTACTACCGCCTCAACGTGGTGACCCTGGAACTGCCGCCGCTGCGTGAACGCCGCGAAGACATCCTGCAGTTGTTCGAACACTTCCTGCAGCAGTCGTCGCTGCGTTTCGACCGCACCGCGCCGGACCTCGACAACCAGACCCTGTCCAGCCTGATGAGCCATGACTGGCCGGGCAACGTGCGTGAACTGCGCAACGTGGCCGAGCGGTTTGCCCTCGGTTTGCCGGCGTTCAAGAAGAGCGGCGCCAGCAGCGGCAACCATGGGCTGGCCTTTACCGAAGCGGTGGAGGCGTTCGAGCGCAACCTGCTCAACGATGCCTTGCAACGCAGCGGCGGCAACCTGACCCAGGCCAGCCAGGAACTGGGGATGGCCAAGACCACGTTGTTCGATAAGGTCAAGAAGTACGGGCTGAGCCACTAGGAGCGCATTGTGGATTTATTGTTGAAGGCGGCATTGGGTGCGGGGGTGGTGCTGATTCTGGCGGCGCTGGCCAAGACCAAGAACTACTACATTGCAGGGTTGGTGCCGCTGTTTCCGACGTTCGCGTTGATTGCGCATTACATTGTCGGCAAGGGTCGGTCGGTGGAGGATCTGAAGACCACGATCGTGTTCGGGATGTGGTCGATCATTCCGTACTTTGTGTACCTGGCGACGTTGTATGTGATGGTTGACCGGATGCGTCTGGAGGCTTCGCTGGCGGTGGCGGCGGTAGCGTGGTTGATGGCGGCTACGATTTTGGTCAGCGTGTGGGTCCGGGTACACGCCTGACATACACCTATCAAAGATGCGGAGCCGGGTGGGTGTGTATATCCGTTATTTAGGTAACGGCCGCTATTGGTTCCGCTCTTACA